>JBBRCQ010000010.1:0-83765 GCA_038204725.1 Bacteroidales bacterium | reverse complement strand
TAAAATTTGAATTAAATTAAAATATTAGTTTAAAAATTTAATTTCAAGAAAACTATCTTATCGAAACTTTCACATTATAAGGTCTCAATTAAGAGAAAAAGAAAATTTCAAAATACGACATTATATTGTTTATATTACTTATAATTATATTTTTTCTATAATTGAAGTGTTTTCAGGCAACTAAAAAACAAAAATCATTGTCATTAGTATAATACAAAATTGTTCAGGAAAATTTAATTCAGCTATGCTTCGTAAATCATTTAAATTGAATGATATATATATAATAATTATGTATTTCTATTCATATAAATAAATATCAATCATTTAAATTTAATATGTAATTACCAATATGATGTTAATATTTATGTAATATATATTTATATTAAATATTTGTATGTTTGTATTTTTAAGTTTTAAAAATAAGGTAGAAGTTTTTAACCGGAATCATACTAAAAGGATTCATCAAAATATTTTATCATCAATACATTTTATTATTAATCTTTAATCAATGAACATGAAAAACAAAAACAAATTTTGGATTTTCCCATTAATTGCAATGGGATTTTTATTAATTCTTACTACCGGTTGTAAGAAAGACGAAACTAATACTACGCCCACGCCCACGCCCACGCCAGCTACTGTGACTGATGTTGATGGCAATGTTTATCAAACCGTAACCATTGGTACACAAGTTTGGCTGAAACAAAATTTAAAGGTAAAACACTATCGTAATGGTGATTCTATTCCCAATATTCTGAATGCAACCACATGGAGTACATGTGTAACCGGTGCTTGTTGCGATTTTGAAAATATCCCAACCTACAGTACAACTTTTGGTAAATTGTATAACTGGTATGCAGTAAACGACAGTAGAAAGATTGCTCCAGTTGGTTGGCATGTTTCTACTGATGCAGAATGGACAACACTAAAAACCTTTTTAGGTGGTGACGCTGTTTCAGCCGGTAAACTGAAAGAAGTAGGAATAGTTCATTGGTTTACACCTAATGTAGGAGCCTCTAATAGTAGTGGATTTACTGCACTTCCGGGTGGATATCGTATGGCTGATGGTGCTTTTGATGGCTCCAGCTGGACAAAAGCCGGGCTTTGGTGGACTTCAACCGTTAACGCATCCGAAGCGTGGTATTATGGTATTTACTATGATTCAACTAATCTTGGCAGAGCCGATGAACAAAAAGGGTTGGCTTATTCTGTACGTTGTGTGAAAGATTAATTTTTTTTTATTTTATTTGAAGACCCTGCTTAATGCGGGGTCTTTTTTTTGCAAAAGTGATAGCCTCACTTCAAGCTAGATTATCACTTAGATTAAAAATTTGTGAAAGCTTACTTGCGAGTGAGACTATCACTTATAAAAAAGCCCTGAATAAATAAATATTCAGGGCTTTTTGCGATTTATAACAACTATTATTTTTTCAATTTTTTAGGAGTAGTTGGGCGTTGTTTTGACATATCTTCCAACCTCTGCTGGAACTTTGATTTTGTAACAGGTTTCTTTTTATTTTCCTGAATCTGAGCATGTATCTTATCTTCGTTGACGAAAAAACGAATCGCGTACATCTGTCCGAAAGTTAGCATGGTCGACAGGAAATAGTAATAGTTCAACGCTGATGAATAGCTGTTAAGGAATCCTAAGAACATTAGCGGCATTATGTACATCATGGTTTTCATCCCCGGCATTGCATTGGTTGAGCCCATCATATCCTGATTCATTTTGGTATAAATAAGGTTGGAAATAGCCATTAGTAAAGCAAACAAACTTATATGGTTACCATAGAATGAACTGAGTAAAGGAATTTGAGTGGTCCATGAATAAATTGAATCATAGCTCGATAAATCAGTAGCCCAAAGAAAAGGTTGTTGACGCAACTCGATGGAAGCCGGGAAAAACCTGAACATGGCAATCAGAATAGGAAACTGCAATAACATGGGGATACAGCCTGCCATTGGGTTTACACCTGCTTTTTTATACAACGACATGGTAGCTTTTTGCTTATCCATGGCCTGTTCCTTTTTAGGGAATTTCTGACCAATCTCGTCAATCTCCGGTTTTAAAACTTTCATTTTAGCCGATGACATATAGGATTTATAAGCAATTGGGAATAAAACTATTTTCAATAATATGGTAAGAATTAAAATAATGATACCATAATTCCAGTTGAAATGACTCAGGAAATCGAAAACAGGAATAACAGCAAAGCGGTTGATCCATTGCAACAGAAAAAAGCTCCAGCCCAATGGTATTTGTCTTTCTAAATCTAAATTGTATTTTTTAAGGATGTTGTATTTATTCGGTCCGAAATATAACTGCATGGCAATGCTATTGTCAGCATTGGATTGATAAGGTATTCCAATTAACGAATGCAATGATTTTAAATAGCGGCTGCCTAATTTGTTTTTATCTGTAAACGATTTAATTTCAGCATTTATAAATTGATCCTTAGCAATAATGGAAGCACTGAAAAATTGTTGTTTAAAAGAAACCCATTTAATTGGAAATTTAAGTGTCTCTTCATCGTCTTTGGTTTCTTTAAGGTAATCAACTTTATCTAAAACAGGTTTGTAATATATAGATGTGATGATATGCTCGTTTTTATGGCTTTTTTCCTGGCTGTGTAATTCCACATTCCAGTTTAGATCGATAAAGTTGGCATTTGATGCAATGATGTTCTGCATTCCAACAGTATTCATCTTGAATCCCATCATGTAATTATCGCCATACAAGGTATAAACAAATTCAAGGTATCTGCTGGCAATTGCACCTGAATCACCTGCAAATAGTCGCATTACAAAAGTCAACGAATCTTTTCCACTTACTTTTAAATGACTTTTATCCACCTGATTTCCTTTACCATCGAAAGCATGAAAAAACAATTGTCCGGTGTTGATACTTCTGTTGTTGGAGAAAAAAGATAGGTTAAATTCAGATGAATCTTTGGTGAATAAAATTAAAGGTAAACTGTCAAAGGTTTTAAATTTTTTGAGTTCTACCTGTGCTATTCTACCGCCTTTTGCAGCAACAGTAAGTTTAATCAGGTCACTTTCAATAATATAATCTTTATCTTCGCCTTTGGCCGCATTGGCAAAACTACCTAACTCATTCTGTAATTTTTCAGGGGTAGTGTTCAATGAATCTTCCACTTTTTTCAGACTGTCCTGTATAGTGTTTTGTAAAGCAGTTTGTGCTGGATTAACCTGTATTGCATTGTTGGCGTTTTGTTGAACAAGCGCAAGTGAATCCTGTGTTCTTTTTGCTGCTATTTCTTCTTTTGAAGGTGCACTCCACCAGCTATATCCAATAAATAGCGCAAAAATTAAAACTAAACCTAATATTGTATTCCTATCCATAATAATGAAAAAATGTAAATGTTTTTTATATTTTGATTTGCAAAAGTAAGCAATTATCTGTAATTAATGATTGTATGTAAGTGATGTTTGTTTCAGTCTAATGATAAAGTTTGTTAAATTTAAATGAATTCTTTCATTTAGAAAAATATAAAAGTCGAATCAATAAATTACTGTTTTTTAATTTAAAAATGTATCAATAGAGAATATACCTTTTGGGACGATGAAAGCTTTGCCTGATAAACTTTAGACCTGCTTTATGCTGTTTCTACGTGCAGCATCCACAAAGCCTATAAAAAGTGGATGTGGACTGGCAACAGTACTGCTGTATTCAGGATGAAATTGCACTCCAATAAACCAGGGATGATCTTTTAACTCAACCATTTCTACAAGGTTGTCTTTTGGGTTAATCCCAACAGCAATCATACCGGCTTGTTGGTAAGCTTCCAGATATTTATTGTTGAATTCATAACGATGGCGATGACGTTCGCTGATATCAATTGTTTTATATATATCAAATGCTTTAGAGCCTTCTTTTAATCTGCATGGATAAGCACCTAATCGCATGGTACCACCTTTGGCACAAATTGTTTTCTGGTCTTTCATGATATCAATTACAGGAAACGGTGTATTCGGATTCATTTCTGTAGAATGTGCATTGGTATATCCCAAAACATTTCTTCCGAATTCAACCACAGCACATTGCATACCCAGGCAAATGCCAAGGAAAGGTATTTTGTTTTCACGTGCAAATTTAATGGCAGAAATTTTACCTTCAATTCCTCTCTCGCCAAAGCCGGGAGCCACAAGGATTCCGTTCAAGCCGCTTAAAATTTCATTTGCATTTTCATCTGTGATGCTTTCTGAATGTATCATTTTAAGGTTTACCTTGCATTGCAAGGTTGCACCTGCATGGATAAAAGATTCTATAATAGATTTGTAGGCGTCTTTTAACTCAACATACTTGCCTACCAGCGCAATATTAACTTCGCTTTTTGGGTTGTTGAGTTTGAAAAGAAATTCCTCCCATTTAATCAGATCGGGTTCTCCTTCAATAGGCATCAATGTTTTATTCAATACCTGAATATCAAGCTTTTCCTCGCGCATCAGCACTGGAACTTCATATATTGTTTTGGCATCAATCGATTCAATTACTGAAGAGGGTTCAACATTACAAAACAATGCTATTTTATGTCGAATACTTTCATTCAGCGGTCTTTCGGTACGACAAACAATAATATCAGGTTGAACACCCTGTTCCAGCATCATTTTTACTGAATGTTGTGTAGGTTTTGTTTTTAACTCTCCGGCTGCGGCCAGGTAGGGGATGTAGGTTAAATGAATTACAACACAATTGCTTCCTTTTTCCCAACGCATCTGACGAACAGCTTCAATATAAGGCAAAGATTCAATGTCGCCGACTGTTCCGCCAATTTCAGTGATAATAAAATCATAATCTCCTTTACTGCCCAGTATTTTTATACGATGCTTAATTTCATCGGTAATATGTGGAATTACCTGAACAGTTTCGCCTAAATAATCACCGCGTCTTTCTTTGTCGATGACTGATTGGTAAATTCTTCCGGTAGTAATATTATTGGCCTGTGAAGTCCTTACGTTGGTAAATCTTTCATAATGACCTAGATCCAGATCGGTTTCGGCACCATCTTCGGTAACATAACATTCGCCATGTTCGTATGGATTCAATGTACCGGGATCGATATTGATGTATGGATCAAGTTTTTGAATAGTAACTGAATAACCTCTGGCTTTTAATAATTTGGCTAAAGATGCTGAAATAATTCCTTTTCCAAGTGAAGATGTAACTCCACCTGTTACAAAGATATATTTAGTGTTCATAGTATGCGTTTTATATATGTATGTCTTGTAATTTTCAATATATTTATATTGGTTGTATTATAATCAATATAGTAGCAGAATGCCAATAAGTTATAATTATTTTTAATGGATTTGAGATCAGAAAAAATGCAGAATGCTTATAATGTCAGACTTAAAATTAATCTGCAAATTTAAAAAAAACAAAGGGATTACAAAAATATAATTTTGTAATCCCTTAAAATAAATTTAAATAAAAGACTATTCGCCTAAATAGGCTCTTAAAAGTTTACTTCTTGATGTGTTTTTTAAACGACGTATGGCTTTTTCCTTGATCTGACGCACTCTTTCACGTGTTAAATCAAATTTTGCACCTATTTCGTCCAATGTTAATCCATGGCTCATTCCAATTCCGTAGAAAAGATTTACTACATCCCTTTCTTTATCTGTTAATGTAGCCAATGATCGTTCAATTTCCTTGGCCAAAGATTCGCGCATGAGAATTGAGTCGGTAACAGGATTGTCGTCAGAAATAAAAACATCAATAAAATTAGTATCTTCGTCTTGTATCAAGGGAGCGTCCATTGATACATAACGGGTGGTAATATTCATTACATCAGCTATTTTGTCTCTTGGGATATCAAGCGAATCGGCAATTTCCTGTATCGAAGGTGCTCTTTCGAGCCGTTGTTCAAGTTTAGAGGATTCTTTTTTGATTTTATTTAATGAACCCACCTGATTTAATGGTAATCTGACAATTCGTGATTGTTCGGCCAATGCTTGTAAAATTGATTGTCGTATCCACCATACAGCATAAGAAATAAATTTAAATCCACGCGTTTCATCGAATCTTTTGGCAGCTTTTATCAAACCTAAATTTCCTTCATTTATTAAATCAGGAAGACTTAATCCTTGATTCTGATATTGTTTGGCAACTGAAACAACAAAGCGTAAATTGGCCTTGGTTAATTTTTCTAAAGCGATCTGGTCACCTGCTTTGATTCGTTGTGCCAATAAAACTTCCTCTTCAGCTGAAATTAACTCCTCTTTCCCTATATCCTGTAAGTACTTGTCCAACGAGGCTGTTTCCCTGTTGGTAATAGATTTGGTAATTTTTAGTTGCCTCATATATATATATTAATGCTTATTTTCTGATTGTCAATTAATTATATTTAGCTAGAAATGGGTTATAAATTTAAAAAAATAATCTGAATAAAAAAGCTTTATTTAAAAATTATTTTGTTAAAATGTAAATGCTTTAATAGTTCATACTCATGCGAAATGCCTGTTATACGTTTAATAATCTATTTAGTTATAAGAAAATGATGCGTATGAAATTTTGCAGTTGATTATTTTTACAAATTAACTACAAAATAATAAGTTCTCCAATCACCTGGATAAGTTCCAGTAACTAATGTCTGTCCTTTTTTAGAGGTAAAGGTTTTTAAATCATTAAAATTTCTTACCGCTTTTTTGTCAATTTCAGTAATGATAAATCCTTCTTTTATACCTACAGTTTTAAAAATAGAATTTTCCAGTTTGTTGATCTTTAAGCCATTGTTAAGGTTGTATCTCACCAGCGTTTCATTGTTTAAAGTTTCAAATGTAGCACCCAACAAATTAAAGGTTTGTTTTTCTTCTTTTCTTACCAGGTCAGTTTTCCCATATTGATTTTGTAATACTACATTAAATTCCATAATTTTGTTATTTCTATCAACTGTTAAAAGAATTTTATCAGCGGGTCGGTATTGACTCACTGCTTCCAATAATTCAGAATTGCTGTTCACCATTTTCCCATTAACGGAAATAATGATATCCCCATCAGTAATTCCAGCCATTGCAGCAGCTCCATTTTCGATAGCAGCTCCAATATAAACACCTTTAGTGTTATTAAGTTTTTTGTTTTCTGCTAATTTCCCATCCATTTCTGCAATGGAGACACCTAAATAGGCTCTTTGTACAATTCCAAACTTTTTTAAATCTTCTGTAATTTTTCTTACAATATTAACAGGTATTGCAAATGAATAACCACTGTATGATCCAGTATTTGAGGCTATAGCTGCATTAATTCCTATTAATTCGCCTTTTGTATTTACCAATGCTCCACCACTATTTCCTTGGTTAACAGCGGCATCTGTTTGTATAAAGGATTCAATGGGACTTTCGTTGCTGTTTTTGCCTAAAATATTGATGTTTCTTGCTTTTGCACTTATAATACCGGCAGTAACAGTAGAAGTTAAGTTAAAAGGATTTCCAACTGCAAGTACCCATTCCCCAACTCTAATGTCATCAGAATTTCCAAAGGTAACAGTAGGTAAATCAGTTGCATCAATCTTTAACAGTGCCAAATCGGTTGACGGATCTGTACCGATTATTTTTGCTGTATAAATTCGTTTGTCATTTAAACTGATTTCAATTTTATCAGCTTCCTGAACTACATGATTGTTGGTGACAATATAACCATCCGCTGAGATAATAACACCTGAACCGGAAGCAGAAAGTATTTGATTGTCGATTGGATTACTAAAGAACCCAAAAAAATCACTGTAAGTCGTGGTTCTGCGCTGAAATTCTGTTCGGATATTCACCACTGCATGTACTGTCATTTCGGCAGCCTGTACAAAATCACCTCCAGTTGCAAAACCAGGTGAAAAGTTTGCAAACTGCGAAGGAATTGTTTTTTGATCGAAAACTTGCTGTTCAGCGTTTCTGTTTTCGAAAAACCGATAGGCACTAACAGCAATCAAGCCTCCACTAATTGAGGCTAAAAATAATAATAAAAAATACTTTTTCATTTTAAAAGAATTTTGAATTAAACAATGTAATCTATTTTGAATTTTAAACATATTTTTTACAGTCTTGGTTCAAATAAAATTTCAATATTTATAATATTTAACTGTTTTTTTTTGAAAACGAAAAATTAATTAGGCTATTATTTGCTTGACGTTAAAATTTGTTAATGGAATATTGATCGTTTTTATGGGTGAAATCAGGGATCAATAAATTGCATCACCAGTGGTAACGAAAGGGAAGGATGTCTTATAATTTAATATCAGAGTGATAGTGTCACTTCAAGTGAGGCTATCACTCTGATATTATGAATATCGAAGTAAAGGTGACAGTGCTGCTAGCTCAACTTCTAAAATCTAAAATCTTAAATCGTTGTTCTAAAATCAAAAACCTTGCGCTGAGTATAAGAATAGTGAAGTAAAGGTGGTAGTGCATTCTGGCTCAACTTCTAAAAACTTAAATCGTTAATCGATCATCGCAATTTTTTTTAGAAGCAGCAAGCTTTATCTTACTCTTTCCCTTTTTACTTCGTTTTTACTATTTTTCGACTTTTAATTTCCGGCTTCCGATCCCGAATCGCTTCGCTTATGGGATATCGCTTCGCTTTCGGGATTTCGCTTCACTCAACCCCGAATCGCTTCGCTTTCGGGATTTCGCTTCGCTCAACTTCCGATTTTTTTACTTCTAAAATATTAAATCGTTCATCGTAAAAATAAAAGAGAGTCAATCCTTCTTAGAATTGACTCTCTTTTAAGCTTAGCATGTAAGCAAAGCATTTTAAAATTATTTTTTCTTTTTGTTGTAAACCGCAATTAATAAAAATGTGGCCGAAACAATTAAAGCCAGAGAAAACAATCCATATCTGACATTCTTTAATCCTTCGCCTGCTACATCTGCATTATCAACGGCATACATAAAACCTACTATGATAAAAAGCAGTGCCAGCATTACAATTAATATATCTCTGATTACCAAGAGTTTTTTTCTTAGTTTTAATTTTTTAATTTTTTTATTTTCTTCGTCCATGGTAAAATAATTTATTTAATTTGGTAGATTTTGGAATCTGATATTAAGTTAACGTTAAATATTAGACAAAGATAGTAGATTAGTAGTGATATTTCCAAATAAATTAGCAATTTTGCAAACAAATTAATGTTAACTTAATATTGGACTAAACTTTTGTTAATCTTGTTTTTATAAAACATGTAATAATTATTTGTTTGGTATTGTTTAATTAGATAATTTTGAATCTTTAAAATAAATACTATGTTTGGATTAGATGCCGGTTTAACTATCTTGTTACTAAGTTGTATAATCGCTACTTTGGCTTTCGAATTTATCAATGGATTTCATGATACTGCGAATGCAGTGGCTACCGTAATCTATACAAATACTTTAAAACCTAATGTAGCTGTTGTTTGGTCAGGGATATGGAATTTTATTGGAGTGAATGTTGGAGGAATTGCTGTTGCAATGGGTATTGTAAATCTATTACCCACTGAAGCGCTGATAGATCAAAATATATATCATGCAGTAGCAATGATATTGGCATTGGTATTAACTGCTATTATATGGAATCTAGGTACCTGGTATTTTGGTATTCCTTGTTCAAGTTCACATACATTAATCGGATCTATTTTTGGAGTGGGGATTGCCTATATGATGCTTCCCGGAAGCCATGCAATTGCGTTGAACTGGAAAAAAGTTGAAGATGTTGGAATGTCGTTATTAGCTTCCCCTATTTTTGGATTCGGGCTCGCTTTAATCCTTATGTATATTTTGCAAAAAGTAGTCAAGAATAAGTTGATTTTCAAAACGCCACCGGCTGATAAAGCACCCCCTTTGTGGATACGATCAATATTGATATTAACCTGTACCAGTGTTAGTTTTTCTCATGGTTCCAATGATGGACAAAAAGGTGTGGGTTTATTGATGATTATCTTAATTGGTATAGTCCCGGCTCATTTTGCATTGGATCATTCCAAATCTCCGGAACAATTGTTAAACAATGTTCAGCATATTGAAATTGCTTTAAATCAAGCAAGCATTGTAGATTTTACGGCTGAAAATACAATTGAATTTACAAAAATCAATAACAGAATAGATTCTTTAAAAACAATATTATTGAATGTAAAATCTTTCAATGAATTACAGGATAATAAACATTTTGAAGTAAGAAAAGATATATTACTGATAGCTAAAAAAGCAGATGCTTTTATGGCTGAAAACGAGGATAAAGGCTTTGATAAAGAAAGAGTGAAATTGATCAAATCTGATATCAAGCACATGAAAACATATACTGAATATTCACCCTGGTGGGTTATATTGATGATTTCTATATCTCTGGGACTAGGAACCATGGTAGGCTGGAGAAGAATAGTTATTACTATTGGAGAAAAAATAGGCAAATCTCATTTAACTTATGCCCAGGGAGCCACTGCAGAAGTTATTGCAGCCAGTACCATCGGTGTTTCTACGTGGTTGGGTTTACCTGTAAGTACTACTCATGTTTTGTCATCGGGAATTGCAGGTTCAATGGTAGCTGGAAAAGGTAAGAATAACCTGCAAATGAAGACCGTAAAAAATATTGCCATTGCCTGGTTGGTAACACTTCCTGTAACTATACTCATGTCAGGTGTATTATTTTTATTATTAAGATTGATATTAGGATAAAAATTTTAGTACTTTTGCCCGCTTATTATTAAAAAATTGTTTTATGATGGATTTCTTGAATCTCCTGCTCGATTTTATTCTGCATATCGATAAATACCTGAACGATTGGGTAAGTACGTATCAAACCTGGACCTATCTTATTTTATTTATCATCATATTCTGTGAAACCGGTCTGGTAGTAACTCCTTTTCTCCCCGGTGATTCGCTTTTGTTTGCAGCAGGTACCATTGCCGCTATGGATGGTAATCCGTTAAATGTATCAGTACTTATCATTGTAGTGCTGTTGGCTGCTTTTTCCGGCGATAATACTAATTTTTTTATCGGTCGTTTGATTGGGAAAACGGTTTATGAAAAAGATTATAAACTGATTAAAAGAAAATACCTTGACAAAACGCATGCCTTTTACGAAAAACATGGTGGGAAAACCCTAGTCATTGCACGTTTTATGCCTATCATCAGAACATTTGCTCCTTTTGTGGCCGGAGTGGGCGAAATGAAATATCTGCGATTTATTTCATTCAGTATCATTGGAAACATTCTTTGGGTATTTTTGTTTGTTTTTGCGGGTTATTTTTTTGGAAATATTGATTTTGTAAAGAAGAACTTTACGCTTGTAATTTTAATTATTATTTTCAGTTCTTTGATTCCACCAGTTTATGCAGTATTAAAACATAAATTTCAAAAAAAGAGTAATCTTTCCCGTTCATGAAAACATTTAAATCGCCGCGTGGTCATATAACTAAGCTAAGTGCGGCGGGATTATTAATTACACTTGGCATTGTATATGGAGATATTGGTACATCTCCTCTGTATGTGATGAAGGCCATCATTGCCGGAAGTGCTGTTATTGATAAAAACAATATTTACGGAGCTTTATCTTGTGTAATTTGGACATTGACCTTACAATCAACTATCAAATATATCCTTATAACATTACGCGCTGATAACAAAGGTGAAGGTGGGATTTTTTCGTTGTTTGCGCTGATACGTAAGAGAGCGAAATGGGCTTATATCTATGCCATCATCGGTGGTTGTGCATTACTTGCAGATGGAATCATTACTCCGGCAATTACAGTTACTTCTTCTGTCGAAGGTCTTCGCATGATCATCCCGAATGTAAATGTAATTCCGATTGTTGTTATAATCATTACATTTCTATTTGTAATACAACAATTTGGTACCAAATTTCTGGGGAAATCTTTCGGACCAATGATGTTTGTCTGGTTTGCTATGCTTTCGGTGTTGGGTATATCTCAAATCATACAAAATCCTGCCATATTTAATGCTTTCAATCCTTATTTCGGGTATAAGTTTTTAACTGAAAGTCCTAACGGTTTTATATTGCTTGGTGCTGTTTTTCTTTGTACCACAGGAGCCGAAGCATTGTATTCCGATCTGGGACATTGCGGAATCAAAAACATCAGGACAACCTGGTTTTTTGTGAAAACTTCACTTATTTTAAATTATCTGGGCCAAGGTGCATGGATTTTAAGTCATACCGATTCAGTGGTACGAGCTACGAATCCCTTCTTTGCGATCATGCCATCCTGGTTTCTGTTCATTGGGATCATCATTTCAACCATTGCTGCTATCATCGCCAGCCAGGCACTGATCAGCGGATCGTATACACTCATCAGTGAAGCCATTTCACTGAACTTCTGGCCCAAAGTAAAGATCAATTATCCTACCACTATTAAGGGACAGATGTATGTATCGAGTATCAACTGGTTGCTCTGGATAGGATGTTTGTTTGTGATTTTTTATTTTAAAGAATCTTCCAATATGGAAGCCGCATATGGACTGGCTATTACCATTACTATGTTAATGACAACATTTTTGTTGAGCATTTACCTGCATTATCTTCATATTCCTAAATATGTCATTACTTTTTTCCTCCTTATTTATTTAACGATTGAAGGATCCTTTTTAATAGCGAATCTACATAAATTCAGTCATGGTGGCTGGGTTTCCCTTTTGATTGCAATGATATTGTTTATAATCATGTACATTTGGTATCAAGGGAGAAGAATTAAAAATAGCTTTATTGAATTTGTGCAAATTCAGAAATACCTGGATGTACTGAAAAGTCTTCACAATGATGAGTCAATACCCAAATATGCTACCAATCTGGTATATATTACAAGGGCCAAACGCAAAACGGAAATAGAGTCTAAGATTATGTATTCTATTTTAAATAAACAACCCAAGCGGGCTGATGTATATTGGTTGATACATGTTGACATTGTGGATGAACCTTATGAAACAAGCTATGCTGTCCATTCGGTGATCCCCAAAATATTATTCCGTATTGATTTAAAATTAGGGTTTAAAGTTCAACCGAGGGTAAATCTTTATTTTAGGCAGGTGATTGAGGAAATGGCGAAAAACAATGAAATTGATATTGCGAGTCATTATCATTCGCTACGACAATACAATATTTATGCTGATTTCAGGTTTGTAATCATCGACAGAATTCAAAACTACGACTTTGATTTTGCACCTTTCAAGCAATTTTTAATGAATCTGTATTCTTTCGTCAAGAAATTCGGTATTACCGAAGTCAGGGCTCTTGGGTTGGATACCAGTAATGTGATCATTGAACAGGTTCCGCTCATCATTGATGCAAAGGTGAAATCGGAATTGGTCAGGCATAAATAGAGGCTGGTGAATTGCACACATTCAAAAATCTCTGTTCAATTTTTCAATGGATGTTATTGCTTTTTCGTTATAATCATCAGAGATAATCACTTCAGATTTTAAACACTGATCCTAAGGATTTCTTTTAAAATGTTTCATCTCCATAGGAATCACCAGTGAAATTTCAACGAATCCCATGTAGACTTCGTTTTCGTACCAGGGTGTCTGGTATATCATTTTTTTAATACCATTTTTTTCAATCGTATACGCATTTGTGCTTTCATCCACCAACATACCCGCCAGCATCGATTTCGCAGGTTCAGGATGACAATTCAGCACATTTTCACCGATCAGATTATTGGCTCCGTATTTTTCAAAAGTAACAGCCGATTTTTTATTCATATATACTATTTTGCCTTCTTTGTCGCAAACAGTCACGGCAAAAGGCAACTCTTCATACCAATTGATTTCCATATATTTTATTTTTTTAATAATTTATAAGCTTAAATTGTTTGTTGCATACATTCCATGGAAGAAATCAGTTTGTATAGTTATAGTAAATAACCCCATATTATGCATTAACCTGAGAGCATACAGCTCTGTTTATTTGTATGGAATTGTTCTGATTAGCTTCAATTTTCAAATATTCATTTCTCGGAAATAATTCCAAAATTAATCTCAACTCTTTTTCAAAAAAATGGATATTGAATTTATCTATTGTATTAACTGATAATATTTTCGTTTCTGAATGAAGTGTAAATTGATTTGTTATTCAAAACATCTGTTTTTGAAAGGATTTAAACCATAATGTTTCATTCAGTATGCTATGCAAATGTAATATTTTTAATTATAAATGCTGTAGGATTTTATAGGTTTGACAGTTTTACCTGCATAAAACTATGAAACAGTCACTCAAGCAAAAGCCTCTCTTTTGGAGAGGTTTTGAGCGGCTTATCTTCCAAAGCGATAGCCTATTCCTGATTCTGTGATAAGGAGCTTAGGTTTAGCGGGTTCATCTTCTACTTTTTTACGCAACTGTGCAATAAATACCCTTAAGTATTGGGTTTGTTCGATGTAGCCCATTCCCCATACTTCTTTTAAAATATATTGATGCGTTAATACCCTTCCTTGGTTTTTATCCAATAACGCCAGCAATGAAAATTCGGTGGATGTGAGTTTTATGATTTCATTGTTCTTTTGTGCGATGTGATGGGTCAAATCTATTGTTAAGGATCCGCATTCCAGTATGGGATTGTTGGAAGTATCCTGACTTTGCCGGATGGCAACCCTGATACGTGCTAACAACTCTCCGGTACGAAAGGGTTTGCAAAGGTAATCATTGGCTCCGTTATCCAAAGCTTTAATGATATCCTCTTCTGAATTACGGACCGAAAGGATAATGATAGGTTTCTGATACCATTCACGTAGTTTTTTTAGCACATCCAAACCATCGGTGTCGGGTAGTCCTAAATCCAGAATAAATAGCGCAATGATAACGCCTATCATATAAGCGGATGAAAAACCCGCCTCGTTGGATGCAGCCATTGCCAATAATATTGTTGCTTTCATTTCGATATTTTTAAAACAATACAAAATTACTACGAAAATCATAAGGGATTTGTAAGGATTGGTTTAAGATGTATAAAGATTTTATAAAGAAATTATGAACAGTCTACTGCCCGGAATACTGAAAGTAGATGTCAGCTGAATATCGATTTATAAAACAGCAATATATGCTGAATTTTGAGGTTTTCTATGAATATTCTCTTTCCAACTATTCATCAATTAACTTATTTAAACACTTATTTTAAACGAATATTTCTAAAAAATGCTTAGGTTTGCATACTAAAATCATTCTTTCAGTGAAAAAAATATATCAATTCATCATCAAGCTGTATTTAGGACCTTTGGTAATGACATTTTTTATTGCCTTGTTCATCCTTTTGATGCAGTTTTTGTGGAAATATATCGATGATTTTGTAGGTAAAGGTCTGGAATGGTATATCATTGCTCAACTCATGTTTTATGCCTCTGCCACTTTTGTTCCATTGGCATTGCCATTGGCAATATTGCTCTCATCGTTAATGACTTTCGGAAATTTAGGCGAAAAATACGAACTTACGGCCATCAAAGCTGCCGGTATTTCGTTGCGAACCATTATGAAACCTCTGATCATCATGTCAATAATAATCAGCGTGGTTGCTTTTTATTTTTCTAACAATGTAATGCCTTATGCTAATTTAAAGTTTAAAACACTGTTGTATGATGTGCAATCCAAAAAACCGGCAGTAAATATCCAGGAAGGAATGTATTATGATGGAATAGATGGATACATCATCAAAGTGGGGAAAAAAGGGCAAGATGGAAAAACCCTGCATGATATCATGATTTATGACCATACCGAACGCATAGGGAATTCTAAATTAACGATTGCAAAGTCAGGGAAGATGGAAGTTACAGCAGATAATCGTTTTCTCTTTTTTACATTGTATGATGGAAACAATTACGATGAAGACATCAGTACGTATGAAAATATGCAGAAACGTCCCATGATACGTACCAGTTTCAGAGAAGAATTCCGCAGATTTGATTTATCTGCTTTTGCTTTTTCAAAAACCAACGAAGGTTTGTACAAGACTCATTTTCAGATGCTCAATTTAAAACAATTGACAGAAACGGAAGACACATTGAAAATGGGTTTAACAGTTAAAAAAAATGAATTTTACAACAATACACTAAGACGTTTTCAGTTTTTTTCTGTCAAAAATATAACTGCTCATCAACCTAAATCTGATACGTTAGGAAATTTAAAAAAAGATTTTCTTTCAAACTTTGATTCTTCCAAAAAAAATCTGATTCTCGAAACTGCTATACAATCGGCACGTGGTGTGAAAAACGAAATCGATTACTGGGCTATTGATTTCAAAGACAATGAAGAGTATATCCGTCGTTATGATATTGAATGGCAACGAAAATTTACTTTATCCATTGCCTGTCTGATTTTGTTTTTTATCGGAGCTCCTTTGGGAACGATTATCCGTAAAGGTGGTTTTGGATTGCCGGTCGTTATGTCAGTCTTCTTTTTCGTTATATTTCATATTATTTCTATGATTGGCGAAAAATCTGCCCGCGAAGGTGTATTGTCCGCTTTTCAGGGAATGTGGCTGTCGTCGTTTTTCTTTTTACCGGTTGGTATCTTTCTGACTTTAAAAGCAACCACAGACTCACCATTGTTTGACAGCGATGTTTGGATGAGGTTTTTTAAGAAATTTACTAGGAGAGGTAGTGATAAGTGAAAAGTAAATAAACACACCTATTTTCAAATCACCAAATCACCAAATTACTAAATCACCAAATCATCAAAATACCAGGAAATGAACATTCTTCAGATCTGCAACAAACCACCCTATCCACCCCTCGAAGGTGGATCTATTGCCATGAATGCAATTACACAGGGTTTACTCAATAAAGGTCATAGTGTTAAAGTGCTTGCGGTTAGCAGTTATAAAAACAGGGTTTTGATTGAGTCCTTTCCTGAATGGTATTTGCAATCTACCCACTTCGAATCGGTTTTCATCGATTTGAAAATAAAGCCCATTCCTGCTTTTTTAAATCTTTTTTCTTCAGATTCCTATCATGTTCAGCGATTTATTTCAACTGATTTTGAAAACAAACTGATTGAAATATTACAAAAAAATACGTTTGATATTGTACAAATAGAGACATTGTATTTAACACCTTATGTAAAGGTGATCCGAAAGTATTCTGAAGCTAAAATTGTATTGCGTTCCCACAATGTTGAGCATTTGATCTGGGAAAGAATTAAAGCAAACATTAATAATCCATTCAAAAAATGGTATGTGGTTCACCTGGCAGCTACTTTGAAAAAATTTGAACTTTCAGCATTACATCAATTCGATGGTATTGCAGCTATTATTAAAAACGATGCTGAATATTTTGAAAAAACAGGATGTTCTAAAGCTTTAACTACAATTCCTTTTGGCATTGAAATCGAAAAATATTCAGCGGATTTTCAGCATAATTCTAATGATTTGTTCCATATTGGTGCCATGAACTGGCTGCCCAATCAGCAGGGTATTAAATGGTTTCTTGAAAAAGCATGGCCTTTGATTCATAAAGAAATCCCTTCTCTCAAATTCGTTCTCGCAGGTCGTTCCATGCCGGAATGGCTTTTGCATGCTAACTTTCCAAATGTGGAAATCGTGGGAGAAGTGGAAGATGCGCAAGCATTTATACAATCCAAAGGCATTCTGGTTGTTCCATTGTTTTCGGGAAGTGGCATTCGGATTAAAATTGTGGAAGCCATGGCAATGGGTAAAATTGTAATAACAACCAGCCTGGGAGCTGAAGGATTGCTGTGTACCCACGATAAAAATATAATCATAGCCAATTCAGTAGAAGACTTTAAAGATGCTGTAGTTGAAATCGTCCGTAATCATGGAAAAAGGGAACAAATTGCAAGGCAAGCCCGATTGCTGATCGAAAATGAACATGATAATACCGTTATTATGGATAAATTACTCGCTTTTTATAAACAAATACAAGGTGAAAAATAGGATGAAATTATTTGTTGTACTTTCAAGAGTTCCATACCCATTAGACAAAGGCGATAAATTAAGGGCATTTAATTTTATCCGCTATCTTTCAGCCTATCACGATATTTATCTTTGTTGTCTGAACGAAAACACACTGCATCAGGAAGCCCTGGCCAACATTCAACCCTATTGTAAAGCAATCAGTGTTATCAAACGCTCTAAACCCAGTATTGTTTTAAATGTATTCAAGACTTTTTTTACCGGAAAGCCTTTTCAGATTGGCTATTTTTATAGTTCAAAGGCACAAAGAGAAATTAATGCACTCATTGAAACAATTCAACCCGATCATATTATTTGTCAGTTAAGTCGCATGGCTGAATATGTTAAAGATACTACTATTCCTAAAACGATTGATTACCAGGATGTTTTTTCTTATGGCATAAAACGCAGAATGCTCAGTTCACCCTTTTATCTGAAACCCATATTCAATTCAGAATATAAACGCTTATGCAACTATGAACGCAAAATTTTTCAATGGTTTGACCATAAAATCATTATTTCTGAAACGGATAGAGACCTGATTCCACATTCAAGAAAGCATGAAATTCACGTGTTGCCCAATGGGGTGGATACTTCCTATTATCAACCTGTAAAAGCTCAAAAAAAATATGATATTTTGTTTACAGGAAATATGGCATATCCTCCGAATATCGATGCTTGCCAGTATCTAATAAAAGAGATTTTGCCACTGGTAATGAAAAAATATCCTGATGTCAAAGTGATGCTGGCAGGATCCAGTCCTCATGCGTCGGTTAAAAAGCTACAATCTACTAATGTTGAAGTTACAGGTTGGGTGGATGATATGCGACAATGTTATGCGATTTCAAAAATATTTATTGCTCCTATGCGTATAGGAACCGGATTGCAAAACAAACTACTCGAAGCCATGGCCATGCAATTGCCCTGTATTACTACAACGCTTGCAAACGATGCCTTGAAGGCTACCGAGAAAAAAGAAGTTTTAATCGGTGATACTGCAGAACAACTTGCGCTTCATATTTGTTATTTAATGGAAAATGAAAACCAATGTAACCAAATGGCTTTGAATGCACATAGTTTTGTAGCTGAACATTTCAGCTGGGAGAAAAATATAGCACAACTCAATAAAATAATTACCAATACAATGTAAGGTATGGATCATCAACAAGCCGAAAATCGGATCAATGAGTTGGTTGAGCTGTTAAATGTTCACAATCATCAATATTACGTATTGGATAAACCAACAATCAATGATTTTGAATTCGACACTTTATTACAGGAATTAATTACACTTGAAAAGACGCATCCTGAATTTCTACGTACCGATTCACCTTCACAAAGAGTAGGAGGTGAGGTCACCAAATCATTTCGACAGGTAAAGCATACCTATCCCATGCTTTCGTTGAGCAATACCTATACTGAAGAAGAAATCAGGAGTTTCGACAGCCGTATCCGTAAATTAATCAGCGATGATTTTGAATATATCTGCGAATTGAAATATGATGGCGTAGCCATAGGATTGACTTACGAAAACGGCATGTTAACACAAGCTGTTACCCGAGGCGATGGCGTGCAGGGTGATGATGTTACAGCGAATGTAAAGACCATACGGAGTATCCCTTTGAAATTAAAAGGTGATTATCCTCCCAAATTTGAAATCAGGGGTGAGATATTATTGCCTCATGCAGGATTCGTGAAAATGAACAACGAACGCATAGATATTGGAGAGGAGCCTTTTGCAAATCCCCGCAATGCTGCTTCAGGTAGTTTAAAAATGCAGGATTCAAAAGAAGTGGCCCGTCGCCCTCTTGATTGTTATTTGTACTTCATGCAGGGTGAAACGCTGCCTTTCCATCTCCATTACGAAAATCTAACAAAAGCCAAAGAATGGGGTTTTAAAATCCCCAATTACATGGTGAAATGCAAAAACCTGGAAGAAGTTTTCGATTTTATCAATTACTGGGACAAAGCCCGGCAAGAATTGAGTTTTGATATTGATGGCATCGTACTTAAGGTAAATGATATGAATCAATGGAACCAACTTGGTTTTACTGCCAAATCGCCTCGCTGGGCCATTGCTTATAAATTTAAAGCCGAAAGGGAAATATCAACATTATTATCCATCGATTTTCAGGTAGGGCGTACGGGAACCGTTACACCGGTAGCCAACCTGAAACCGGTTCAACTGGCGGGTACAGTGGTGAAAAGAGCCAGTTTGTACAATGTTGATTTTATTCAAAATATGGACATCCGCATTGGTGATCTTGTTTATGTGGAAAAAGGAGGTGAAATTATTCCAAAGATCGTAGGCGTTTTGATGGAAAAACGCCCTGCAAATACCATTCCCTTCGAATTTATTGCAACTTGTCCCGAATGTGGCAGTCATCTGTTGCGAAAAGAAGGAGAAGCTGCTTATTTTTGCCAGAACGAAAATGATTGTCCTCCCCAGATTAAAGGAAAATTATCGCATTTTATTCACCGCAAAGCCATGAATATCGACAGCTTGGGCGAAGGTAAGATAGAAATGCTATACGACAATGGCTTGCTCAAAGATGCTGCCGATTTATACGATCTGCATTATGACAATTTGATCGGCCTCGAAAAGATGCTGGTTACAGGAGACGAGAAAAAGCAAAAGAAACTGAGCTTTCAGGAAAAAACGGTAACCAATATCTTAAATGGTATTGAGGTATCCAAAAGTGTGGGTTTCGAAAGGGTGTTGTTTGCCCTGGGTATACGTTATGTGGGTGAAACTGTTGCTAAAAAACTGGCATTAAATTACCAAAACATCGATAATTTAATGCATGCCGACTTTGAAGATTTAAAAACAGTAGATGAGATTGGCGAAAAAATTGCTGAAAGTATCATTGAATTTTTTAAGCAGGATAAAAATATTGAAATCATCAACAGGCTCAAAAATAAAGGTTTGCAGTTTGAGCTGACTTCAGCTCCCACAGCATTACTTTCCAGTGCGTTGCAAGATAAATCTTTTGTAGTAAGTGGTGTGTTTGAACAGTTTTCGCGCGATGAGCTCAAACTGGCTATTGAACAACATGGTGGTAAAAACGTAAGTGCTATTTCTGCTAAAACCGATTATGTAGTAGCGGGTGAAAAAATGGGACCCGAAAAACGGAAGAAAGCGGAAGCGTTGAAGGTACCGATTATCTCTTTGACAGATTTGTTGGAAATGATACGGTAATGCTTTAGAAAACTGATAATTAGTGATAACCCATCGGGTACGCAGTTCCCGACGGGTTATTAAGAAGTCATTAATTATCAATTACTAGTTATTATTATCTCAATACTTTGTTTTTCGACCCAGTCCTCTGTGGCTTTTTGGGTATAGGTTATTTCAATAAATCTTCTGTTTTAATTACAGTGAAATTGCCATCTTTATATTGTTTGCTACTTTCTTTAATTTTATCCGCAAAATTAGGATCATAAGGTTTTTCCGGTTTAGAAGTGGTGATCTCGAATTTAATTTTGAGGGCATTTAACAATGTTTTTAAAACATTTATTTGCTCGTTATTTGCAGGATGTGCAATGAATATATTTTTGTTTGCATGAATTATAAATTATAAGTGAATTTTCTTACAATCATTTTGCAAAGATATTGATTTATAAACCATTGATATAAAAGAAAATATTTTATTCATAAATTGAAACATTAAAGCAGTGATTTTGAATATTCATTATAAATAGAGTATCTTTACAAAAAAAATGAAAGATGCAAGCTTATAGATTTGAAACACGAATTTCTAAAGAAGGTATCATCCAAATACCCGACAATCTGTAATTGATTGACAGAGAAGTTGAGATTATTATATTGCCTAAACATTATATTAACCCAAATGAAAACAATTCAGTTGATTTTGTTAATAAATGGGCAGGTTTTCTTTCCAATGACAATACCGATGATTCAAAATTTCAATATTTGTCTCAAAAATATAATTAATGAAAGTATTACTGGATACAAATATTATTCTGGATATTGCACTCGGGAGAGCACCGCATTTTCAGATTCAGCAAATGTTTTTAAGAAAATAAACAATAAAACTATATTTGGATTTGTTACTGCAACAGCAATTACCGATATTTATTATATAGCTAAAAGAGAAAAAGGACATTCTATTACAATTGATTTCATTAGTAATCTTATAGAAATTATCAATATAATCGGTATAGACAGGGAAGTAATAATAGCATCTTTAGCTTCACCATTTCTTGATTTTGAAGATGGCAGACAATCTGTTTCGTCACGGGTCAATAATTTAGATTATATCATCACAAGAAATCAAAAAGATTTTTCTAATTCTGAGATTAAAGCAATTTCCCCAAAATATTTTTTGCAGGGTTTAACAAAGACGAAATAGGAGATGCGAAATTTGTGAAAGATTGGTATTAAATAATCTCAAAACTTTGTTTCTCAACCCAGCCATTGCTGCCATTGGCAATTTTTATCTTCACCCAGTTGTTTAATTCGTCCAATAATAAAACTTTAGTACCTTCGTGGATCACAAATTTATCGGCACCTTTTTCGTCGGGTGAACTTTTTACAGTTACAGTAGGGGCGAAGATGATGGCCTGATTCCGGGCATTGATATTGTTGTATTGTGTAATGGCAAAATTGATTGAAATAATTGTAAAGATAAGCATTGAAAATCCGGTCCAAAACGAAGTTCTTTTGAATTTGTAAGTATTGGATGCCAGGTAAATAAATAAAAAAATAAAAAATAAACTGATGGATGTAATGCTCACAATAGCCCAATAATCATAAGATAAAACATTGGATAACATAAGCCACCATCTCACAAAGAACAATTTGGGAACAGATTCAATTTTATCAATAATTTTGGTATTGGTAATTCTAAGGTTGAATTCAACATCTGCATCCGCTGGATTTAATTTTTTAGCTCTTTCATAATTAAGGATAGCCATTGGATAATTGGCAATACGATAATAGCAGTTGCCCAGATTGTAATACAATTCATAAGATACCGTTCCCTTTTCCAATACTTTGTTGTAAAGTGTAATGGCATCATTGTATTTTTCTTTTGTGTATGCCTGATTGGCTGCAACAATATTGCTTTCACTGGTTTGAGCAAACAATTGTAACGTGCAAACCATTATTAAAAATGAAATCAAAAACGTTTTCATATTCTTCATCTATTTTAATTCATTTTCTGTTTTTGCAATAATTTCAATGGCTTCTTTGTAAATCATATCCATTTTCATCGATTCATCACCCGGTGCAAAACGGGCAAATTCACAATCATTCAACGTTCTGATAAACTGATTGATGATTTCTTCCTTAACATTTTTACTTTTCAATGCTTCATGAACCGAATCCATTGATAACCCGGACAGTGGAATACTGAATTTATCACTCAGATACCCCCACAGTGCTTGAGAAATTTCTATATAAAATTTATTTTTATCTTTAGTTGTCAGATAGAATTTTGCTTTTTTCAATCTTTTTTTAGCGATACTGGTTGCTTTTTTATTTTTAACCAGTGCTTGGTTGCTTCTTAATTTTAAATGTTTTCTTCTTAAAACAATGGCAATGATAAATAATATAAAAGGTATGCTACATAATAAATAATACAGATCCGATAAAAAGAAATGTTCTCCTGTTTTACGTAAATGCATAGGTTTGATTTTGATATGTTCAATATCATTTCCGATGTATTTAATATCTTCCTGGTTGACCAGAGTTAAACTTGCAGAAGTTTGTTTTCCGTCTCCCTTTGCTACTTTAAGTGTATATTCCGGAGAAGAGAGCACAACATATTTCCCTTTATTTAAATCGAAATAGCTGAAAGTGACTGGTTTAATAGTAAAAACACCTTCGTTCCTGGGAATGATAAGAAAATCAAATGTTTTAGTACCTGATATTCCATTATCTGACTTATTGATATTGTCATTGATTTTAGGATCATAGGTTTCGAAATCAGGTGGAAAGTTTACAGCTAACTGATCGATGAGTTTAATGTTTCCCCTTCCCGAAATGGTGAATTTTAAGTTGACCGCTTCATTGGCTTTTGTTTCGGTTTTGTCAATATCCGAACGGAAAGTAAAGTTCCCGACTGCTCCGGTAAAATCTGCAGGTTTATTTATTTGTGGTAATGGTTTGACATTAATATTGATATTGTTAGAACGAATAGTTTTTTTTACATTTTGATAGGCACTTGAAAAAGGATCATCAAAAAAGTCAAAAATTGAGTTTGTTTTTCTTCGTTGAGTTTGAATTTGAGCCAGCACATCCACTTCCAACGGTTCAATATTTAATTTTCCGCTTTCCTGAGGGAATAACGCTACTTTTCTTATCTCAGCTACAATATATTGCCGTCCATTCAGGTTTTCTTTGTATTGTTTAGGCTTTTCGTTTTCCTTTAAAATATCTTCAGACCAAAATCCTTTATTACCGGATAATTTATTAATAGTATATTGCGAAATACCCACTGCTGTATAGAGTTTATACGTTACAATAACTTGTTCGCCCATCATTGGAGCTGCATTGCTGACAGTGGTTCTTATAAAAATATCTTTATCGGTTACCGTTCCCGAAGCCTGATTGCTTTGTTGTTGCTGCTGTTGTTGTTGCTGCTGCTGTTGTAGTTTTGCATTTTGAGAAGCTTTTACAACTTTAATTGATAATGGGTTAGATTCATAAATTTTCCCGTCAATCGTAATTTTAGCAGGTGCAATCGTATAATTACCTTCATTCCCTGCCAATAAATAATAAGTAAATGCATAAGATACTGATTGTGTCATGTTTCCATTCACAATTTGCATACTGCTGCTGCTTGATTGATTCGGTCCTGATAAAACACTGAATCCTTTAAAACCCGGTGCTGTAAAATTACTTACAGCGGAATTTACAGTAAATGTAACTGCAAACTGTTGCCCTGAGCCAACAGTAGCTGGTGCAGAAGCTGAAAACTTTACTTCTTCAGCAATAGCTGTTTTTAAAAGTCCTGTTATGAGTAATATGAAAAAAATATATCTTTTCATTGTTGGTTATTGAGTTATTAGATTACAGAGTTATTAAGTTATTCGGGATTAGGTGATTAAGTCGGAAGTCAGAAGTCAGAAGCACTGTTCACTGTTCACTGTTTACTGTTCACTGTTTAATGTTCACTATTTTCTACCAGTCTTTTTCAGATCTTCCTCTTTCACCAACTGCTTTTTGTTTTTTCACTTTATCCAATGTCTTTTTTTCATCGTTTTTAAGTGCTTCAAGCATGCGTTCGGCTTCTTCCTTTTTTACCTGTTTTTGTTCTTGTTGTTTTTGATCCTTATTCTCTTGTTTTTTTTGTTGATTTTCTTTGTTCGGGTCCTGATTTTTTTTATCGTCTTTTTTATCTTTTTTATCTTTGTTATCTTTGTTTTTTTGATTTTGTTCTTGTCTCAGCATTTGTCTGGCATAAGAAAGATTGTATTTGGTATCAAAATCTTTTGGATTGTATTTTAATGCTTGCTTATAAGCGTCTATGCTTTTTTCATACTCTTTTTTTTGTAACAACGCATTGCCTAAATTATGATAGACTTCCGGTTTGATTTTTAGATTTTTCTCATTCTCAAGTAAATTGGTATAGATTCTGGCGGCTTCATCATAATTTTTTTGCTTGTACATTGCATTGGCCAAGTTGTATTTACCATTTAAATACGTGCTGTCTTTCAATAACGATTTCCTGTAATTTACTTCGGCATCGTTGTAATTTTTTTGATAATATTGTTTATTCCCTTCACGAATAAATTTTTTCTCATTTTGTGAGAAACTATTCATAGTTAGGACAAAAATAACAAATATCATTAATATATACTTCATTTTTTGTATCATTTTTTACCAAATAAATTGATATTCATGAATCGATTGCTTTTTCTATAATAGATAAATATTTCCAACAGTAATAATAAGAGCGCTATAGCGGCAAAATACTGGAAGCGATCTTCATATTCCGAAAACATTTTGCTTTCATATTCTTGTTTATCGAGTTTATTAATTTCATCAAAGATGTTTTGCAATCCTGCATTGCTGTTACTTGCTCTCACATAGGCACCGTTTCCACTAACAGCAATTTCTTGCAGCATGGCCTCATCCAGTTTAGTTATAATTGTGTTTCCTTCTTTGTCTTTTTTGTATCCTCCCTGTGTATTGTTAGCATATAAGGGAATTGGAGCTCCTTCCAATAAACCCATGCCAATTGTATTTACTTTAATACCTTGTGAATTGGCATTTTTAGCTTGACTAATTACATCCTCTTCATGATTTTCGCCATCAGTTATGATAATGATCGCTTTATTGTTCTTTTCAGTTTCTTTGTTTTTGCTCTGATCAAAGGATTCAACTGCTTTTGCAATAGCAGCTCCAACATCTGTTCCCTGAACATTAATGTCGGTGGTACTGATAGTTTCGAGAAACATTTTTGCAGCTGCATAATCATTGGTAAGCGGTAATTGAACATAAGCCTTTCCTGCAAAGATAATGATTCCGATTCTATCGTTGTCTAATTTATCAATTAGTTTTGAAATGGCTTGTTTAGATCTTTCCAGTCGGTTGGGTTTAATATCTTCGGCCAACATGCTGTTGGATACATCCAGTGCAATAAAGATATCAACTCCTCTTCGGGTTGCTTTTTCAATTTTTGACCCAATCTGAACTCTTAACATCGTTACGATGATGAAAATGAAAGCCAGCAGTAATAAGAAAAACTTTAATCTTACACGGGTATTTGAATAATTCCCCATTAATCGCATTATCAGTTTTTTGTCACCTAATCGTTTAAGCAACATCATTTTCTTTCGTTGCATCATTCCATACAGCAGTATGAAAAAAGGCACTAAAAGCAAAACGTACAAAAATGATATTTCAGCAAATTTAATCATGTTCTTTTATGGTATAGTCCTGTAAATTGTATATCTAAGTATAATTTCAATTGTCAGTAAAAATGCAGCCAATAGGATGAAATACAAAAATTCTTCTGTTTTTTTCTGGAATTCAGTAACGTCAATTTTTGATTTCTCTAAGGCATCAATTTCATTAAAAATATTTGTGAGTTTAGTTTTTGAAGTTGCTCTGTAATAATTGCCTTTAGTAGTTTTGGCAATTTGCTTGAGGAGTACTTCGTCAATTTTTACTTCTACATTCTGATATTGAATACCAAATGGAGTATTAAAAGGGTAGGGTGCCAAGCCTGTAGTTCCAATTCCTATTGTATACACTCTAATACCAAATAATTTTGCAATTTCTGCTGCCGAAAGCGGATCCACAGAACCCATATTACTTACACCGTCAGTCATTAAAATAATTACTTTACTGATCGCTTTGCTGTCTTTTATCCTGCTAACAGCAGTTGCCAGTCCATCGCCAAGCGCTGTTCCGTCTTCTATGATACCACTTTTTACTGACAGAAATAAACTCTTCAACACTCCATGGTCAGATGTTAAAGGACATTGCGTAAATGCTTCACCACTAAAGATTACCAAGCCAATCCTATCGTTGGGTCTTCCGTCGATAAACTGTAAACCCACATCGCGTGCAGCTTCCAACCGGTTGGGTTTGAAGTCCTCAGCCAGCATACTACTCGAAATATCGTATGCCAATACAATGTCTATGCCTTCAATTGAAATATTTTTTTTGCTTAAACTTGACTGAGGTCGTGCTAATACTAGTATTAACAGTGCAATTACAAGCATTCTCAATACAAATAAGAACGGATACATTTTTTGTTTCGCTGTTTTTTTAACGTTTTTGAAAGGGGCGAAGCTTGAAAACTGAATTTCGGCAAATGTAGTTGCATTCCTTAAAATATACCAAATGATCAGTAATGGAATGATCCCTAATAAATAGAGATATGCCGGATTTGCAAATTCAATATGTCCAAATAAATCTGACATTTTAGTTTTGTTTTAATTGATCAGTAGTTGCTGTATTTATACTTTCCTTATTGTTTTCGATCGAAGTTTCTTTTACAATATGAATTGCATTTTGTAAACTTAAATCGTGTTGATCGGGCAATGGTAATTGTTTGGCAAATTTAACCAAATCGGCCAGTGTGAGTATTTGTTGAAGTTTAAGTTTTAAATTTTTATCAATGCTGACATTTTCAAATGCTTCCATGATTTCATCTGAAGTCATTTCAAGTGCTTGTACATTGAATTGATTTTCAAAATAAACCCTTAAAATTTCTGTTAGTTCTGAATGATAATCTTTAATCCTGTCACTTTGCCAGAGTTTTTTCATCCGTAATGTTTCCAGATCCAGCAATGCTGTTTTATAGGGTGGAATTTTGGATTTGAGTGGTGTTCCTAAGTTGTTTTTCTTACGATGGTATCTGCGAATAAAATAAACAATCAGTGCAATAATGGCAATCAATCCTGCTCCCATTCCTATAAATGGTAAAAGATCTTTCAATGTAAGCGGTGCATCCATAGGTGCTTTGATATCTTTGATAGATAGTGTGGTATCAACAGCTACTGTATTTACAGTTAAAAAAAGTGAATCTGAAAATACAGTATTGATGGCATCGAAATTGATTCTTTTAAATAGAAATGTGTAAGAAGGGATTTTATAATATCCTGAATCAAAAGAAGTAATGATAATTGTTTGATTGAGCGTAAATTTAGATTTATCCTGAGAAAAAACAGTATCAATATCTGATACTCTAAGAATTTCAATATTGCTGGATAAAGAATCGGTAAATATTGGAAAAACAACCTGGTAATTGGCAGGCATCGTAACAGAATACTTTAATTTTATCTGATCTCCGATTAAAATAACATTGGTATCTATTTTTGTAGCAATACTTACCTCTTGTCCCAGTAAAGGCATTGCAATAAAAATCAATAAACTTTGAAAAATATATTTTAAAATCCTATTCATTTTATACATTTAATTGATCAATATCTTCTTTCTCTTTTTTTGAATAAGCTCATTAAAGGTTTTACATAATCCTGCTTTGTATTGATTTTAACTTCATCAGTACCCGATTTAACAAAAATATCATTGAGTAGTTTTTCATGTTGTCTCCACCAGATCTGATAATTTTTACGAATCTGCACATCCGATGAATCTATCCAAAGTGTAGTTCCGTCTTCAGTGTTTCTTAATTTAACAATGCCAATATCCGGAAATTGCGATTCCAGTTCATCGTAAATTCTGATGGCCACCAAATCGTGTTTTTTTGAAGTTATTTTTATAGCATCTTCAAAACCTGTATCCATAAAATCGCTGATCAAAAATGCAGTACATTTCTTTTTGATGATGTTTGAAAAATAACGCAACGCTTCAGCAATGTTGGTTTGACTATTTGAAGGTGTGAAATTAATCAATTCGCGAATGATGCGTAATATATGTGAACTGCCTTTTTTGGGAGGGATGAATTTTTCAATTCTATCCGAAAAAAATATAACACCCACTTTATCATTGTTTTGTATAGCAGAAAATGAAAGTACAGCTGCAATTTCGGTGATCAGATCTTCTTTGAATTGTTTTTGTGTTCCGAATTTATTGGAACCACTTACATCAATCAGCAACATTACTGTGAGTTCCCTTTCTTCTTCGAACATTTTTACATAAGGATGGTTCAAACGAGCTGATACATTCCAGTCGATAGAACGCACATCATCACCGTACTGGTATTCCCGTACTTCGCTGAATGTCATACCTTTTCCCTTAAATGCACTGTGGTATTGCCCAGAGAAGATATGATTGGTCAAACCACGGGATTTGATTTCTATTTTTCTTACTTTTTTGAGTAATTCGCTTGTTTCCAATTTGGCTATTGGTTAATGAGTTCGTAAAGTTTGTAATTAATAATTCGTAATTATTTATTCGTGATTCGTAATTCGTAATTCGTAATTCGTAATTCGTAATTATTGATTCGTAATTCGTAATTCGTAATTAACTAAGGTACTTCAACAGTATTCAAAATTTCATTGATAATTTCTTCGGTTGTAATATTTTCTGCTTCAGCTTCATAAGTTAATCCGATACGGTGACGCAACACATCATGGCAGATAGCTCTAACATCCTCTGGAATTACATAGCCTCTTCTTTTTATAAATGCATAAGCTTTTGAAGCAAGTGCCAGATTGATGCTGGCTCTTGGTGACGCACCATAGCTGATTAATCCTTTGAATTTGTCGAGTTTAAAATCTGATGGAAAACGGGTGGCAAAAACAATATCGCTGATATAGTTTTCGATTTTTTCGTCTAAATATACTTCTCTACAAACGGATCTTGCTTTGATAATATCTTCAGGTTTTAGTACTGGTGTCGTTTTTGGAAAATCATTACTGATATTTTGACGCATGATTAATTTTTCATCTTCTTTTTTAGGATAGGTGATGATAACTTTTAACATAAAACGATCCACCTGAGCTTCCGGTAAAGGGTAGGTACCTTCCTGTTCTATCGGGTTTTGGGTAGCCATTACAAGAAAAGGTTCTTCCAGTTTATAGGTTTGATCCCCTATAGTAACCTGACGTTCCTGCATAGCTTCCAATAATGCACTTTGGACTTTTGCAGGTGCACGGTTAATTTCATCAGCCAGAATAAAATTAGAAAAGATAGGTCCTTTTCTGACCATAAATTCTTCATTCTTTTGGCTGTAAATTAAAGTTCCTGTTAAGTCGGCAGGCAATAAATCGGGTGTAAACTGTATTCTGCTGAATTTGGCATGAATCGCATTGGCAAGCGAATTAATGGCAAGCGTTTTGGCTAATCCCGGAACACCTTCCAATAAAATGTGTCCATTTGATAACATCCCAATCAATAAACGTTCAACCATGTGTTTTTGTCCGATAATTACTTTTCGCATTTCCATCGAAAGCAGGTCAACAAAAGCACTTTCTCTTTGAATGCGTTCGTTCAATTCATTAATGTCAAATGTTTGTGTCATAGTTATAAAAATTTGTTAAGCAAAATTAAGCGAATACCCTTTTCTAGCTATATTTTCTTAGTTAAAAAATGTTAAGTCGGTAGTTAAGATTTCTTAAGCAGTTTGTAAATGAATTTATATCTCATTGAACTGAATAAAATATAAAATCCAAAGTATTGTAATGCTATACTTTGGACTTTAAAAATAAATTAAAAATAGTTCGAAATTATAAACTTTTATCCTTGTTCAATTTATCCTTTTTCAAATAGGTAACGATTTCTTTGGTTGTCATTCCCAAAAGTAACAATAACAGCAATACAGAACTTGCAAAGCCTATTTTTTCACCGGTAATATAAGCTTTAGGCTCAAATTTGAATTCAATGGTATGATTTCCCTGAGGTATTTTCATAGCTCTGAGCACATAATTTACTCTGATATATGGAAGCTGTTTTCCATCAAGATATGCATTCCAACCATTGTCATAATAAATTTCAGAAAAAACTGCCAGTTCCTCTTTTTTTGTATTGGCCTGATAGGTTAAATGATTGGGTAAGTAGTTCATCAATTGAATGGTTGATGTAGAATCTTTGCCTTCTTTAAAATCTTTTAAATACGCACTGAATTTTTTATCTGCAATTGCAGTTGTTGCAGGTTCAAAATCTGTTAATGCATTTATTTCAGCATCAGGATTTTCTACAATTTTATAATTATCTACAAACCATGCATTTCCTAAAGCTGCAACATTGCGTTGAACCTGAGGTCGTTTGTCCTGGTCGGGAACTATAAAATATTTTGTATTCAGCATATTTAATACTTTCACATTGTTTTTGCTGAGTTGGTGTTCAATTAAATCCTGATAACGACGCAATTTAGCTGCATGATAACCACCTACTGATTTGTGAAAATAAGAAGTACTTGCATCCGTAAAAGGATTTACGGTTACATTGTAAACTCTGTAATTAGGCGATTTGTCTTCCAGAATCAACAAATCAGCTTCAGAAGCCACAAAGGGTTTATCAACATTTTTTTTGTTTGTAAAATTACTGTTGTCGAAATATCGTTTGTTAACTGGCCACATATCTATCAAAACCAATAAGATAAATGCTGTGATGATGTATTCTTTTTTGATTTTGTTTTCGATAAATGCCCAGATAAAACTTGCTGCCAGCAAAATAAATAGCAGCGAACGCCAGGAGTCCATTGTAAAAATTGATTTCCGGTCAGCAATTATCGCATTGATTAACCATTCGGGATAAGGTAACTGTGCATCACCTGCACCTTTGAAATTATAAAAGGAGGACCCTGCCAGGGCAAAAACAAGTGTAATGCCACCCGTGATAATGAGTGCAATTTTTCCGTATTTAAGTACGTCGGATTTATCGGTCTTTCTGGTAAAAATTTGATTTAAGGCAAGAATACCCAACAAAGGTATACACAATTCGGCAATTACCAATATAGATGCAACTGCTCTGAATTTGGAATACATCGGGAAATAATCGAAAAAGAACTGTGTGAGAGGCATAAAATGTTTACCCCACGATAACATAATAGATAAAACGGTTGCAATTACCAACACCCATTTCAAAGGCGTTTTTACAATAAATAAACCCAATACAAAAAGGAAAATAAAGATAGCACCTGCATAAACCGGTCCTGAAGTAAAAGGTTGAGGACCCCAATACAAAGGCATTTGACTGGTGATGGATTTGATATTTGGTACACCATTTTGTTTTAATACTTTATAGGTTTCGGAACTTTCACCTAATTTGCCGCTGGAAGATCCTCCTTTAAAATCAGGAATCAATAATGTAAGAGTTTCATCAATTCCATAACTCCATTGAGTTGCATAATCCAAATCCACACCTTTTGTTTTTACATCAGCATTGGAGGTGAGTTCAGATTTTCCTCTAATGGTGTCCTTCGAATATTCATAACTGGTCCAGAGCGTTGTAATGTTAGTACCTAAAGCCAAAATCACTGCAAATAACAATACAGCAGATGCTTTAAAAAATACTGAGATTTGTTTTTCCTTTATTTTATTAAAAAGTTCAACCATAACATAAATGATCACAAAAATCATCATATAATACGTCATTTGAACATGATTCATTTTAATGATAAGCGATAGAAAAAGTGCTGTAAGTATTCCTCCCCATAGATATTTTCCTCTCATTGTGAGGATAATTCCAGCAAAAACGGGTGCCATATAACCAATTGTTAATGCTTTTGTATTATGACCTGCTTCAATAATGATAAAGAAGTAGGTTGAAAACCCAAAAGCAAGCGCACCAACAATGCTTAGCCAAGGATCGACACCTAATACCAACAGCAGAATAAAAAAGCCAATAAAATAGACAAAAATCATATTTGCTGGAGAAGGTATCGCAAATAAACTAAATCCTTTGTCAAAAAATGAAATAATATCATTGGAAGGTGTTAGCAGACTGATCATATAGGTGGGCATACCTCCAAACATCGTATTGGTCCATAGTGGTTCTTCTCCGGGATGTACTTTCCTAAAGTCTGTCGTTTCTTTGGCAGCACCTGTCCAACTTACAATATCACCCTGTTTTAAACTTTTTCCTTCTAAAAGTGGACTTAAATAGGCCAAACTAACTGATAGAAAAATGAGAATGGCTGTTAAATAAGGCAGTAGTATTTTGAAATTGATATTTTTCATATTCTTTTTAATTATATTATTTGTTATCTAATTCTTCGTAATCAATATATTCACCTAAATTTTCGGTGTTTTTGCCTTTTTTTGATTTGCTTTTGGGAACAAATTCAACATGCGTTTCTCCTTCTTTTCGATTCGGATCCTTCGTTTGAGTGGACTGATTAAATTTCTGCTGAAATTTTTTCAGGTAATACTTTATAATATAAGGCAGCAAGAATTTTGCAAAAATCCGAAACAAGATGAAAATGAGGATAAACCAAAGGATAAATTCTAACATTTTGATACAATTTGTAAAAGTGCAAACCTACAAATTATTTTTAATATAATTGATATTTGGTTATTAAGATATTAGGATATTAAGTTACTGAGCTTTTAGCTCAGTCCCGAGCTGCAATTTCTTGATGATAAGCGATAGCTTAGTCCCGAGCTAGAAAGGGATTCCTCATTCCGCTTCTCTCCATTCGGAATGACAGCCATCTGTGGTTTTAAAGTGGAATAATGGACGGCGAAGCAGTCCATTATTCCTCACTAACAAAAGTTAAGCTGTCATTAGTAGCGAAGTGAGGAATCTGGCCGTCAATTATTCCTCACTTTTAAAAATTAAAGTTGTCATTCCATATAGCTTTAGCAAGCGTGGAATCTAACATTGAAAAAAATGATAGTTTTCAACTCTTGATTGGCACTAATCACTGTTCACTATTCACTATTCACTATTCACTAATCACTGTTCACTATTCACTAATCACTGTTCACTATTCACTGTTCACTGTTCACTGTTCACTATTTACTATTCACTAATCACTATTTTTTATAATTCGAATATTTTTAATACTTTTGTCCATTCAAATTATAAAGAGTATGGTGTACGATTTTCATAATGATGCTGAACGATATTTTAATTATCAATATCTACATTCAAAAGAATATATAGTTCCTTTGGTAGATAAATATCTTGATTTTTCTCAAAAACTCAGAATCCTTGAAATAGGGTCAGCTGAAGCCGGTGTATTGAAGGCGTTTACGGAATTAGGTCATAGTTGTGTGGGCGTAGAAATCAGCGAATCGAGGGTAAATCTTGCCAAACGATTTATGAAAACAGAATTTGAAGCCGGACAGATCCATTTTTTTGATCAGGATGTATTTAAAGTAAATGTTGAAGCATTGGGTGGAAAATTCGATTTGATAATCTTAAAAGATGTAATTGAACACATACATAACCGGAAAATATTGTTTGAAAAGGTTAAGGAATTTTTAAAACCCAATGGTTTTGTATTTATTGCAATGCCTCCTTGGCATATGCCTTTTGGAGGACATCAGCAAATGCTCACCAATAAACTGTATTCCCGCATGCCTTATTTTCATTTGCTTCCCATGTGGTTTACCAAACTTTTATTAAAATGGGACAAATATCCTTACATCGACGATTGGGAGGATATCAAAGCTACGCAAATAAGTATCAATGGTTTTCATCGCGAAGCAAACAGCAACGGATTTACAATACGTAAAGCAATTTATTATTTTATAAATCCTAATTATAAATTCAAATTCAATTTGAATCCAAGAGTGCAAAATAAATTCATTGCATCAATTCCCTGGATTAGAGATTTTTTTACAACTACTGTTTATTTTTTAATTGAAAACAAAAAGTAACGATTGAGTTCTATTTGAATATTAGAAATATCGCTCAAAAGTTGGAAAGAAAAAATTGGATTCAATAATTGCATTTTCGTCAGAATCGGAACCATGCACAGCATTGTTCTGGACAGACGTACCAAATAATTGTCTGATGGTACCTTTTTCGGCTTTAGCCGGATCGGTTGCCCCAATAAATTCCCTGAATGCATCCACAGCATTTTCTTTTTCCAGAATAGCAGCCACTATAGGACCAGAACTCATAAATTCAACCAAATCATTAAAAAATGGCTTTTCCTTATGGATACTGTAAAATTTCTCGGCCTGGCTTTTTGAAAGGCGGGTATATTTCATGGCTCTGATTTTAAAATGATGATTGATAAGTAAATCTAAAATAGTTCCAATCTTGCCAGCTTCAACGGCACACGGTTTTATGATTGTAAATGTTATTTTTCCTTTCATCTTATAGAATGTTTATTTTATTAGGATGTAAAAATAATAAAACAAATGAATAAAAGCTGTGTTTTTATTTTTAATTTTGCAAACTTGTTTTTCTAGCTAAAAATTAAATACTTATCCATTGAACAACTTTAATATCTCATCATTACAACTATTTTTCTCGGAAAAAAGAAACATTGTGATCGTATCACATGCCAATCCTGACGGTGATGCCATTGGATCGTCACTGGCGCTGTGTAATTATTTTTTAATTAAACAGCATACCGTTCAAGTAATTGTTCCTGATAATTTCCCCGATAATTTAGCCTGGATGAAAGGCAATGATGATATATTGAAATACAATGCCAAAAAAAAGGCTTGTGATTTGTTGATTGAAAGTGCCGACGTTATATTTTGTCTTGATTTTAATGCCCTCAAAAGAGTTGAAAAACTAGAGGCAGTTTTAAGAAAAACAAAAGCTCTTAAAATATTGATAGATCATCATATAGATCCTGAAAAAGAAGTATTTGATCATGTTTTTTCTGAAACCAAAGTGTCGTCGACAGCAGAACTTATTTATGATTTTATAACCGGTTTCGGGGATGAAGCAATCATAGATGTTGATATTGCTGCTTGCATTTATACAGGCATCATGACAGATACCGGCTCGTTCAGTTATGCCTGTAATTATGAAAAAACGTATCTTATCACAGCTTCTTTAGTAAAAAAAGGAATCAATGCTGAAGAAATAAATCATTTGGTATACGATACTTTTTCCGAAAACCGTTTGCGTTTGTTGGGTTTTTGTTTAAGCGAAAAGTTAACTGTATTGAATGAATTGTCTACCGCCTATATTACATTGACAAAAGAAGAGATGAATCGTTTTAATTATCAGATTGGTGATACCGAAGGCGTTGTAAATTATGCTTTGTCGATGAAAAAAATTAAATTAGCCGCACTTTTTTCAGAACGTGATGGCAAGATTAGGATTTCTTTTCGCTCAAAAGGAGAAGTGGATGTAAATGTATTTGCCCACACTTATTTTGATGGGGGTGGACATAAGAATGCCTCAGGTGCTACATCTTATGTATCTTTGAGCGAAACGGTGAAGAAGTTTGAAGCAAGTCTGTTGGATTATACAAAGATTTTAATAAAATAAAAACTATGCAACTATCGGTTTTACAGAACAATGTTGTTATGATACTGATCATACTGTTTACTTGCAGTTCTTGTAGTCAGAAATCCCCGGATACTGTCAGAAAAGTGATCAGTCAGGATACAATTGACCATCGTATGATGAATGTAAACAGTTTGCTTACAACCAATGAAAATGAACAGATTGAAGCATATATCAAAAGATATGGATGGGAAATGAAAGCAACAGGTTCCGGATTGAGGTATCTGATTTATAAACAAGGGAATGGAAAGCCAGCAAAAAAAAATCATACGATAAAAATAAATTACAGAACGGCTTTGTTGAATGGTGTAACTGTTTATAATTCAGCATTTGATGGTGCAAAAATTTTTAAAATGGGTAAAGCAGATGTAGAAGTTGGTTTAGAAGAAGGAATTTTATTATTAAAAGTTGGTGACAAAGCAAAATTTATTATACCTTCGCATCTTGCTTTTGGATTGGTAGGCGATCAAAAAAAAATACCACGGAAAGCTACATTGGTATACGATGTAGAATTATTAGAGGTTAACTGAAAATGTAAATAAAAACAAATATTTATTATTAATTAAAATGAAAATGAACAGAAAAAATCAAATTGCAATTTTATTCGTTGCCCTTTTGGCAGTGATAATTACTTCTTGTGGTAAATCAAAATACCCGGGATTTAAAGAAACAGATAATGGATTGTATTACAAGTTCCATGTTGAAAACAAAGATGCCCAAAAACCAGTTCTTGGTGATATTTTGGTTGCTGAATTAACTGTTAGAACTTCCGATTCTACATTGTTTACCAATGCAGGTAATCCTCAAAGACTTTTCAAACTGGATACTTCTTATTACAAAGGTGATTTAAACGAAGGTCTTGCCATGATGGGTGTTGGTGATAGTGTAACATTTATTATAAGTGCCGATTCACTGAAAAAAGTAATGAATTTACCTGAATTTATCAAAACAGGTGATGTGTTGTATTACGACATTAAAATTACTGAAATTGTTTCAAAAGCTGTAGCTGAAAAAGAAAAAAACGAAATGATGGCCAGTCAGCAAAAAATGCTTGAAGCAGCCAAAGTTAAAGAAAGCACAGATATTGAAAAATACCTGAGTGATAATAAAATTAAGGTAAAACCTACTGAAAGTGGTTTGTATTTTATCGACCTGAAAAAAGGAAACGGTGCTAAAGCCGAAAAAGGTAAAAAAGTAAAAGTGAACTATACAGGTAAATTAACCAACGGAACTGTTTTTGATACCAGTATTGAAGCAGAAGCTAAAAAAGCCGGTACTTATGATGCAAAACGTCCTTATGAGCCAATTGAATTTACATTGGGCAAAGGTGAAGTCATCCCTGGTTGGGACGAAGGTATTAGCATGATGAAAGTTGGTGGAAAAGCAAGATTGGTCATTCCATCCAAAATAGCCTATGGCGAAAGAGGAGCCGGCAATAGTATTCCTCCTTATGCTGTACTAGTTTTTGAAGTTGAATTAATAGCTGTAAACTAAGCTGATAATAAAGACTATATAATTAAAAAAGGAGCTGTAAGGCTCCTTTTTTTGTGGTTTTAAGACAAGTAATTGGCAGGTTATCTTCAATAATATCTTCAATTATAAGAGTTTTTCTTTCCAAAAAGCTTTAACGGATTAACTAATAAAATTGCGTTCGAGGATATTTTTGAATGTTGGCTAAGTTATCTTTAGTATAATATTTATTGTCTAAAGATATTTTGATAATGATAATTCAGAAATTCTTTTGAAGGGAGAAATTTATCCGGAAGCAAAATCGACTTATTTTCAAAAGCAATAAAATCCCTTTCAATGGTAGAATTTACTACACTTCTTTTAAGCTTAGGCGAAATAATCAAATGATAGTTATCAGGTGAAATTGTGATTAAACCACAATCAAAAGCTCTGTCGTGCAAGGCATTTAAACAAAGACCATTCATAGGATTCAACCTGTTTTTATCATCTTTACTCCAAGGTACAATATGGCTTGCAATCAATAATTCCGTGTTTTCAATGCCTGTAATACAACATCGGTTATTATAGGTAGCAAGAATTATATTTCTAAAAATAGATTGGTTAATTCTTATTTTTACCAATCTCTCTTTATCAATCCCCTCTTTTGGAAGATGTTCAAAATCAATCTTATTAATAGTCTCAATGGTTGTTTTAGCCATTTTTGCATACAATTCTTCACTTTGTAACAATGCTTCATCCCAATTTTCGTAAAATTCGTTCCAAATTTCTTTGTCAAGTTTGCTCGCATTCGCTGCTCCTTTTATACCTCGCTCCTTAAGTGACGGATCGAAACTAGCTAAATTGCCAAGCTTAAATGCAACAGATGAAGGTGTTCTTCCAATTAGATTTGCAAATTCAATTATCAACGGATTCCGATGATGCATCTTTCCGAAAGGTATCTTGCAGTATAGATTGATGGCTAATATCAATTCTTCTCGAGACCAAAGTTTTTGACCTTCTTTCATTTCAATTAAACTAAAATGGTTTCCGCTATCTGTCCATACATTCATATATCAGATGCTTACTGTTTCATATCTTAATTAAAGCAATTAAATGAAAATTTTTAACTTTCATTGTTGCCTTTGATACTGTATGAAGGGGCTAAGTTAATATAAATACAGTTACCTCAAATTTTTAAGCCTATTTTTTATGAAAAGAAAATCAAGGTTCTCTATTTCGCATTCATAACTTTACGATAAGCGCCGATTTTAGGTTTATAATATTTGTGTCTTTGTGTCTTAGTGGCTATCATTTATTTTTTTGCATTTTTAATGCCTCGATTCGAATTATTTAAATCCCACAAAGAAATGTAAATGCCATTTTTTTACACTTTTTATTTTATAATCTATGATATTTCAATTATAATAAGTGTATTTGTACTGAAATATCAGTTGTTATGAAATGAGTAGGAAACAAAAGGGAAAATATGGATTGCAAAGTTTACCGGTTTCTATGTGGCGAAAAATTGCTGCAAAATATAAAGTTTCATCTTCCGAAATAGAACGGAAAGCCAGGGCTTTTCGGGTAAAGTGATACGTTTGAATCAGGCAGGAATGATAAGAAGGAAAAAGAAAGTATAATAAATAGGTAATTCACATAAAAAAAGCCTGCAAACAATATGTTCTCAGGCTTTTACTTTTTATCTTATCTCGTTGATGCGGAGAGTTAGGGATTCGAACCCCAGGAACCTTGCAGTTCAACAGTTTTCAAGACTGCCGCAATCGACCACTCTGCCAACTCTCCGATGCAAAAGTAGTAATTTTTTTAATACTACAAAGGTTAAATTGAATATTTTTGAAACTTTTTTTAAAATTCTTATTATTAGTTTGATTATGAGGTTAAAAGAGAAAGTGCCTTTGCTGTTTTATCTCAACACTGGAATGCAATGTTGGAATATAACATTCAATCTATTTGGAAAAGTTAGATTTATCTGAAATTTCCCTGATAATATCTGCAAGATCTTGGGTTAGCTTTTTTCTTGAATACTTATCCACTTTAGTATTTGGAAGATTATCTAAAAGTTTCTTTTTCCATAAAATGATATTTTGTTCAATGAAATTGAACATTTCATTTTCATTATCATAGTCAAATACCTTACCAGCTTCACATTCATCAATGATAACTGCTGCATCTCCTTTGGGCGGACCAACACATAAAATTGGTTTTCCTGAACCCAAATATTCAAAAAGCTTTCCGGTTAAAATTCCTTCATTTTTTTCAATATTTGGAATTACCAATAACAACATTGTACTTTCCTGTAAAGCTTTAACTGCTTCTTTGTGGGGAATGTGTTTTTGAAATGAAACATAGTTTTGTAATGCTAACTTTTCTATCTTTTCAGGCAAGTTGTTACTAATTAAACCAATGAATTTAAGTTTAATGTCAATCGTAGGATGCAAATCAATGATTCTTTTGAAAGCTGCCAAAAATCCGTCAATTTTATACATATCTGCAAAAGTGCCGGTATATGTAATTGAAAACTCTTCAGAATTGTTAATTGTGTGTTTCGTAAAATCATCTTCATCAAACCCATTGGGAATCACTGAAATTTTGTTTGCATCAATCTTTTTTGATTTTGTAGAAAAAATCCGTTTAATATCCTGGCTTACAACTAAAACAGCATCTGCATTTTCTAAAACTTTTTTCTCTAAATTTTCATCAATTCTTTTAGCTAAAGTCGTATGAAATAATTTATCATAAAAATAGATATCTGTCCAGGGATCCCTTAAGTCGGCAATCCATGGTAAATTGTATTTTTTTTTCAATTTAAGTCCTATGAGTTGTGTTGAATGTGGAGGACTTGACGTTAGGATGGCTTCAATTTTTTCTGTTTCAATAATTTTGGAGGCTGCTTTGATTGCAAAACTGTTCCATCCTCTCCTTGGGTCAGGAATAAAAAAGTTGCCTCTTATAAAACGCATGACTTTTTGAACAGCACCTGGATTGGGTTCATTGGCAAAGCCTGAATGGGGTATTTCTTTTTTATTCGTAATTAATTTGTAAATCTCAAATGGCTCAAATGTATTGGTTTTAATGATACTGATATTTTTAGGTATATCATTCAGTAAAGTGCTATCGGTTAGTTGATAGGATGCTTTTTTTTCATCAACTGTAATTACGATGGGTTCAATTCCAAATTGTGAAAAATATTTTACGAATTTTAGCATGCGTTGAACACCCGCTCCACCGCTGGGAGGCCAATAATATGTTATAATGAGTACCTTTTTCATTTTTGGGATAGCTGATAAAAAGAATATTGTTTCTAATTTTATGCAAATTTAGAAATAATACTAAAAGGAGCATGATATTCTTTGATGTATTCCATAAAAGTTATACATTTGCTTTTTTAATACACATTTCAAATTGAAAAGAGCGATAGTTTCGGTTATTAACGATTTATCAACCGACCAGCGGGTGGATAAAGTATGTAAAACACTCATGAAATGTGGTTTTGAGGTGGTATTGGTTGGTCGCTATAAACATGATAGTCAGCCTTTAACTACACGTTCATATATTACTGAGCGAATGCGCCTTTTGTTCGAGAAAGAAGCCGTTTTTTATGCCGAATTCAATTTCAGGTTGTTTTTCTTTTTATTGTTTCAAAAATCAGATTTGTTGATTGCCAACGATCTGGATACTTTGTTGCCTAATTATCTGGTCAGTAAAATTAAAAGAATTCCTTTGGTTTACGATAGCCATGAGTACTTTTGCGGAGTCCCTGAGCTGGAAAGCAATCATTTTGCGCGTAAATGCTGGTTGAGCATCGAAAAATTCATTTTCCCGCGTTTAAAACACGTTTTTACTGTAAACGATTCCATAGCTGATTTATATAAGAAGCAATACAACATTGATGTAAAAGTAGTAAGAAATATACCGCTTAAACGGCACAGCAGCATTACAAAAACAAGACAGGATTTGAGCCTGCCGGAGGATAAAAAAATATTATTGCTACAAGGTGCAGGCATCAATGTAGATAGGGGTGTAGAAGAGCTTATTGATGCCATGCAATGGGTTAACAATGCCGTATTGCTCATCATTGGTGGTGGCGATGTGATTGAAGATCTCAAAATACAGGTAAAGTCACTGCAACTAAATGATAAAATACGCTTTATCCCCAGACTTCCTTTCGACGAATTGTATAATTATACGGTTTTAGCTGATTTGGGTTTAACGCTGGATAAAAATACCAATATTAATTATCGTTTTAGCTTGCCCAATAAGTTATTCGATTACATAAGTGCAGGAATCCCGGTTTTGTCATCTGATCTTTGCGAAATCAGAAAAGTGATTGAAAAATATAATATCGGCGAAATATTAATTGATCATCAACCTGAACATATTGCAACTCATATCCATCAATTAATTTCGGATGAATCAAAATTGGCTGATTACCGTAAAAATACCATTTTAGCCAACGAAGCACTGAATTGGGAAAACGAAGAAAAAGAATTAATCAAAGTGTATCAAAAATATGTCTGACAATCATTTGCATATCATCTCTTTCAATGTACCTTATCCACCCAATTATGGTGGTGTGATTGATGTTTTTTATAAGATTAAGGCTTTGCATGCCTTAGGTGTGAAAATTCAATTGCATTGTTTTGAATATGGCAGAAAAATTCCGGAAGAGCTGGCTGTTTTTTGCGAAAGCGTTCATTATTACAAACGGAATACTAGTTTTTTTGCAGCACTTACTGTGAAGCCTTACATCGTTGCAAGTCGTAAATCCGAAAAATTGATGAGTAATTTACTGAACGACAATTACCCTATTTTGTTTGAGGGTTTGCATTCTTGTTTTTACCTGAATGACAAACGGTTGAAAAGCAGGATGAAAATATTTCGTGAAAGCAATATCGAACATATCTATTATTTAAACTTATTCCGTTCTGAAAAAAATCCATTGCTTAAATTTTATTTTTTAATGGCAGGTATTAAACTCCGCTTTTATCAGCAAGTATTGAAACATGCTGATTTAATGCTGGTAGTTTCGCAAAATGATACAGATTATCTGCAAAGAAAATTTAATAACAAAATTGTATATCTACCGAGTTTTCATCCGAATGAGCATTCTACAGTAAAAGCAGGTGTAGGTGAGTATGTGCTGTACCACGGAAATTTATCGGTACCGGAGAATGAATATGCGGTTACTTATTTAATCAAAGAAGTATTTAACAACATTGATATTCCATTGAAAATTGCAGGCTTAAATCCATCCAAAAGACTGCAAAATCTGGTTGCAAAATACGATCATGTTGAATTGATCGCTAATCCCGATAACGATACCATGACAGAGTTGGTGCAAAACGCTCAGATTAATTTGCTGGTTACCTTTCAGGCGACCGGTTTAAAATTAAAACTGTTAAATACATTGTACAATGGCCGTTTTTGTCTGGTCAACCATCATATGCTTGCAGGAACCGGTTTGGATGCATTGTGTGAAATTGCCGATACTTCTGAAACTTTAAAAGAAAAGTTACTTCAGTTGTATGTAGGTGAATTTGATATTGATGAAGTAATCAGAAGACAAAAGCTACTTCAAGAAAACTTTTCCAATGATCTAAATGCTCATCGATTGATCCATTTAATTTTCGGGTGAAACTTTTCCATTTTCGCATCTTAACGTACGGGATGGGAATTTTTCAATCATCATAAAGTCATGTGAAGCCATTAAAACAGCTCTTCCGTTTTTACTGATATCGATGAGTAGTTTGATGATTCCTTCAGACGTTTCCGGATCCAGATTTCCTGTGGGTTCATCTGCAAGTATAATTTCAGGGTCGTTGAGCAATGCTCTTGCAATAGAAACTCTTTGTTGTTCACCACCCGACAATTGGTGTGGCATTTTAAAACCTTTGGTGCCCATTCCAACTTTATCCAGGACTTCCTTAATTCTTTCGTCCATGTCATTTTTGTTTTTCCAGCCGGTGGCTTTGAGCACGAATACAAGGTTTTCCTTTATACTTCTGTCAATCAACAATTGGAAATCCTGAAAAACGATACCTAATTTTCGTCTTAAAAAAGGAATTTCTTTGGTTTTGATGGTTTTTAAATTGAAATCAGCCACCATAGCATTTCCTTCCACTACCTGCAAGTCAGCATACAATGTTTTAAGCAATGAGCTTTTTCCGGTTCCGGTTTTTCCAACTAAATATACAAATTCACCTTTCTCAATGCTAAGGTTTACTTCCGAAAGTATTAATATATCTTTTTGATAGACTGATAAATTTTCGAGTTCGATGATGATATCTAAAGCCATTTTTGATTCCTGTTTTGAATTTGTAAAAGTATAAAAAAAATACCATTCTGCGTCATGGTTAAGGAATTTCAATAGATAATTAAAAATAATTGTACTTAAGTTGATTTGGTCGCTTCAAATTCTAAATATAATTGAGGTAAATCAGAATAGATAATGCGAATCAAGAGTTGAATTATTTTTATTTTTTTTTGCCCGTTAGGGCATAAATGTCAATAGAAAAATAGTATAAAATGTTTCTTTTGTCCGTAGGACATTAACAATTATAGATTTTAAATGCCAGGTATATTTCCTGCGGGAAAAAAATCATGATCCCTGATGTTTTTCTATTGACATTGTTCTCCTACTGAGAAAGTAACCATTCATTGATTACCTTAAACTAGCTGAAAATTTTTGAAACGAATTTAGTCGAAATCTTAAAGGTCATGTATTATCAGTAATGTTAATAGTTTTAATAATCCTGAATTCAACCCTTGATTGGTATAGATAAGTAATAGTTACCCTCATTACAAAGGTTTATTCTTTGATTTTGTTAAGATGTGAAAGATATTTTTCCAGTTCTTCAGGGTTTTGTGTACCGAAAAGTATTTTTTTCCCATTTTTTAATTCAATCTGCAGTCCATCATTACCCGAGATGTTATAGGCAATATTTCTTGTAAACGAAAGTGTTCTGATGCCCCAACCGCCATATTCCCTGATGGGGTTGTATTTCCTGACATAAATGCTTGCAATGTCATCCCAATTAATCTTTTTATCACTCAGGTGAAATGGATAAAATCTGTAGTTGATACCTTCTTCATTGATTTGAACACTGAATTTTATGGTAGACATTAAAAATAACAAACTCAAAGGAATCAGCCCAATGATAGCTAAAAACCAGTCGGGAGCAGGATTTTGCCCAAAAGGTTGCTTTAAAATAAGTTGTTCCGTAAATCCATAAATATAAACTACAGTTATAGTAGCCATCAGAAGCCACAGCCATTTATTGGTGACTTTTTGTTCTTCGGAATAATAAATAGTATGCATGATTTCATAATTTAAAGATTCTGTATCACAAAATTAAATATTTTTGCAGATTATAATACAATTCATTCCAAAAATATGACTTATACTTATCTTCAACTCCGTTATTTTATATTAAACGTCTGTAAACAAATGGGTTGCCCACAAGAACATGCGGAAATAACTGCTGATGTTCTGATGGCTGCTGAATTGCGGAATATCAGTTCGCATGGTGTTTCCCGCTTGAAAGATTATGTGAATTTATGGAAATCGAAGCGTATCAATGCAAATCCAACTATAGAAATCGTACATGAAACACTGTCTACAGGTGTTATCGATGGAGGTGCAGGCCTTGGGATGGTGGTAGGTAAATCGGCCATGCAACTGGCTATTGCAAAGGCTCATCATGTTGGTACTGGTTGGGTTTCGGTTCGCAATTCCAACCATTTTGGTATTGCCGGTTATTATGCCATGATGGCTTTGGAACATGATATGATCGGCATTACAATGACCAATGCTAATCCACTGGTTGCTCCTACATTTTCTGTTGACAGACTGCTGGGTACCAATCCGATAGCAGTAGCTATTCCAGCTGGAAATCATCCTCCTTTTGTTGCTGATTTTGCCACAACTCCCATTGCCAGAGGCAAACTGGATATTATGCATAAAAAAGGTTTAAAAGTGCCGGAAGGATATGTGCAGGATAAAACAGGTGTTTCGAGTGATGATCCGGATATATTAACTCGGGGTGGCGCTATTTTGCCTCTGGGTGGTGATTATCTGCATGGAAGTCATAAAGGGTATTGTATGGGAGCAGTGGTTGATATTTTTTCTGCTTTGTTATCGGGTGCCAATTTCGGACCTTTTGTACCACCTTCAGTAGCTTTTTTGCCTGTATTGGATAATGCTCCGGGTATCGGCACCGGCCATTTTTTCGGAGCCATGCGTATTGATGCGTTTCAAACCGTTGATGAATTTAAAAAGCAGATGGATCTCTGGATTTCAACTTTTAAAAATGCAAAAACTATAGAAGGACAGGAAAAAGTAATCATACCCGGTGAGCCCGAAAGGGCATGGGAAGCCATTAGAATGAAAGAAGGTATTCCAGTGCTGGATAAAGTAGTGGATGATTTACATCAAATTGCTCGTGATCTGGGGATAGAAAGGTTAAAGTAAAAAGTTATTTTAAACTTTTCTTAAACACAAATGTTTCATTGTTTTTAATTGCATAAATAAATGCAATTACTATTGAAATAATATCTTAAAATTGATTGATAAATTTATTATGCAATTATCTAAATAATAGTATTATAAACTTATATTTTATTCTTAAATCTTTTCAAAATGAAAGCAAAAATTTTAATGATAGCAATGTTCATCCTTATTGTTTCCAGCTGTTCAAAAGATGAAGTTCCAAAGCCGGGAACCAATGAGGTTTTTATGTCAGGAAATATGTTTTCGCCTGTTTCACTTACTGTAACTAAAGGATCTACAGTAACATGGACCAACAAAGAATCTGTAATCCATACAGTAACCAGTGACAACAATATTTTCAACAGTGGTGATATGGGGAATTCCAAAACATTTTCATTTACTTTTTCTACCGCAGGTAATTTTCCTTATCATTGCATACACCATAGCGGAATGAATGGAACTGTGAGTGTTCAGTAAAACTATAATGGGTGAATGATTGGTAATATCCCAACTTGGTAAAAATATATATACCAGAACTAAGATAATGTTTGACATCGTCCATTCGCCCTTTCGCCCATTCGCTCACTCGCTCACTCGCTAAATCATCACCTTAGTAACTCAACAACCGTATAGCTTCCATTGGATTTGCTGATCCAAAAACACTGTTGCCTGCCACCAATACATCAGCGCCTGCTTTGTATAATTTTGAAGCATTACCGGTATCTACACCACCATCCACTTCTATTAAGCAATCAGGATTGTGTTTTGCAATCATTTCTTTGAGTTGACTGATCTTGCGATATGTATTTTCAATGAATTTTTGTCCGCCATATCCAGGATTTACTGACATTAATAAAACCAAATCAAGTTCAGTGATAATATTTTCGAGTAAACCAACATTGGTATGTGGGTTTAAGACAACTCCTGCCTGCATATTCAGATTTTTAACTGCAGTAATTGAGCGATTTAAATGGATACAGGCTTCGTAATGCACAGTAATAATATCAGCACCCACTTCTTTGAATACCTGAAAATAGCGATCAGGATCGACAATCATTAAATGAACATCCAATGGCTTTTGGGCAAACTTTTTTATATATTTGATAACCGGTGGCCCAAATGAAATATTAGGAACAAAAACGCCATCCATCACATCAATATGAAACCATCCGGCTTCACTCATATTGATCATTTCAATGTCCTTTTCCAGGCAGGCAAAATTAGCGGATAATAGGGAAGGAGCTACAAATTTTTTCATATATATTTGATTTTAGATGTTTGTAATTTTTATTTTTAATAATTCTTTATTCAGTTGTTCGCTGTAATTATTTTTGATTTATTATTAACGATTAATGATTTACAAAGTTTCACAAATAAATCAATCCCGAATAACAACCTTTCCCGAATAATAATTTCTAACTTAACTCGGGTCTAAGCTGTCGCTTAGCGGAAATTGTATCTCGGTAACTATCATTCACCACTCCCTTACCTCCCCTATAATGGGAGGTGATTGAGTAGTTGAAGATTGATAGATTTTTGTTTTGTGGTTAGTGTTTTTATTCCTATTAACCTATTAACCATTAACCAATAACCCCATTAACCATTCTCGAATAACAATTTCTAACTTCCCGAATAACAATTTCTAACTCATCCTTCGTAAGAAATTGTAGCTCGGGACTAAGCTGTCGCTTAGTGGAAATTGTAGCTCGGTAATCATAATCCACCCCTCCCTTATAGCTCATACTTCGACTTCGCTCAGTAACCATACTTCGACTTCGCTCAGTAACCATACTTCGACTTCACTTAACAACCTTGACTCGGCTTCTTCCGGAGGTTTTTCTTTTGACTTCGGTCTTCGGTCTTCGGTCTTCGGTCTTCCGACTTTTTATCTAATTAACAACAGGCAAAAATGAGTAGTTTTTCCCATAATCCATCATTTGTTTTACATAATCATCAGGATACTCTATTTTTACATCTATAATTTTCTCATCTTTCAAAATCGGTACCAGATCAGGATTCATAAAACCACCATAAGGGGCAAGGTTTAATTTTGCATAACGTTCTTTAACTTCCTTATGTAAAACAACATCTACTTTAACACCATATTTTTCAACCAATAATTTACCGGCTTCGTAATCACCTTCCGATTTAATACGTTGCACTTCAGCTAGTAATTGGCCGAATAAAACTCTTAATTGATTGTAATCGTTTATTTTGATATAGGTTTTTTGATCTTTTTTATATTTTTCGATGGTATTTTCTTTTTGTCCCATTTCATAACACCATCCTGCAATCAACTGTCGGTTTCGCATGTGCGCTTGTTCAATGGTTTTACCTTCATCTATGCGAACCAATTGTGTCATCAATCCATTACGCATGAAATTATTGTATTCGGTTTTAGCCACATCTAAAGCAGGAAAAAGTTGAAGTTCAAGCATTTTTTCATCCATCATAAAATACAGTGCATATAAATCGGCTCTTGCTTCTTCCAATGCAGATGCATAACTTTTCAACGCATCAGGATTTATACCGTCAAGCAATTGTCCTGAGCCGTGTCCCAAACATTCGTGTAAATCGGTATGTAGATTCCCGGCCAAAGCTCCGTATTTTTTTGCCATTTCTACTTCTTCTGGAGTATTGGCAAATTCTTCCAGAAATCCATTCCCCAGTGAAGCTTGTTCATGCGCATAGGTGATATTTTCAAGCGTTACCGATTTGCTCCCGTGTTCTTTTCGGATCCAGTCGGCATTGGGTAAATTGATACCGATAGGTGAAGTGGGATAACATTCACCCCCCAACTGAACTACGGTAATCACTTTGGCACTGATACCTTTTACTTCTTTTTTCTTAAAATTTACATCTACAGGAGAATGATCCTCGAACCATTGTGCCGATTCACTGATGATAGTTGTCCGCTTTGTTGCTTCAATATCTTTAAAATTTACAAGTGATTCCCAGCTAGCTTTCAAACCTAAAGGATCTTCGTATACTTCAATAAACCCATTTATAAAATCTACATGTGATTCATGATCACTTACCCATGAAATGTTGTAAGCATCCCATTGTTTTAAATTTCCTGTTTTGTAAAAAGAAATCAGATGAAGTATGTTTTTTTGCTGATGTTCGTTTTCAGCTACTTTCATTGCTTTTTCAAGCCAAAAGGCAATTTGTTCAATTGCTTTACCATACATACCATTTACTTTGTAAGTTTTTTCAAACAACTTGCCTTTTTCTTTGATCAATTTGGAATTTAAACCATAAGAAATCGGATTCATTTCATTCGTATTCTTCAGGTTGTTGTAAAAATCTTCGGCTTCCTTTTCAGTAATACCTTCGTAAAAGTTTGTAGCAGAGTTTTTTAGTAAATCCTTATTTGCATCCAGACTTACTTTTTTAGGAAATACTTCCGGATCGAAAAGTACCGGAATTAGTTTTTCTATCAATTGATCTGTTGTTTCATCTTGTGATAAAGGAAGTTTTGCTTCATCACTGTTTTTTATCAATTCAATAAAATAATCAGCCGTGAATTCCGGAATAAATTTGTCGGATGAATTATGATGGTGAATACCTTTCGAAAACCAGATTCTTTTGATATATACCATGAATTTCGTATAATCTTCTGTGCTTTTATCTCCATTATAACTATCAACAATAGCTTCCAATGTTTTTCTTATAAGCAGGTTGTATTTAAAATTCTGATCCCAGATGATATCGCGTCCTGCTTTTGCAGCTTCACTCAGATAATAAATCAATTCCTTTTGCAAAACAGTTAATGTATCCCATGCAGTAACCTGAAACCGCATGATTTTTATGTCTGCAAATTGTTCAACATTGAATTTAAATTCGTCATTGATTGCTGAAGTTGTATTTTGAATATTCTGTTCCCTTACAAACATAATTTTGTGCTTACTTAGTTGATTCGTAATTTTTTGAAATTGTATAACGATGCTTTTTAATGAGAAATTCTAAACAAAAGTAAATAAAATTATGTTAATACAGCAAATATTCATAGTTTTGCAACGAATTGTAAAAATATACATATCGAAAATTTATAAATTATAAAAAAAATGAACAACGCAAGGTATAATTTCAGAGAGCCTGTGAATGAGCCCATTTACACTTATCTGCCAGGAAGTATTGAACATAAAATGTTGACTGAAGAACTGGAAAAGCAAACCCATCAAACCATTGAAATTCCATTAATTATAGGTGGAAAAGAAATAAAGACAGGGAAAATGGGCAAAGTCGTAATGCCACATAATCATCAGCATGTATTGGCAACCTATCATCAGGCAACAGAAAAAGAAGTAACCCTGGCGATTGATGCTGCATTGCAGGCCAAAGAAGAATGGATGAACCTGGCCTGGGACGAAAGAGCCTCCATTATGTTAAAAGCAGCCGAATTGATTTCGAAAAAATACCGTTATGTATTAAATGCAGCCACTATGTTGGGGCAGGGAAAAAATGTATTTCAGGCTGAAATCGATGCTGCCTGTGAGGTGATTGATTATCTGAGATTTAATGTGTATTTTGCCTCACTTATTTATGGAGTGCAGCCTACATCGGGGATGCAAACGATCAATCGTATTGAATACCGGCCACTGGAAGGTTTTGTATACACTATTACACCTTTTAACTTTACTGCCATTGCTGCCAATCTGAATACTTCCGTTGCATTAATGGGAAATACGACAGTATGGAAACCTTCATCTACTGCTTTATTATCAAATTATTATTTAATGAAGATTTTTGAAGAAGCTGGTTTGCCGGCTGGAGTCATTAACTTTGTACCGGGTTCCGGAAGTCTTATCAGTACTGTTGTGATGAAACACAAAGATCTGGCAGGTATTCATTTTACCGGATCCAGCAATACTTTCCAGCAATTATGGAAACAGGTGAGTGATAATTTAACTACTTACAAATCATATCCGAAATTAGTTGGAGAAACGGGAGGCAAAGATTTTATTTTTGCACACAGTTCCGCAAAAACACAGGAATTGAGCAATGCGATCATTTCAGGAGCTTTCGAGTACCAGGGTCAAAAATGTTCGGCAGCATCCAGGACTTATATTCCAGTATCATTATGGAAGGATGTTAAAAAGAATATACTTGAAATGATATCACGTATGAAAATGGGAGATGTAGCCGATTATAATAATTTTGTAAATGCAGTGATTGACCAGCATTCTTACGATAATATTATGTCGTATATCGAAAAAGTTAAAATGTCTGAAGATGCTGAAATTATTGCGGGTGGGAATGGAGATTGTTCTAAAGGTTATTTTGTGGAACCTACAATAATTGTAACCAGCAATCCTCATTTTTTGACTATGGAAGAAGAGATTTTCGGACCGGTAATGACTATTTATGTTTATGAAGACGATAAATTTGACGAAACCTTAAAAATCTGTGACCAGACTTCGCCTTATGCTTTAACAGGAGCTATATTCAGTAGTGATAAATATGCTTTGATTAAAGCTTGTAAAGTGTTGCGCTATGCTGCCGGTAATTTTTATTTCAACGATAAGCCTTCGGGTGCGTTGGTGGGACAACAGCCCTTTGGTGGTTCCAGAGCATCGGGTACCAATGATAAAGCAGGTAGTCATCTGAATCTGGTACGTTGGGTGAGCCCACGAACGATTAAAGAAACCCTGAATCCGGCCTTAGATTTTAAATATCCTTATATGCAGGATTAATTATTTGAAAACATTAAAAAAAGAGGTTGCATCAAAATTTGATACAACCTCTTTTTTTTGATAAAAATGATTAACCGAAATTCAGGATAAAATAATTGTGTTTAGTTTTCTCACTTTCTTTTTCAAAATTCCAATGTATAAAAATTAAAAAAGCTGCCTCATTGGAGGCAGCTTTTTTAATTTTACATTTTATTTCAAAAATATATTATGGTAACATAGCAATTGAGTTTGTCAATAATGCTTTAGTATATTTGAAATTGTGAATTCCTAAACTGTAATCTCTCAAACACATCTGGAAATTGATGATAGCTCCCATTTGTGCATTGGTTAGGGTGATTCTTGGTAAAGAATTGTTATACGCAATTTGGGCTGAAGTCCAAGATGAAGGAGGAGTTCCTGTAAAACGGAAACTGCTTGTATTGTATGTTGCGCCTGATGGATTGGTAATAGGATCATAGACATTTAAATAACCATCATAGTTATTGGTAGTTAAACCTATCCAAAGATTTGATTCACTATCTCCGTTTCTATTTAATATATCTACACCACCAATAGTTAATTTAGCAGCCAGTTGGTTTAGTAAAGTTTTGATATCAGCTCTTGGAGTTGACCAGTAAGCAGCATCCTGAGAAGTTGCATTTACTGATGGGTGACATGGAGTACAACCATTAAAATTGCCTTTTGATTTGAAAGTATGTCCACCTGCAGCACCTTGCATAGGAGCCATGTGACAATCCTGACAACTTACATCTGTAGTATGTTTTGAACTGGTATAAGTTAAAGCACCTGTGAATTCAACACCAGCTGTACCTGCGAAAACTGCACCTGCAGTACCGTAATGAGTATGAGTTCTGTAAGCAGGTTTCAGTACATTTAATGTATTTGCTTGTGTAAAGCTATAAAATGTATCAGTTGGATTGCTAACTAATTTAGCATAATTTAATACATTTTTGTCGGTATTAGAATTAGTGAATGGACGTGGTTGATGACATCTAACACATAAATTACTTTTTCCGCCATCCTGTGTAAGGTTAACAGTTTTAGCACCACCCCACATTGTTAATGGAACGGCTGCAGTTGTGGTTAAAGCTGAAATATCAGAATAACCATATGTAGTATGTAAACTACTATGACAAGTTTTACAACCCAAAGAACCGAATGAAGTAGAAGCTGTTGTTGCATAAGGATTTGAATAGGTAGTTGCAGGTGGTACAATCAGAAACTGTGTTGAAGTATTGGCTTTAATAACATATCTGAATCCTTCTTGTTCGTGGCATGGACCACAAGAAGTATTACCAGCTTCTTCTTCAGCTGCTAAACCATATTCATGTTTTGAAAGTTGAAATTGAGTTGCAATACTATCAACTACTGATGCATTATGACAGATTTTGCAAGTTGCAATTGCATCCACTCCGTCTTTACCATCTTTACCATCTGTACCGTCGTTGCCATCTTTTGCGCAACCTGACAGAAAAAACATTGATGCTGTTGAAAGCATAATGACTCCTGTAAATAAAAATTTAAAGTTAAATTTTTTCATTTGTTTTTTAATTTTGATTAATACTTAATTCTTGTAATTTGTTGTTATATTTTTCACGGTATAAAACATTGCAAACATAATGAGTAAAAATTAAAAAACAGTAAAAAAACAGTTGACATTTCCTAAAAGTACTTTGGATAATAATCAAAATAATGTTGATAAATGTCAATGTTTAGTATCGGGCTTTGTATAATTGGTGTTTGTTGAATATGGAATTAAGAACAATACTGAATTAAATCAATACAAACTGAACAAAAATCTATTAAGTATAAACTTAAATATTTTATCCTTTAATACTAATTTGTGTTAAACTGGCAATATCATTTAAAATAATTGCATTTCCATCGACTGAAATGATATTTTCATCTTTGAGTTCTTTTAATATACGGATAGCACTTTCTTTTGACATTGCAGTGAGGTCAGCTAAATCCTGACGTTTAATCCGGATTTCACCATTTCTATCGATAAAAACTTCAGAATGCAAATAAAGCAGAGCCCCGGCAATTCTTCCATGCATACCTTTCTGGGTTAATTCAATGAACTTTAAATAATTAGATAAAGTTTGAGAATTCACCCATTTTAATAAATCTATTGCAAAATCTGTATTCACTTTTAATAAATCAGTGATCGTATTTACATCTATAAAACAAGCTGAGGATTCTTCGACAGCTACAGTTGTTATATGATTTTTAAAATCTGTAAAAAATCCGGGGCCACCTATTATTGAAACAGGTCTGGCAAAACGAAGTATCAAATTACGGTTGTTGATGCCTTCAAGATAAATTTTTACAAGACCTTCGTTGACAACGATAATATGTGTCATGGCTGTACCTTGTTTAAATATAATTTCACCAGGGCGGAATTTAACTCTGCAACGTACCTGATTAACCAATTCAAATTGTTCTTCAGTCAGCGATTTAAAGATAGGAAGCTTTGTCAGACAGGCTCCACAGTGTTTAGGATTTTTTTTATCTTCCATACATTATTATAATTATGAAGTTTAACTGATATTTTAATTATTGATTCCTATATTATTATAGGATATTATAATTGACTACAGAAATGTCATTTTTAATTTAGTTGATAAATCTACAAGTTAATATTAAGCATTAATTTTTATGATATTAATATCAGAAATAAATGACATTTGTCACCAAAAAATGAAATTTGAAACAAAGATAAGCTAATTTATATTTTATACACTAAAAAAAAAAAAAAAGTGCAAAAAAAAAATATCAGGTATAAGATTACTATATTATTTAAAATTACAGCATAAAACAATTATGTGTAACTATCAACTTTTTAAGCTTGATTTTTAAAATAAAGAATAAATTATTTTATGTTAATAAAATCATTGATATATGTCAATTTATCTATGATTGTTGTTTTAATGATTTGTAATATGTTTCAGATTGATAGGTAGTTAAAGTAATTATAGATTTTTATATTTGGCTATATTTAGTTGATGTTATACCAAGTGTCGTTTTTTTTAATATTTTTGCATATAAAAGTTAGAAATACTTTATTGAATTATGTTAAACTAAAAAAAAAAAAAATGAAAATCAGAGTACTGTTTTTAATTGCTTTTATCTTTGTGATACTTGGAAGTTGCACTAAAGATACTATTGAACCTAAAGTTACAGTGATCGTTCCAAATCCGAATGCAAAATTTTCAACGGATGTTTATCCTATTTTTACCAAATATAATTGCACAGGCTGTCATGGTACTGCTGGTGGTTTAACATTAACCGGTACACCGTCTGCAGTTAGAGCTAATTTATTAGTAGATGCAGTTGTTCCTAACAGTTCTGCTACAAGTATTTTGTTTCTGAAATTTAACGGAGCAAGTCACCAGGGTAAATCATTAACTTCCACTGAATTAACCAATTTAAAAGGATGGATTGATACGGGAGCATTGGATAATTAATATTTAATAATCATATCAAGAAACTGTTAACATTCAAGTTTATTATATAAATCACAAAAAAGACAAAATTATGATAACAATAAAAAAAACAACACATCACATACTGATTAAATATTTTACATCCTTTGTGTTTATTGCAATTTTTGCAACAAGTTTTTTGTTTGCTCAGGAAACACCTGAACCTAACAAACCAGTTACCGGCACATACAACAGCGGTATATTTCTTGAAAATCAAACGGTATTAATGTATCCGGCCAAAACGTTAGAGTTTGTAATTAATCACAGATTTGGTAAAATAAGTGATGGTTTTGACGAATTTTGGGGTATTTATTCTCCTTCAAATATTAGATTGGGGCTCAACTATAGTATTACAGATAAATTGCAGATTGGTATTGGAGCTACTAAATTTAACAAACAACAGGACTTGAGTATTAAATATGGTATTGTAGAACAAACTACAAATGGAAAAATACCGGTTTCAATTACTTATTATGGTTCTTTAGTTTTAGATGCGAGAGAATCGTCTAATTTTGACTATGCAAACTACAAATATGTTCACAGGTTGTCATATTTTCACGAAATTATGTTTTCACGCAAGATTACTGATTTTTTAAATTTGCAGATCGCTCCAACCTATACACATTATAATATTGCAGAATCCTATGCCAAAAATGATACGACCAATGTAAGACTTAGAAGAAATGACAACTTTGGACTTTCTGTTATTGCAAAAGTTAATTTAACGCCTACTATTGCTCTTTTTGGTGAATACGATCATAATTTTACAAAATTGTATAAAAAATTGAATGACAATGATACGTATAAAGAAGCAAAACCAAATATAGCTATTGGGATTGAAAATGCAACTTCTGCTCATTCGTTCCAAATATTTGTAACTACTGCTTATGATATTACATATCAACGAAATATGGTTTATAACCAGAATGATTTTTTGCATAGTGGATTGATGCTTGGATTTAATATTACAAGAGTATTTTACTAATTTTGTTTAGTACATTATATATTATTAATCATTTAAAACTAAGGAGAAATAACATGAAAAAAGTAAAATTTAAAAAAGTAGTTATCACTTTTTCAATGGCTACCATTGTTTTATGTCTGTTTTCTTTTGTTAGCGTTGACAAAGGCTGGGATGTACCTGCTGCTGCTGCCTCTGTTAAAAATCCTGTAAATTCTGATGCTACATCTATTGCTGCAGGTAAAGTTTTGTTTACAAAGACCTGTAAATTGTGTCATGGCGCCACTGGTAAAGGAGTTGGTAAAATGGCAGAACCTTCTGATTTTACATTGAAAACATTCAAAACACAAACAGATGGTGCTATTTTCTATAAAATAAATACAGGACATGGTAAAATGCCTGCATACAAGACTAAAATTAAAGATGATAATGAAAAATGGAATTTAGTGAATTATTTGAGGACACTTTAAGTTCTGATTCACTTTAATATTAAATCACGAATTGGGGCATTTAGTTCCAATTCGTGATTTAATTTATACATCTTTTGAACAAACATATAAAAAAGCTCAAGTTTTTATCATCAATCCTTTTGTTTAAGAATTAAACCCAATAAAAATGTTAAATGTTATCAAGGCAATCCTATTACTAGTAATTACGAGTTTTCTTTTTTTTACAGGTAATTTATATTCACAGACGAATGATGACTGTTATGGTTGCCATAGTGATAAAACCCTGACAAAAGTATCCAATGGCAAAACCGTTTCATTGTTTGTCAATAAAAGTATAATTGGGAATTCTATACATAAAAATGTAAAATGTATATCTTGCCATAAAGATGCGAATGTAACAGATTTTCCTCATCCCGAAAATCTCAAGGAAGTAAGTTGTGGCAGTTGTCATAAAAATGCTGAATATCAATTTGGTATTAGTATTCATGGGCAGGCATTAAAATTTAATGCTCCTTATGCTCCTGATTGTAAGGAATGTCATGGAAAACATGATGTCCTTTCACATACCAATGTAAAATCAGTTACTTATAAAATGAACATTCCTGTTTTGTGTGGTAAATGTCATAAAGAAGGCGCTCCGGTTGCTCGATTATATAACATAACTACGCAAAATATTCTCACCAATTACAGTGAGAGTATACATGGAAAAGGATTGTTAGAAAGTGGACTGATAGTTTCAGCAACTTGTAATGATTGTCATGGGAACCATTTGATACTTCCCCATATCAATCCTCAGGCTACTACTTCTAGTAAAAAAATTGCATCTACCTGCATGAAATGTCATACTAACATTGAAATGGTTCATAAAAAGGTTATAAAGAGTGAATTATGGGAAAAGAAAGCGGGAAGTATACCCAGTTGCAACGATTGCCATTCATCACATAAAATAAAACGTCAAAAAGAAGAAATTTCCATATCCAATCAGGTATGTACAAAATGTCATGAGTCTGATAATACTTTTAAAATTGTAAATAATAAAAAAGTATCCTTAAAAATCAATCATGAAGATTTTATGAATACACCTCATAAAAATATTGCCTGTGATAAATGCCATGCTGACGTAACTAAAGATAATAGCCATGTTCGACCCTGTAAAACAGTAGGTAAAGTAGATTGTTCTATATGTCATGAAGCAGTTTCGAATATTTACATAAATAGTGGACATGGACAGGCATTTTATGGTAAAAAATCGAATGCACCCTATTGTACCGATTGTCATGGAACACATATTATATTAAGCAGATATGATGAGAATTCAGAAACAAACAGAGCAAACAGTCCGAAACTTTGTGGAAAGTGTCATAATAAAAACGGAAAAGCTGTTATCAATACAAATTTAAAAGAAATAGATGCTTTTAGTGATTATTCCAAGAGTGTTCATGGGAAAGGTTTAATGAATAAAGGATTGCTAGCTAGTGCGATTTGTACCGATTGTCACACCTCACATAATGTTTTAAAGGAATCTGATCCTAATTCAACGGTAAACCCGCTTCAAATCCCAAAAACCTGTGGAAAATGTCATAAAAGTATTTATAATGAATATATCAGCAGTGATCATTCAATTTTAAAAAATACAAAAGATAAAAAATATCCAACTTGTGCTAATTGTCATACAGCACATACGATTACAGAAATCGACAAAGATCAATTTTTAACTCAGATTACAATTCAATGTGGCTCGTGTCACGAAAAACTTTCATCTTCCTATATGGAAACCTATCATGGGAAAGCATATACACTGGGTCAGTTAAAAACGGCTAGATGTTCTGATTGTCATGGTGCACATAATATTCTGAACATTAATAATCCCGAATCCAGTGTAGGAGAAAAATACATTGTAAAAACCTGTAAAAAATGTCATGCCAATGCAAATCTGAAATTTACAGGATTTTTATCTCATGCTACCCACAATGATAATAATATACTTTATTATACATTTTGGGGTATGACTTCATTGCTTTTTGGTGTTTTTGGATTTTTCGGAATACATACACTTTTATGGATTCCCCGTTCCATTGTTGAAGCCAGAAAAAAGAAACGTCATCCATTACCACAAGGAGAAGCAATATACATCCGACGATTTACAAAAAGCCAGCGGATCACTCACATTTTTGTAATACTCAGCTTCTTATTGTTAGCCTTTACGGGTATGATGCTTAAGTTTGCCCACATGAGCTGGGCAAATAACTTTGCAAGATTAATGGGTGGTGTTGAAATTGCAGGCAATATCCATCGTTTTGCAGCATTAATTACTTTTGGATACTTTATTTTCCATATCGTATCTTTATTAAAACTCAAAAAAGCCCAAAATAAAAAAATCGGATCTTTCATTTTTGGATCGAATACATTAATGTTTAACAAACAAGATGTTATAGATTTCATTGCGACTATTAAATGGTTTTTATGGTTGGGCGAACGTCCTAAATATGGTAGATGGACTTATTGGGAAAAGTTTGATTATATGGCTGTTTTTTGGGGTGTTGCTGTGATTGGATTCTCCGGTTTAATTTTATGGTTTCCTGAAATATTTACCAAAATATTTCCCGGCTGGATTATTAATGTAGCTCAAATTATACATAGTGATGAAGCACTATTAGCTGTAGTTTTTATATTCACTATTCATTTCTTCAATACTCATTTGCGTCCTGAAGCATTTCCAATGGATACTGTTATTTTTACCGGTCATGTTGAATTGGAAGAATATAAAATTGACCGTCCCAAAGAATTTGAAAAAATGGAAGAAGCAGGTGATATGGAGAAATATATTGTTAAAACAGAAATCACTAAATCATGGCTTAAATTTGTAAAAATATTTGGATTTATAGCCTTGTTTACTGGGATTATACTTGTGATACTGATAATCTATTCATTACTTGCTGGAAAATACTAAAAATACAGGATTTCTCATTTAAATAGCTAACGGTTCTGTTTTGTTGAATACATAGTTGTTTATTGTGAATGATTTATTCAAATAAAAGTTATTGTTTGGTTGCAATGGGATGAATTATAATGATTTGGTTTTTATAATCGAAAATTATAATTGTTTGTGAACCTATAAATTTTTCTGTGTTTCTTTTTATGATAAATTTTTGATTTTAATAGCAGAAATAGTGTATTTTTGTAAATATAAAATGAGAGCATATTAGGTTTTTTAGTAGTAAAAGAAGATTGTTTCAGCATTCATATTAAATAAAATATATCATGATACTATTGGGAATATTAGGTGGTCAGGAAATTATTCTAATTATCATCGCAATTTTGATTTTATTTGGCGGGAAAAAAATACCTGAATTGATGCGTGGCATTGGCAAAGGAATCAATGAATTTACAAAAGCCAAAGATGGCGTTTACAATGATGAAGTAAAAACTGACAAAGAAGATCCCAAACAAGAAATAAAAAAATAGATGTATGTTTGGTTTTTTATTTCGTTCACTTCATAAGAAGAAGGACGACATGAGCTTTTGGGATCATGTTGACATTCTTAGAAAATATCTGATTCGTGCAGTGTTATCCATTTTTATATTGGCAATTATTGCATTTTATTTTAAAGATTTCCTGTTCAATTCAGTGATTCTTGCTCCCAGCGAACCTTCGTTTATCACTTATCGCGTTTTATGTAAATTAGCCGTTTTTTTAAATTTACCTGACCTTTGTGTATCTCAGATTAATTTACAGCTCATTAATATCGAATTGGGTGGTCAGTTTCGCTATCACATGGTCATTTCGTTTATTGCCGGTATAGTAGTGGCTTTTCCGTTTATAATTTATCAGTTCTGGTTATTTATAAAACCTGCATTAACAGTAAAAGAAAAGCATTATTCAAGTGGGATGGTATCTTATATTTCATTGCTTTTTATCATTGGTGTTCTGTTTGGGTATTATGTAATAGCTCCACTCACAATAAATTTTTTATCATCCTACGAGTTGAGTTCATTGATAAAAAATAATATCACAATTAGCTCTTATATTTCAACAATCACTACGCTTTCACTTTCTATGGGTCTTGTTTTCGAATTACCTGTTTTCATTTTTTTTCTGACAAAAATCGGTTTGATTACGCCACAATTAATGAGAGCTAAAAGAAATTATGCCATTATCATTATTTTTATTCTATCAGGTTTTATTACTCCTTCCACCGATATGTTCACTCAGATACTTGTTTCACTTCCGCTCTATATGTTGTATGAATTAAGTTATTATATCGCTAAACGGACAACAAAAATAAATTGAGTTTCGTTAGCATTATAATTCAAAAAGATGATAAATGGTGAGCATCACCATGAAAATGAACATGTAGATATTGATACCGATAAAAGAACGTTTAAGATTCAGTTCAGTGACTTTCCCAAATGTCAGCAATGTAAAAATTCCAACAAACAGTATATTTAAAACAAAAACGGCTACAAAAAACGGCAATGATATATTCACAATAAACAAAGGCAGCATCATCGAAATAATAGTAGTTGCTATAACCCAGGAAAATATGATTATTTTCAGATTTTCGGGGTTAAATGATTGATTGATAGTGGGGAAACCGGCTGCTTCATATTCCTCGCCGTATTTAAGCATTAATAACCAGAAATGCGGTATTTGCCACACAAAAACAAACAATGCAATATAAATGATAGCTGAATCAAAGATATACCCTCCTGCAGCAGTCCAGCCTATTAAAACGGGTACAGCTCCGGTTAATGAACCGGGAACCACTGCAAACGGTGTGATTTTTTTGAGATTTGTATAGATTAAATTATACCATATTACATTGAATAATCCTAATAATGTTGTGATTGTTCCGAAAAAAACAAACAATATTACAATTCCAATTACTATAAAAAGTAAAGAAATAAAAAGTGCAAGTTGAGGCGAGATTTCCCCCGAAGGAATTGGGCGATGCATTGTCCTGTTCATTTTTGCATCATATTCACGTTCCTGAAATTCATTGAATGCACTCACTCCACCTGCAAGTATAAATACGCCCAATGCTAAATAAAGTAACTGAAAATCAATATTTCCATTGTAAAGGATATAACCTGTAATAGCTGTAAATGTTACAGCCAATGAAACCTTGTATTTTATCAAGGCAGGTATAATATTTATCAGCAGCTTTTTCAGTTTATTTTTTGTTTAATGTTTTTAAATATTCTGTTATTCCGTTTATTTCTTTCTCTTTAATAAGTCCTTGATAGGATTTCATGAGTCCTTTTTGATAATCAACCACAACATCTTTATCCGGTTCATAAACTGAAGACTTAATGTATTCTGCATCTACTGTGATTTTTCTTGGGTTCCCATTTGTAATTACTTCGATAGTTGATCCGAATAATCCCCTGAAACTAGGACCTACATTTTTAGTTCCATCCACTGTATGACATGAAAAACATCCGTTATTTTCCATAATTTTATATCCTTCATGATTTTCTGATGGCTTAGCGGGTAAAGCAGCTATCCACTTTGAGTAATTTACATCGGGAACAATCCTGACAATAGCTGACATATAGGAATGGCTAACCCCACAATAGGAAGAACAAAACAGATTGTAATCACCCAATTCGCCGGGAATAAACCATGTATAATTTTTTTTCCCGGGTACAACGTCTTCTTTAATTCTAAAAGAAGGAATAAAGAAACCATGGATAACATCTTTTGAAATAAGGTTGAGTTTGACCGATTTATGTATTGGTAATATTAGTGTATCAGATAGTTTATTGCCTGGGTACTCAAACGTCCATTTCCACATTCTTCCGATTACATTCACTTCCATCGCATCTTTAGGTGCTTTTCGCATCGGAAGAAATCCTTCCCAGCCGATATAAAACATATAAAGTGCAAGAATCAATGGTACTATAGTCCATGTAATTTCTAAAAGTGGATTGTCTTTTATCTGAACAGCTTTGCTGTGTTTTTTCTTATTATATTTTACTACAAAAACAACCATTATTGCAGTTAATAAAATTAAAAAGAAAAATGAGATTCCTAAAATTATCAGAAATGCATAATCTACATTCTGAACAAAATTCGAAGCGTTAGAAAACATATTTTTTTATTTATCTGTATGAATAATCAATAAATGTTACTAAAACAATAACGATGAATAGAACAATGGTCATGCTCACAAGAATACGCAACAATAAAGTTTCATATTTTAAATGCATAAAATAATACATAACCAAAAATCCTTTAATGCCTGCAATTAATAATGCTACCATAACAGTTAATGCAGCCAGATGAATAGAGGTAATATAAATGGTTAGGAAAGTAAGCGTCATTAAAGTAATTAAAACCCTTCCCAATACTTTATATGCTGTTGTATGTGAACTGTGATTAGCCATTTTAATATAATTTTATCATGAAATTAAATACATTAACGGGAATAAGAAAATCCAGATTAAATCTACAAGATGCCAGTAAAGCGCTCCATTTTCCAGAAATACATATTTTTGATAATGAATGTTTCCATTTTTCACTTTAAAAAATACAATTAATAGAAGTGTCATCCCAACAATAATATGTAATGCGTGCAATCCGGTCATAAAAAAATACAGGCTGAAATATAAAAGATGACCTCTTTCTAAGTGAGACATTAAATCAGATCCGGGGTATAATCCATGATGAAACTTTGCACCCCATTCAAAATATTTATTCACTAAAAAGATGAAAGCCATCAGCAATGTAACCGCAATCATTATCAGAGCCAATTTTTTATTGTTTTTTTGCATAGCAGTTAAAGCCATTGCAATGGTCATACTACTGAATAAAAGCACAATTGTGTTGATTGCACCTATTGTGACACTTAATTCTAAACTCCCTTCATGAAAATTTTCATGATATTGTGCTCTATAAATTGAATAAACCAGGAATAAACCTCCGAATAAAAGGAGTTCTGTAAAAATGAAGAGCCACATGCCTAATTTGGATGCTTCGTCATCTCTGTGTACTTCAGTGTGTTTCAGTTGATCATTCATAGCATTTGTTTTTCTAATTATAATCGTAAGGATTTTCTTTTACAACAGGTGGTACATCAAAATTCTCCAGCGGTGGGGGTGAAGGGATCTGCCATTCCAAGGTAGATCCATTCCAAGGGTTTGCTGTTGCAATTGCTCCTGTTTTCATTCCGGATATTAAATTATATACCATGAGTATTAATCCTGATATTAAAGTTATACCACCAAGTGTAGATATTATTTGACCTGTTTGAAACATAGGTAAATAATCGAAATATCTTCTTGGCATACCTTGCATTCCAAGAATAAATTGAGGGAAATATAAAAAGTTAAAACCGATAAAAATGATTCCCCAGGCAATATTGGCAATTTTGAAATTATACATTCTGCCATACATTTTAGGTAACCAATAATGAAGGGCTGCAAAAAATGCAAAACCCATTCCTCCAAAAATAATGTAATGAAAATGTGCAACAATAAATGAAGTATCGTGTATCTGAATGTTTATTGCAACAGCACCTTGTAATAAACCGGTTAAGCCGCCTATTATAAAAAGGAAGATGAACGAAAGGGAATACAAAAAAGGTGGCTTTAAGTCAATAGACCCTTTGTACATGGTAGAAATCCAGTTGAAAACTTTAATCGCACTTGGAACAGCTACAATAAAAGTAAGTAATGAAAAGAACCATCTGGCTGTTTCGCTCATACCTGAAGTAAACATGTGATGCCCCCAAACCAGGAAGCCAACGGCAGCAATGGCTATACTTGAATAAGCAATGGCTTTGTAACCATAAATTCTTTTCTGACAAAAAGTAGGGATTATTTCTGTGATAACTCCCATTGCCGGAAGAATCATAATATAAACTGCTGGATGTGAATAAATCCAGAACAAATGTTGAAACAGTATCGGATCACCACCTAATTCAGGATTAAAAAAACCAATTCCGAAAAGTCTTTCTGCGATGAGCATTAAAAGCGTTATCCCGATAATAGGTGTTGCAAGTAATTGAATCCAAGCTGTTGCATAAATTGACCATGGAAATAAAGGCATACTAAAGAATTTCATACCCGGAGCACGCATTTGATGAATTGTAACAATAAAGTTCAGTCCGGTGAGGATAGAAGAGAAGCCAAGCACAAATGCAGCTGTAGTAGCCATGATCACACTGGTGCCTGTAGTCGTGCTATAAGGGGCGTAAAAGGTCCATCCTGTATCGGGAGGTCCGCTTTTTAAAAACTGAGAAGCAATTGCCAATACACTACCTGTTATAAAGACCCACCATGAAAATAAATTTAATTTTGGGAAAGCCACATCCTTAGCACCAATATGAATAGGTAAAAAGAAATTTCCAAATATTGCTGATAATCCGGGAATAACAACCATGAAAATCATAATGATTCCATGTACCGTAAAAATTCCATTGTAGGTTTGTGGTTTCATAATCGTTTCGCCGGGTGCAATCAGTTCTAATCGCATTAATAAACCCAAAGTAGCACCCACAAAGAAAAACGTTGAAATTGCATACATATAAAGCAACGCTATTCTTTTATGATCTGTAGAAAAAATCCAGGAAAACAATCCTTTATACTTTCCCTGATGATCCAGATAACTTACATATTCTGTTTTAGTAGTTTCGTTACTCATGGTTGCTTTATATTTGTTTTTTCTTTTTGCTTTTAATTAGAAATCCTACTATAAATACAAGGAGGAAAAAAACGATTATTATCCCTGAAACTTTTGTAATATCCAAAGCAAATCGTTTATTATCGATATCGTAACTATAACACATCAATAATATTTTTTGAATAGTTGGTCTGGGTTGCTCTTTGTTGGCTTCATAAATTGACATTTTAAAGTCAATGGGGAGGAAAGTGATTCCATAAAGATATCTTGTAATCATACCTTGTGGACTTATGGCAATAATTGCAGAAGGATGTACGAAATCAAGACCTACTGCTTTTGTTTTAAAACCAGTAGCATCAGTAATTTTAAAAATCGTCAGACTGTCAGTAGTAAGAAATATCCAGCCATCGCCTTTCCCTTTAGAATAGCGGTCAATAAACTTTTCCTTTTTAGCTTTGGCTTTTTCAGGAGTATCTCTGAAATTAAAACTAATCGTTATCACTTGATAATCCTTACCTAATACCAGGTCTGTTTTTTGTATAACATCTCCAACTCCTTCTAATAATGGACTACACAAACCGGGGCAGTCAAAATAGACAAATGATAAAATGGTAGGTTTGTTGATGAGTTGTCTTAAGGTTACTGCTTCAGATTTATCGTTGACAAATTGCAAATCTAAAGGGATGTATTTGCCGAGATGTTCAATTATGCCAACATCATCAGATTGATCTACCTGAGCTTTAGAAAATGGAATAAAAATGATAAAAGCAATAAAAATTAAAATGAGTTTCTTTTTCATAGCATTATTCTTTAATGGATTTATATTTTGAAAAATCTGAATAAACTGCAAGCATAATGGCTCCTCCCATTAATCCGGTATCTTTGAGCAGTTCAATTAATGCAAATTCAGCGTTTACAGTAAATAAACCAGGAATATGAATTGTTATGATAAAAATAAGCAATAATCCTGCTAAGCTAAAACATGTAATTTTTATAAATTTATTAATGAGAATACTAATACTTGCCAATATTAATAAAGCGCCTGTCAATAAAACAGTATAAGCTCCTCCGGGAATAAATGAAGACATTTGACCCAGAAAAAAATTGGTCATCAAAAAATGGTTTAACCCAATAATACCAAAGGGTATAGCAAACAATATTCTACCAAAAATAGCGAGATTTTTCATTTTTTATGTTTTAATTAATAACTGAAATTGTAATTATTGTATTTTTAAACAGCTCCAATTTTTCTTATTTTAAATAAACTATATAAGATGTAACCTAAAAAAAACATTACCACTAAAAGAATGGATGTAAATGTTATGATGATCCAAAAAGGTGCTTTGTTAACAACATTCCATATTGCCCGTTTTTCATTTAAACCGGGTTTATCTGTAGGTATTCCTATTTTTAATTTATTTTGAGACTCTATTTCCCCGTAATTATCGTCATTTACTTTTATTGTTAAATCCACCATTCCAGTTTTATCTCCTGGTAAGTCTTTGGGAAAACTAAAGGTAACTTTTCCTTCATTATTGGTACGAATGGTTTTATCAATTTGCATTTTCCCAAAATATCTGTTTACAAATAACAGCACTTCAGCATCCTTTAAATTTACAACTCCTGTTTTTTCATTGGCTTTGATCATCACATTCACCTTGTTGGAAATAGAATCAAAATCCATTGTAATATTTACCAGTTTGCTTTTGTTTGGGTCAGTCAACGAAAGAACCTGGATATAGGTTTTGTTAAAGCTCCTTATAAAAGAAATTACTTTCCATCTTTCATCTTCAGATAAAACATTTTTAAAGGATGGCATTATTTGTCTACCAGTGGAAATGATATAGAACAAATCTCCATCTGTATATTTCTGTGTAGTTGAACTTGCCAGATCAACAGGATGTGGTTTTAAAGTTATAAGAAAGTCACCTTTTCCTGGATTACCATGACAAGTCTTGCAGTTTTTGGTATAAATTGTTTCGCCTTCTTTTGCTGTATTTTTGTCAAATTTAATGAAACTTTTTTTAGCTTTTTTATCAGCAGTAACATCCCATTTTTGAGCATACAACTGTCCAAAAAAGAAAAAAGTAATTAAAATAGATAAATAAAACTTCTTGTAAATATTTTTTCTAAACATATTTATTCATTATTTAGTTTCTTCGGTTTGTTCAATGGTTTCCTGTATTGGTATTACAGGAATCAGTTTCGATAATATAGTAATAATGATAAGAACTAGAATAAATGGTGCAATGGTAATAAGTGTTTCTATGAGTGTAGGCGTGTATATTTTGAAATTTAGCGGAACATTTTGAATGGGTAAATACGGATGTTCTTGTGTTGGGATCACGATGATATATCTTTTGAACCAGGCACCCACAATTACAAATAGAGCAATAACGAGCATCGGAAATGGTTTCCTCATTTTTCTGAAAAGTAAAAAGAGGATGGGTAAAACAAGACCGAATAATTGGACTCCCCAAAATAAAAATGCATGTCTTCCGACAAATAATTCATGAAGATGGATGGCTTCGAATTTTTTCATTTTATAACCGGGTACCATGTATTCGTTCAAATTAAAGTAGAGGTATACCAGGGATACCAATACTAAAAGTTTTCCCATTTTGTCGAAATGAAAATCAGTGATGTAATCCTGTAATTTGAAATTTTGTCTGTAAAAATACATGGCTATAATCACAGCAGCACAGCCTGCAACAAAAGCACCTATGACGAAATAGGGACCAAAAATAGTGGAATCCCAGCCTGCTCTTGATGTATTTGCAAACAACCATGAAGTAACAGTATGTATAGCTAAAGCAACCGGTATAATTAAAATAGCTAATATTCTTGTAGATTGTTTGATGATTTTTACTTGTTCCAATGAACCATTCCAGTTGATTGATAAAGTCTTATAAATATTTCTTTGTAATTTCGGGATTTTATCCAATTTTTCGTAACAGATTTTCAGATCCGGAATTAATGGTAAATACAGAAATAATGCACTAATTAATACATATACCGATACAACCGTAACATCCCAAACGATGGGTGATTGAATTCGCCCATAGAAAAAAACATATAAAAGCCTTTCGGGGCGTCCCATATCCGAAACGATGACCAATCCTGCAACAGCAGCAAAAGCAAGGGCAATAATTTCGGCAATTCTTGCCAGTGGTGCAGCCCATTTTGCGCCTAAAAGTCCCAGCACTGAACTTATTAACATTCCTATTAAACTGGTTGCAACAAAAAATACAAAATTGGCAAGATACATCCCCCACGAAACATAATCCCTTATGCCAGCAACACCTAAGCCGTTTTTAAGTTGTATGGTATAGGCATAGAGACAAACAATCAACGAAATTCCTAAAAAACCCATCCAGATTTTAAAGCCTATATTCAACCTGATGGGTCTAAGCAAATCTGAAGTAATTTTGTCTGTATTTAATGGTTGTATCATAAAATAATGTTCAGTTAAACTTTGTTATTTTCATTATGCTCATTTGCATCTGGTTTGTCGCTTTCTTTAAATGGAATCGTTCTGTTTTTGGGCGGAAGGTAATACACTCTTGGTTGTGTCCCAAGCTCCGGCATTAAATGATAGCCGGCATTATCTTCCAGTAGTTTTTTAAATCTGACTGTTTCTTTAGTAGTTCCGTTGGTTACAGCATCTTCATTTTCATCTCCAAAATAAAAAACACCATTGGGGCAGGCCGACACACAATAGGGTAATTTTCCTTCCCTTAATCTATCGGCACTAAACAAACATTTGGTGATAGTCCCTAACCTTTGAGGGATGTTAAGTTCTACATTATACGTTAAATCTTTATCTTCGGCATCATGCAAAGGCTTTGACCAATTTAAAACTCTTGCACTATATGGACATGCTGCAATACAAAACCTGCAGCCTATACATCTTTCGTTATCAATCAATACAATTCCATCGGGACGTTTATAAGTTGCATCTACAGGACAAACAGCCACGCAAGGAGGATTGTCGCAATGCTGGCAAGGTTTTGGCATATAAAAAGGAGGCATATGAACTGATTCCTGCATTGTCAGTGTCATCATATGGGATTGTTCAGGTCTGAGATGATGTGCACCTTGGCATGCAGCCATGCATTTTCGTGCATTTTGGCATTTTGAAAGATCAATTACCATTACCCATCGTTTACCTGCAATTCCTTCTCTTCCTTCTCTTTGGAGTTTTGTGAGATTTTCGCTTTTGGATTTTATTACTTTGGTAGTATCATTTTTTTCAATTTCGAGGAGTTCATTTTCGGCTGTGAGCACTTTTATTCGGGCACCCTTCGTCTTTTTACTATCGTATTGTATACCAGCAAAAATTGCTGATCCTGCCACTACTGCACCAATACCAACAAGTCCTGCTTCCTGCAGGAACTCTCTCCTCGTTTTCTTTTTTGGGATTTCTTCTTCTGTACTCATTTATCTATTGATTCAAGTTAACTCACAGAAATATGTTGTTACAAAGATAAAATAATTTAAATAAAAAAATATTTTATTTTAAAAAAAAATATTCTAATTGTTAAAATAATAAATTCAGTCCTTTATATTGATTGAAATGTGATTAATCTGAATTTTGGGAAAAAAACAGAGTGTTAATGTATTTAATAATAAGTTAAACACAAATTTTTGTTTTTTGTTCTGAGAATTGCATCAAACAATCAATTGACAATAGAAAGTTCTCAGTCAGGAAAGTGTAAATGTTATAAAAAATTTGCCAACAGAGAATAAAAAATCAGCAACATTGCGATAGCGTAATAAATAAATGTATGCTTGTGTTTGTTGATATCTGATTTGGTATTCAATGAGATGATTAATCCAAGGTTCGCTATCAATAGTGCAAAAAGCATTAAAACAATATGTTCGACCGGCCACAGTCTTTTGGAAAGAAATTTCATTGAATTTTCTTCTGTTAAGTAATTGACACCTGAATAAGAATCAATGTTTGAAAATAGAAACAGACCGAATATCAATTGTAAATACAAACTGATAATAAATCCAAAAGATAAAAGTTTATCTTTACGGGTATATGCTTTATCATTATAGATTCCATTGTAGGAGCGGATAAAAAGCCATATTGCAATTACAAGGAAAGTCAGACTAATCAATGTATGGAGTATTTTGAATATAGAAAATCCTCCTTCATGGTTTATATCAAGCATCATACGCTGGGATTAATATTTTTTATATTATAACTATATTGAATGGCAAACTTCATCGGCAAGCATTTTGGCTTGTAAAATCCGATCAGCCATACCTATGCCATTTCTGAGATTTCCTCCAATAATAAATCCAGGATATTGTTTTTCAATAGCTGTTATGGTTTTAAACCGTTCACCGCTATCTGCTTCATACTGAGGAATCGCCCATTGGTGTCGAATGATTTTTAATAAATCAGGATGATACGTCTTAATTTGCATTAAATCACACATCTCTCTCTCTAACATTTCGTTAATTTTATGATCCGGAAGCTCAAAAATTTCGGGTCTGCGAACACCACCAAGGAATATGGAAAACAAAGCTCCGTTTTTAGGTGCTCTGTCGTTAAATAGTGCCGACATAAACAATACACCCAATAAATCTCTTTTTTCTTTAAAAGGAATTAAGCCACCGAATGCATCGAGTGGTATACCATCCCACAGATCGAAGCCCATCACCACTTCGATTACTTTTGTGTAATGAAGCGCTTTTATTTTTTTAATAGCATCCTTTTGGATAAAGGGTGCTATCTTATCTATTTGATAGGCTCCTATGGTTGAAATCACTTTTTTCGTTTCAATTTCTATGGTTTGGCCATCTTTGTTTATATAGGAAACGATAAAGTAATCTTTTTCAGGTTTAACCTCAATATTTTTACATTCAAGTACAACAGATGCTGACTCTATTTTTTTATAAATGGCTTCAATTAGAAAGGAGAGGCCTCCTTTTACAGAAAACACACCTCTGGTTACTTTCTTTTCCTCTTCAGTTTTTTTGATAAAGCTTTTTTTAATGGTACCTTTTATAAAGCTCCCGTAATCCTGTTCTAAATTGTAAAGTTTAGGTAAGGCATATTTGGGTACCAACCGATTTGGATCGCCTGCATATACTCCTAATATAAAGGGATCAATAGCAAAATCAAGAAAGCTTTGTCCCATTCTCCGTTTTACAAGCTCTGCCAAAGTTTCGTGCGGATTTGTTCCTTTAGAACGGAAAGGCTCTGCCAAAATCCTGAATTTATCTTTCAATGAAAATAATGGGGTTGTGATGGCTGTTTTTAATCCATTGGGAAGTGCTTCCCATTTCCCGTTTTTTAAAATCAGCCGCTTTTTGTTGTTCTCACTGGCTTCTTCCAATTCACATTCTCCTTTGAGATCTTCAAAAAGATGAATGACTTCTTCGTTGCCTATCACTCCTGAATTTGGTCCTTCTTCGTATATATAGCCATTTTCATGCACTGAATTAATTACACCACCCACTTTATCAGATTGCTCCAATACTAAAAAATTCTTTGCTGCTTTTTTAAGGTGATGAGCCGTGGCAAGTCCTGTAATGCCGGCTCCAATAATAATTACATCTTTCATTTTTTAGTTATTTAATGTTACGATTTCACTTAAAAGATTTATAAATTGCGTATCGGCAACGGGTATTTTTACCCTGGATATTTTTTGGATATTCAGTATGTTTTTTGCAAACGGCAATATGTCATGGTCAAGATCATACATTGTTTCCAGATTTTCATTCACGAAACTAATGGGGACGATCACAATTTCATCTATTCCGCTTTCATCCAGTTTTTTTAAACTTTCTTTGGTATCAGGACCCATCCATTTTCCGGTCATTTTGGATTGGTAAGCACATTGATAGGCTAAACCTGTTTTTTTTGCAATTAATAATGCACTTTGCTCAATGGTTTGTGGATAAGTATCTCCTTTTTCTGCTAAATATTGAGGGATAGAATGTGCACTGAACAATAGGTAGGGATGGGTGTAATTGTTTATTTTGATATGATTTGTAATAAGATTTGACCAATAATTCACATAAGTATCGCGGTAATAAAATTCTTTCACCAATTTTACTTTAAGGTCAATGTTTTTGGAAACTACATCATTTACATCTTTCTCAACACTGGAAGTAGTTGAAATGCTTGCCTGAGGATAAAGTGGGATAACAGTTATTTCATTGATCCCTTCCATTAAAAATGAATTCAGACTTTCTTTGATAAGTGGAGATGAATATGAAAATGCCATTTTAACTGTATACTTCTCACCTAATTGTTGCTGAAGCGAAGTCATTGTTTGTCGGGTAGCATCAATAATGGGTGAACCACCAATTAATTCATACTTCTTCCATGATTTTTTATAACGGGTATTGCTTATGATAAAAGAGAGGATATGCCGAACTGATTTCCCAAATGGTAAAATAAATGGGTCGTTAAACATTCTGCTTAAAAATAGTTTTAGCTCCTTTGGAGTGTTTGCGCCTCCCATATCTATCAGCAATACTCCTTTCATACTGTTTTGGAGTAAATGGTTTCACCTTGTTTTAAATCAGGATCAAAAGCCATGGCTATGTTACGGCCTATCATTCGGCCATTTTCACTTATTCTGATTCCTTCATCACTGATACTGATCAATTCATCTTTTTCAAATTGAGTCAGTTTTTTAGGATCATAATTGATAATGGTTTTGATTTCGTCAGCAGTCATCTTAAATTGGGTAGCTATTTCTTCAAAAATAAGCAGTCCGTTACACATGATGCTGTTGATAACCGATCGTACAATTTGTTGTTTTATACTTAAAGCATAACCTCGTTCAATGGCGTAGCCTTCTTTCTCAATGGCTTCCATATATTGAATAATTCCTTTTTGGTTTTGTGCATAAGCGCCCCACAGCTGACTGATGGATGATGCACCAAAACCATAAACCTGACCTGTTGTTTCGAGTGTACAATAGCCCTGAAAGTTTCTGTGCAATCTTTTGTTTTTAAATGCTTTAGCCAATTGATCGTCGGGATGTGCGAAATGATCAATACCAATGGCCTCATAGCCTGCATCCTGTAATTGCTGAATATTATTGATCAGCATTTCCATTTTTTCTTTAGGTTGAGGCAATCCAATTTTTTCAAGTTTCAGTTGTTCTTCTTTTACCCATGGAACATGCGCGTAAGAAAAAGTAACAATTCTGTCGGGTTTGATCTCAATTGCTTTTTCCATGGTTTCCTTAAAACTGTCAACAGTCTGTAATGGTAAGCCATAAATAAAATCAAGATTAATTCCTGTAAATCCTTTTGAACGGAGATAATTAACCACATCTTTTACAGGTAGTTTAGGTTGCTGACGATTTACTGCATTAAGAACATCTGCCCTGAAGTCCTGAATTCCAAGACTCATACGGTTAAAACCCATTTCGGCCAGTTGATCGATATGGGAATAATCGAGATAAGCAGGACTACACTCAATAGCAATTTCAGCATGTTGATCAATAATAAATTTTTCTTTAATCAATAGCATGATCGCTTCAATAAAATGTATTGAAATAGAGTTGGGTGTTCCTCCGCCCCAATGAATTTGAGTTACCTTACGGTTTTTAAGGTCAAGATGAGATGAAACATTTTTAATTTCTTGTTGAATTGCATCGGTATATCTTTCTACAACTGATTTTTTTTGTCCGATCACAGTATTACAACCACAAAAATGACAGCGTTGCGGACAGAATGGAATATGGATGTAAATAGAAATATTCTCAGGGAATTGATCATTAGAAGCTATTAATTGTTCTAAATAATCTTTGGATGTAAAATTAGTATGAAAAAAATTTGCAGGAGGGTAACTTGTATACCTCGGACCTGAAACATTGTGTTTATCTAAAAAATCACTGGTAATATTCATGTTTAATGTATAAATTATGATGTAAAATGTTTAATGTGAAATTTGATGTAAAATTTGATATGTAAAAATTATTTATTACTTTTCCATTATCCATCATAATTTTCCCATTTTTGCTGCTTTGTTTATTTTTGCTGTTGAAACAGCTTTGCCTAATATAATCATTAATTCTTTGTTTTCTTGCAATAAAGCTAACAATGCGGAATCGTTTTCATGCATAATAACAGCTTTTTTAATAAAGCGTAGCCAGAAATAAGATTCCCTCAATTCATTTAGTGAAATCAGTATTTTATGAATAAAGTTCTGTTTACTTTCTGCAGCAGTTGCTTCATCATAATTTGCACCAGATGATGTACCCGAACGAAAAAGTTGACTATAAACATGTTTTCCACTATAAGTTTTAAAAAGAGTTGCCTCTAATCTATAAATCCCAACTGCAAAATTTAAAAACTTTCAATAAGTTCTTCTAATGATATTTGTTTTATGCATTTTACTTTCCATCATCAATTTTCCATCATTTTATCTTTTCCAGTCAGTTTGTTTTATCCAATCAACCACCAATTTAGCATTTTCAAATGGAATTCCAGGAATAAAACCATGGCCTAGGTTAAATATCCAGTTTTGGTTTTCAGAACCGAAAGTTTTATATTTTTCAAGTTCGCTAAGAATGGTTTCTTTATTTGCCATCAATAATCTTGGATCCAGATTTCCCTGTAATCCAATTTCGGGATGAACCAGCAAACGTGCTTCATAAATGGATGTTTGCCAATCAATGCTTAAGAAGTTGGTATCATCAGGTGTAATATATTTGATACCATAACCCAATCCTTTTGGAAGAAAAATAACAGGTGTTCCTACTTGCATTATAGCATTAGATAATCTTCTTACATAAGGCATAATCATCTCAAAATACAGATCGGATGGGATTAATCCGGCATGTGTTTCAAAAATCTGGAAAACAGATATGCCATGTTTAGCTTGCGTTGTGGCATATTCTATAGATAATTCTGTAATGGCATTCAGTAATTTATGAGCCAGTACCTTGTCTTTGTAAAGTAAAGTCACAGCATCCGGAAAAGTATGATTGGTTCCCAGACCTTGCATCATGTAACAAAGAGTAGTAAACGGGGCTCCACAGAATCCAATCAACGGTGTATTTGCCGGTTTGGTTCTGTTAATCTCATCAATCACATCATAAATATAATTGAGTTTGGAGGCATCTGCTTTTAATACACTCATTGGATTGCTGATGTCTTTGAGTGCTGTTTCAAATCTTGGACCTGAATCAGTAAACGTTAGTTTCATGCCCAAAGCCTCAGGAATTACTAATATATCAGAAAATAAAATAGCTGCATCAACACCTAATTCGTGAACCGGAAGCAATGTAACTTTAGCAGCAAGTTCAGGTGATTGCATGAGTTCTGAAAACGTATTTTGTTGGCGCATTTTCAGGTAGGAGGGAAGTACTCTTCCAGCTTGACGCATAAACCAAACTGGTGGTCGTTCAGTATGCTGGCCTCTTAACGTTTTTACAAATATTGGATTATCCATGGATGTGTTTGATTTAAGAACCCTGACAGAGTTTTAAACCCTGTCAGGGTTGTGGAAATTTAAAAAATTTATATTTTTTTCAAAGCTTCAAGATTAGCAGCAATGATGGTTTCAATATCTTTGTCGGTATGTGCATACGAAATAAACAAACACTCATATTGTGATGGAGCAAGATAAATTCCGCTTTCCAAAGACATTTTAAAATAGTTGGCATATTTATCTGTATCCGATTTCATGGCTTCATCAAAAGATGTAATGTGAGGTTCGTTGGTAAAGAAAAAAGTCATCATAGAACCTACACGGTTTATAACACCTTTTACACCTGTTAACTCCATGTTTTTACGAATGCCTTTTTCAAGCATAGCCGCTTTTCTTTCCAGTTCTGTATAAAAATCAGGTGTTTCTCTGATAAGTTTCAGCATGGTAATTCCAGCAGCCATTGCCAAGGGATTTCCTGATAAAGTTCCCGCCTGATATACCGGTCCGATAGGAGCCAGCATATCCATTATCTCTTTTTTTCCGCCATAAGCGCCAACAGGAAGACCACCGCCAATAATTTTACCAAGTGTAGTTATATCTGGCATTACGTTGTATAATTCCTGCGCACCGCCTTTTGATAATCTGAAACCGGTAATTACTTCATCAAAAATCAATAAAGCTCCATATTCAGTTGCAATATCCCGCAAACCCTGAAGAAAGCCATTGGAAGGAACTACTACGCCCATATTTCCGGCAACAGGTTCTACAATAATGGCAGCTATTTCTTTGCCTTTTTCCTTGAATAAAGTCTTTACCGAATCAAGGTTGTTGTATTCTGCTATCAGCGTATCTTTGGCTGTACTTGAAGTAACCCCTGGACTATCAGGCAATCCTAATGTTATAGCACCTGAACCTGCTTTGATAAGGAAACTGTCACCATGTCCGTGATAATTTCCGGCAAACTTGAGGATACAATCTCTTTTTGTATAACCACGAGCCAGTCTGATGGCACTCATCGTAGCTTCGGTACCTGAATTTACCATGCGGACTTTTTCAATGGACGGAAACATATCTACAATAAGTTTCGCCATTTCAGTTTCGTATTCTGTAGGTGCTCCGTAACTGGTACCTTTTTGAGCAGCTTCGTTGATAGCAGCTAATATCGCATCATGAGCATGACCAAAAATCAAAGGTCCCCAAGAAGATACAAAATCAATAAACTGATTTCCATCAACGTCTGTTATATAAGCCCCTTTTGCCTTACTGATAAAAATAGGGTTTAGTTTCACACTTTTAAAAGCTCTTACCGGTGAATTTACACCACCGGGAATGATTTCCTGAGCTTTTTTAAAAGCTTCTATACTTTTCGTAAACTGCATATCTCGTATTTTATAATTGATATATATTTTATTAAAGTGTCTAAAATACTTAAAGTTAAGAAATAGCATTTCTTAACTTTAAGTACTCCAAACAAAAGATTCTTTAAGTAATTATTTCATTCTGTTTAAAACATTGGCTGCTTCCACTGCATGATAGGTAATAATAATATCTGCACCGGCTCTTTTGATAGAAGTTAAAATTTCCATCATTACTCTTTCACCGTCAATCCAATCGTTTTTAGCGGCAGCTTTCACCATCGAAAATTCACCGCTAACATTGTAGGCAGCAACAGGCATTCTGAATTCGTTTTTTACGCGGTAAATCACATCCAGGTAACTAAGTGCAGGTTTAACCATAACGATATCTGCACCTTCGGCTATGTCCAGTTCAACTTCGCGCATGGCTTCATTGGTGTTAGCAGGGTTCATCTGATAAGTAGCACGGTTACCAAATTTAGGAGCACTTTCAGCCGCTTCTCTGAATGGACCATAAAATCCTGAAGCATATTTAGCAGAATATGACATGATAGGGATTTTCTCAAAATGATGGAAATCCAATTCTTCACGTATTTTAGCTACTCTGCCGTCCATCATATCACTGGGTGCAATCATATCAGCCCCGGCTTCAGCCAGCGAAACGGATTGTTTTGCCAATGTTATCAATGTTAAGTCATTGTCAACATCTCCATCTACAATGGTTCCACAATGTCCGTGAGTGGTGTATTCGCAGTTGCAAACATCTGCTATAATATAAAGATCTTTGTTGTCTTTTTTCAATGCTCTGATGGCTTGTTGAACAATACCGTCATGTTCGCATGCTACACTGCCATCTTCATCTTTGTGCGCAGGAATACCAAATAACAAAACAGCTTTTACTCCGGCTGCATATATTTTTCTGCATTCTTCTACCAAATTTTCAACTGAAAGTTGATAATTGCCTGGCATCGAATTGATGTGATTCCTTACATTGGTGCCTGAACAAACAAACAATGGCATTACAAAATCATCTACTGAAAGTTTTGTTTCTGTTACCATTTGTCTTAATACTCCATTGTATCTTAATCTTCTTAATCTTGTTACAGGAAAATCCATAATAATTGTTTTTAAAATTAATATTAAATTTGTTTATTGTAATTTGAAATATGTTTCAATTGCTTCACCAAGCCCATCAACACTGGATGTTTTTGCAGTAACAATGGGTTCAATACCGGCATGTCTGATTGCTTTTGTGGTGGTGGAACCTATACTTGCTGTTTTTAAAAGCTGATTTTTAACTTCTTTATAAAATGAACAGAAATTCTGAAAAGTAGAAGGACTTGTGAAAACGATCAGATCATATTGATCATTTTGTATGATTTCCAAAATGGAAGCATCAGCTGTTGCTGGTTTCACTGTTTGATACACATTGATCCTTTTCACTTCGTTATCTTCCGACAATCTATTGTATAAGGTGTCGTCTGCAAGATTTCCCAATGAAAGGAAAATCCTTTGATGTTTTGGGTTATATGCTTTATAAAAACCAGCCAGTAATTCAACCGAAGTGTTTTCGTAGTTTATATAATCTGGTGAATATCCGTAATATTCAAGTTCAAGGGCTGTTTTTCCGCCAATTACAGCTATCTTTATTGATTTTGGTAATGTGGTATTCCCTTTAAGATCACTCAGCTGTTTAAAGAAGTTTGCTACTCCGTTTTTACTTGTGAAAAAGATCCATTCAAAATTCTCCAGTGAATTAAAATTTTCCAGTTCTTCATGGTTCAATTGAGTTGGAAGAATTTCAATCATAGGTAATATATGAACTTTTGCACCCATGGATTGTAAAATGTCAGGAAGTGTATCGCCTGACTCCACCGCTCTGGTGGATATGATTACTTTACCTGACAGAGGTTGGTTTTCCTGTGCTTCGAGTAAATTGTATGTTCTTATTTTTTCAAGTATTTCTTTACCACCCTGTGTGTATAATTTCTTTGCCAATTGAATGGATACTTCAACAGCCTGTTCAACTGAGGCATTTGCTGACGCTTTTAAATAGATACTTCCGTCGATGCTTGAAATAAAACCAGTGATATGAAATTGTTCATCTTTTATATAGGTATAACTTCCTACCGGAATCTGGCATCCGCCTTCCAGTGTTTTTAAAAAGGCACGTTCGGCATTGGTGGTAATCAATGTTTCTTTATCATTGATTTTTGAAAGAATTTCCTCGATAAAAGGATCTTTAATTCTGATTTCAATGGCAATTGCACCCTGACTACAAGCTGGTATCATTACTTCTGGATCTATTAGTTCTGAGATGAATTCGTCCATTTCCAGACGCTGTAATCCAGCAGCAGCCATAACCATAACATTGCAAAATCCTTCTTGCATTTTGCGGATGCGGGTATTAACGTTTCCGCGAATTTCAACGATTTTAAAATCTTTATTGATTCTGAGCAATTGGGCTTTTCTTCTTAAACTTGAAGTTGCTATTACATCATCAGAAGTAAGATCGTTTATTTTTCTGTTGTTACTACTGATGAGTGCATCCCTCACATCCCCTCTTTTCAAAACAGCGCCCAATTGAGCTCCTTCCGGGAAAGTGGTAGGTAAATCCTTTAAACTATGAACTGCCATGTCTATTTCGTTGTTAAACATAGCAATTTCAAGGTCTTTTGTAAACAATCCTTTGTCTCCGATTTTCGACAAAGGAACATCCAGGATTTTATCACCCTTGGTTTTAATGATTACGATTTCGAAAACGATGTCCGGGTAATGGATTTCAAGTTCTTCTTTCACCCGGTAAGCTTGATACAATGCTAATTTACTTCCTCTTGTGCCAATACGAACAGTTTGTTTCATTAGTTCTGTTTAAAAAATTGATTCACTAAATGAATGTGTTCGCGTTTTTTACCATTATCGGTAAATGCTTTCACATTTGTGATCATAGTGTGGATGAGTTTGTTGGTAATTTGATCTGCGTATTCTGAAGCTTTCGGTAAATCAATTTGTTTTTGTGTTTTAATAAAATCCTCCAGTTCATTTTTGTTTATACCGTGAAAATATTTACAAATACATTGAAATGTAGGTATTAAGTTCCGGGTATGCACCCAGTTTCCAAAATCAATAACGACTTCTTCTATAATAGATTCTGCGGCACATACTTCGCCACGTCTTTTTTCGAGCGTATCATCCACAATATTCGTCAAATCATCTATATCGAAAACATGTACGTTTTCCAATTCTGCAACATCGGTTGCAACATTACGGGGAACGGACAAATCCACAAAAAAGAGATCTTTGTTGTTTCTCAATGCCATCGCTTTTTCTACCATTTCTTTGGTAATCAAAGGTTTTTTGGAAGCGGTGGAGGAGATGACTATATTGTTTTCGAGCAGCAATTCTTCCAGTTTGCTGTATTCTTCAGCTTTACCTTTATATTTTTCAGCCATTTCAACGGCATTCTCGAAAGTACGGTTAACAATCGTGAACTGTTCACAACCTTTTGTAATAAGATTCTGAATGGTGAGCTCACTGGTTTGACCGGCTCCTATGATTAATGCAGGCTGAGATTGTAAATTGGTAAGCATTTTGTTGGCCAGGTTCACTGCTGCATAACTGATAGAAACAGCTCCCAGGTTGATATTGGTTTCTGATCTTACTCTTTTTCCAGCTTCGAATGCTTTAATAAAGAGTCTTTTCAACAATGGACTTACCAGATTATTTCTTTCGCAGATATTGTAAGCATCTTTTACTTGTCCTACAATCTGGTATTCGCCCAATGCCATTGAATCTAAACCTGACACTACATGGAAAAGATGACGAACCACTTCATCATGCGATTTCCGGTAAAGGTGTGTACTTAATTCTTTGTCAAGATTTCTGTAATTAAAAAGGCATTCTTCAAATATGTCAAAATCAGCATCTCCGCTGTGTCCTTCATACTCAACATATATTTCGGTTCGGTTACATGTGGACAAAACAACTGCACCAATTATACCTTTTTCTTTTAACAATGGAACAAATCGTTTGATATCTTCTTCACAAAAAACAAATTTTGATCTGACTTCTATGGGGGCAGTCTTGTGGTTTAATCCAAGTAGTTTAATCATGGTATTCTTTGACTTTTAATATTGGCAGCAAAAGTAGAAGTCAAATCTGATTTTTTTCTGTAGATTTTAAACAGATTTTATAATTGGAGGTAGAATATTGGAAAGAAAAAGATGTAAAACCGGTTTTTTGTTATACGGTTTTCTTATTTATTCTATAACGCATTGAAAAACAAAGATTACATTATTCAAATGAAAAAGAGTAATTGATTGTTAAATGAAATTTGGTTGTTAAATATGTTTATTTTTATTGAGAAATATCAATGAATGATTTTAACGGAAATTTTATTTTCTTTTTTTTTGAAATAAACCTTGTAAGGATTTTCAAGTTTTTCTTTTGCAAATGTAATAAAAATTAGTTTACCAGATAATTTCCTCTTGTTATGATTCAGCTATTCTTTTATTCTCTGATATTGCTTTGGGAAATGTGTCGTTAAAATAATCGGTATATTCTTCAAACATATTCAGACTTATTATCAGCTTTGTATTTTTATCGTTTTGGATAAGGATATAGGTTTCTAACGCACTGTCCCATAATTTGGTTTTTTCATCCAAAGGTTGTTCAATGCCTGATTTTATTTCGCCAATATGTTTAAACGACATCAATTCATTGGGTATACATTTTTCAATAATACTATACATACCGTCACCTTTCGGATCTAAAAAATGGACTTTACTTCCTTCTTTTCAGTCGCTTACAGCGTATGAGCCTTCAGTAAATACAGGCTGACCATTCTCTGTAAGTTTTGTCATCCCAAAGTATTTTCCATATTTTTTCTCTGGATGCATTTATGTCAATTGAAAATTCAAGTTTTTTCATGTGTTCCAAATTATTGATAATCAATTTTAATTGTAATTTTAGTAAAATAAAACTTTTTATTTTTTCAATAAATCTCGTTTAGTTTTTCCATCTGTTTTTGTTGGAAATACTATCAGTTATTATCTCATTCAGCCTTCTGATTCTGGTAGCATGCTGTTTGGCAGTCATTACCCAATAAATTGACGTTTTACGATACGAAGGTGCAAGTGATTGAAAATACATCCATGCTGTTTCATTTTTCTTAAATATTTCCTCAAGATCTTTTGAAAGTGATATTTCTTTATTTTCATAGGAATAAATTTCCTGTTTGTTTTCCTTTCGATTTTGAAAACTTACAAAACCTGATGGATGCATGAGCCCTTTCGTTGTTAGTTCTTCCACTTTTTTAATGTTGATTGCACTCCAGTTGCTGTTTGGTTTTCGGGGAGTAAAGCGAATGGTATAACTGTCTTTGTCGATTGATTTCCTGATGCCGTCTATCCAGCCGAAACAAAGTGCCTCGTCAACCGATTGCGACCAGGTTATGCTTTGTTTTCCGCTTGCAATTTTGAAAAAGCCAACCCATAATTCATTTTCTGTTTCATGGTTCAATGTCAACCATTTTCTGAATGCAGCTGGTGTTTCGAAAAATAGAAGTGTCATTTATTGCAGCTCTGCTAATTTTTTAATTTCGACTAAAATGGGATTCCAACCTTCTCCATGGTTGTAACTTTCGGTATATCTTCTCTCGCCATCAGCCACTTTCGAATAATCTCCCTGTGTTACTTTGAGTGTCGTTTTGTTATCGGTTTCTGTCAATGTGTAAGATACATCCAGGTAGTTTTCGGGTTTGTCTTCCATGGTCGAATTGGGGTCAAAAGTAGAATAGACAAGTTTTTGCGGCGTTTTAATTTCGATAATGAAACCTTTTACAAAAACCATCTCATTGCCTTCATAACTGCCTTTCCAAAGCAATTTACTCCCAACTTTCCAGTTGGAAACGGTTTCGCAACCAAACATATAGATTTTTGTTTTTTCAGGATTCGTTAATATATCCCATACTTTTGCTGATGTAAGTAATGAAAACAATATAATGTCGTATTTTGTAAATTCCATTTTCTCTTAATTGAATTCTTATAAAGTGAAATTTTTGATAAAATAGTTTTCATGAAATTAAATTTTTAAACTAATCATTTGATTCAATTCATATTTTA
>JBBRCQ010000009.1:0-84574 GCA_038204725.1 Bacteroidales bacterium | reverse complement strand
TGTTCACCTCTTCCCATTCCGAACAGAGAAGTTAAGCCCACTTGCGCCAATGGTACTGCATTTATTGTGGGAGAGTAGGTCGCCGCCAAAAACTTAACGCAAAAAACCTCATCGAAAGATGGGGTTTTTTTGTTGGTAGACGTTGGTAATTGAGCTTTTAGGCTGCGGCTTTTTTTATACAACTGGTGATTTTCTGTTGCGAAAATCTGTTGGTGCAAAGTTGCTAATTATAGTAACCGTACTTCACAAGAAATAAACCCTGTCAAGGTTGACTCACACGAGAATACATCTTTTTCCTTACTCAACAATGCTTCTTAAGAAATTGTAGCTCGGGACTGTCGCTTAGCGGAAATTGTAGCTCGGGAATGAGCAAAAAGCTCAGTAACTTAATAACCAATAACCAATAACCAATAACCAATAACTAATTCCCTAAATCCGCAACAGATACAATTGTTTTAACTCTTCATTCATGTTTTTCTTGTATAGAAAATACACCTGATTCCCTGCAATTTTTATGTTTTCAATAAATGGAAAATCAGGTATGCTTATCTGAGGTTTCAACAAACCTGTTATTACATCAACTTCTTTTAATAGAATGATAGATTGCACTTTGTAAACGGCATACAACTTATTTCCATTTTCATCCGGAATGATTTTACCGGTATAATGCTTATCATCCATAAATTTTGTTTCTGTTTTGTTTACAAGCCTACCATCGGCAGTATATATTTCGATGGTATTAGAAAGTGAATTGAAGACACAAATATTCTCATTTACTTTTAGAACAACCGGTTTTACCGCTGAAAACCTGCCATGCCGATCCACCCAATCTAAATATTGATAATTTCTCAATAGATGTAATTTATTATAAACGGAAGTAACAGATAATCCATAACTGGCTGCTCTTTTGGCATAATAAAAGAAATCAAACTCTCTTTCAAAAAGATCAATTTTACTGCTATCGCTTATCGTAAGCAGAGTTCGTCTTTCATTTTCTTCATCAAACAAATTGATACAATGTAATTTCATTATAAAATTCTGATAATGAAAGGTATGATAATAAATATTATCGTTGATCTTAAAATCGATGGATTTGTTGTAAATATCAAATTCATTGCGTGGTATTGCATGGAGCATCGAAATTTCAGTTGCATTGATCTCAATTTTAACGGCTTCTTTTTTATTTAAATAATAGAAATCGTTAAAACAATCAACGTATAATTGTTCTGCATTTTCAATTTTCTTTTCTAGTAAAATATTTGCAGCATGATCAATTAATAGCAATCGGGTATCGTTTAATTTCTTTTGATGATAAACCAAAAGCAATATATTGTTTTCAATTAATAAATAATCAATTACGTAAATGGGTAATTTTTTAGTAATACTGCTGATTGGATCAGCATTTACAGTAAACTCTTTTAATTCATTTACATGAGAAATTAATAAAATCTCAATTTCTTTGTTTTTTATTGAAGTAATATATATTTGTTTTTTGTAATTGATATGCGTAACAATGAATTTGATATTGTTCTGATTGGTTGTTAATGAAAAAAATCCTGAATCATTGGTTGTTGTTCCTGTTGAAGTGCCCTCTATTTTTATATTTACATCTTTTACCGGTGAAAGGGTGGAGGCATCTTTTACATATCCTTTTACTATTACTTTCTGAGAAAAACAGTGGATTGTAAGGAGTAGGAATAAGCTAATGTTCAGGAGTTTTTTCATCTGTTTCTTTTTACAAAGTTATAAAACATTTGACATATGATTTCAATTTTTCCTGGCAGCCTTTCTTTCAGCTTCAAAATCAAAATAGCTTTTGGTTTCTACTACTACTACGCCACCATCGAAATCACCATATTTTGCAGGTACATTTCCCATGTATACCATTACACTTGCAATAGCTGAACTTGGAACATTGTATTCACTACTGCGTCGTTTTACGCCATCTACATAATACAATACACTGCCATTTCTTGCACCTCTGAAGTAAACTTCTCTGCCGTCATCAGTAACATAAACACCTGGTGTTATAGAATTTAGCAGAGATGTCAGATTGTTACTGCCAGGTATGTTTTTTATTTCTTTAGCTCTAATTACATGAACAATTCTGGTATCAATTAATTTATCAATGTAACCGATTATTTCAACTTCTGGTAGTAAACTTAAAGGATTCAGATAAACATCTTCAATGGAGGTGATTTCGTTAGAGTTTACTCTTACTGTGGTAATTATTTTCTTGTTAAAACCGGAATAAGAAATATTTACATTGTATACTCCGGGATTCAACCCTTTAATATGATAATAACCAAAGATATCGGTTGTAACTCCTATCAAAGCTTTTCCAACTTCAATATAAACATTGGCACCGGGAAGGGTTTCAGTGGAAGCGGAATCTAAAATTTTGCCTCTGATGCTACCGTTTTGTGCGAAAGTGCCCGAAAGTAAGCTGCTTACTAAAATCAGGCTTAAGAATACTTTTTTCATAATTTTGATTTTTTAGTGGTTGTTTTTCGTTAAATGTACGACAATCGGAAGGCGAAGTAAAGCTTGTATCAGTTAAGGGTAGTAAAATTTAAGTTTAAGGTAGGTTTAAGAAAGATAAAGGTAACGAAATTGTATAGAACGAATCTCAAAATACCTTTGTATGCATTTTTAAAGCATTTTCCCGATAGATAATGATTTTGACGAGCGCCATTATCATTTTGAAATTTTAAGCACAAAATAGCGTTTAACGGTATGGTTTTTATTTTCATAAAAAAAGAGGTGCTGAAATCATTCAGCACCTCTTTGTAAAATATAGTTTTTGAGAGACTATATTTTGATTTTTTTAAGAATTTCTTTAGGGGTAGCATCTTTGTGAATCATGATATCCATTGTTTTATACTTTACAAAAGCTTCGGAAGCGTAGAAATACCCTTCGTTTTCCATCATTTACTTCTTGGGATATTTTGTTTAATTTCAATTTGATTTTTCTATTTTTTTAATATTTTTGTATTTTGTTTTTAATATTTTGTTAAAAAAATAGTTAAAAACAAAAAAAGTATTATATATTTGCAAACAGAAAAACTAATTGCAAATGCAATATTGGATAGATAAAAGCATTTTAAATAAAATGAAAAGTTTCATTTTATTATTTGTACCTTGTACCTTGTACCTTGTACCTTGTACCTTGTACCTTGTACCTTGTACCTTGTACCTTGTAAAAATGGTATAAAGTTACAAAGAATAAATCATTTAGTTCCCACCAAAAAATATTTAGATAATAATTTTTTTCATAAATTATGTAAGACAAACTTAAGTGTATTTGGCTGTTGAAATATCGAATTTTATTTGGTATAACTGTTTTATATTTGGTTTGATTATTAAATTAATAATGAAATAGAGTAGTTTACACTTGATAAATTATCAACAGCCTAATTTAAAATCTTAAATTTTAGAAATTATTTATTAAAAAAAATCAAAATGAAAAAAGCAATAATTATATCAACAAGTATATTTCTTATCATAAGTATAAGTATTTCATGTTCAAAAGAAGAATTAAAAAATGATACTAAAAAAACTTCATTTGCCTCTGTTTATACGAAATCAATGTTACCTCCAATAAATGAATTTGATTGTGGTGCACCAGACAATACGTCCCCATATCCGTGTCCTAATGCAAATTGTAAATATATGGGATGGGACTGTTTATGGGAAGTTCTTATTATCGGGATAAGAGATAAAGTTTCTTATAATAAAGCAGCTGAACTTTTAGATACTTATATAGATTCTGGACATACAGGTGACTTTTTCAAAAATTATCCTGAAGAGGTTTCGATTTTAATGCCTGAAGTCGTTATTTCGGAAAGGAAAATTATGTTGGATGATTTAAAAAATCAAATTACAACTGTTCGCAAACATCCTATATATTCAGAGGAATATGAACAAGAAGTATTTATTTATCAAATTTATGTTATAGAAACGGGCGAAAGTCCAAACTATGGTGATTTATAGTAAATTATTTATAAATGGCATATAATTTAATGAATTATATGCCATTTTTTTAAAAAAAAGATAAAATGAAGATATTAATTAGTTTTATAATTTTGTGTATTGCATTTGGATGCCATGAAATCTCCAATAAATTTGAAGATAATTTCAATCTGAAAGATTCATTACAATTAAATAATAAAGTAATGGATAGTGTTAGTTTTAGTTATTATCATTATTATAAAAACAATGGTAAATTTTTTATTTTTATAAAAAATAACAAAATAATTGGTGTAGATATAAATTCTGATGAAATAAAATTTGAAATTAGCCTAATTAGCTTAGATAGTATGGATAATATAGGATTTCTATACCATAATTCGGATTCTATTTTTGTTTCGTCTATACATAATAAAACAAAAAATATGTTTATATCATTATTAGACAAGGATGGTAAAATAATAAAAAACTGGAACATCAACAATTATTCCGAAAAAATATATGATGCTTTTTTCTTTATAAAAGTTAATTATAAACATCAGATGTTATTGTTAAATAACAAACTGTATTTTCAGGCGTCATTTAATTTTAGACGTGGTACTATTCCTAAATCATCAATACCCATTGAAATGGAATTGAATTTAACCAATGATTCAATCACTAAAATTGGAGAGTTACCATCAGAATATAAAGAAGGCAAATTCTACGGAAATCACCAGAAAGATTATTCTCGGATTTTCAATATAAATCATGAATTAATTTTTTCTTTTCCCATTTGCAATAAGCTGTTTGTTTATAATAATGTTGGCAAATTGATAAAAACTGTTGAATGTAAAAGCAAATATATTGACAGGATTGAACCGATAGAAAAAAACAAATATTTAGATTTATCTTCTATTATTGATGGATATAGTTATAATGCTCAATATGCAGATATTATTTATGATAGCATTAATAATCGATATTTAAGGATTGTGTTGCATAAACTGGAAAAATATGCTAAAGATGGGAAAGTAAATAATTGGAACAATAGGAAATGGTCAATTATCATCATGGATAAAGATTTGAAAATTATCAATGAGGTGTTGATGCCGGATAATAAATTCTGGAAATATTTAATTCCCACTGACAAAGGAATTTTAATGAAATCAATTGAAAATGAAATCAATATAAATAAATTCTATATTTTTAAATGATGAAAAAAAAAGCAAATATAGCTATAACAGCTATTTTAATCACCATTCTTTTTGTTTATTCAGGGTGTAAGAATAACGAAGTGAATAATAATGTTTTCTTACAATATCTTAAAGAAACCTTTAATGAAAATGAAGTAAAGAATGAAAATATCTTTATTTTGTTGCCTTGTTCCGGATGTTCCGGTTGCGAACAATCAATTTATTCTATCTTTACAAGTCATTTATTAAATAATAATAAGTTTTCCCTTATAATTTGTGATCCTATTCACAAAGGGCTTATATCACCAACATTAATAGCTGAGAATGTTAAGTATGATTTCTTGTCAAAAATGGCAGAATATGATTTTGGATCCGGGTATCCGGTATGTATCGTAGTAAAAAATAATAAGGTAACTGATAAATTTATTTTATCTCCAGAAAGTTTAAATATAATAAAAAAATATTTAAAAATTGAATAATGTTTATTATTTTATTTAGAATGTAAAAAAAGAGGTGCTGAAATCAATCAGCACCTCTTTGTAAAATATAGTTTTTAAGAGACTACATTTTGATTTTTTTCATGATGTCTTTTGGAACAGCATCTTTGTGAATCATGATATCCATGGTTTTATACTTCACAAAAGCTTCTGAAGCATAGAAATAACCTTCGTATTTTCCTTCAGCACTCCATGAGTTTTTAACCAGATAATATTTGTTGCCATTTTGATCTTTGGCAATACCGCAAATTAACATACCATGATCATCAGTAGTTTGATAATTGTCAAAAGCCAATTGACGCATTTCCTGAGTAATCACTTTTTCTTTACCGGGTTTGTCAAAAGTATAAAGCTGTGCTGCTTTTTCTCTTTCTGTCAGTTTTTCCCATTTGTCTCTTTCTGAACCTTGTAAATCGGCTTTGTCTTCATCAGGTACAACAGCAACACCATTTTTCCATGAAAATCCTTTTTCACTTACATCAGCACCCCATGCAATAGAATAACCGTTATTGATTGCATTGTCGATAATACTCATCAAATCGTTCATAGGAACATTCTGCACTTCACCCCAGGCCCAGTTATCAGGAACTTCAATAATGAATTTTGAATAAAAAGGATGATGAGTATAAGAAGAAAATTCAATATAATCATCAGGATTGATTCCGGATTCTTTTGCAAAAGATTGTGGAGTATAAGATTTACCTTTGTAGGTAAAGGTTTCTGGTAATTTGCCAAAATAAGCATCCAAAATTCCGTTGAAACCTGCTAACCACGCTGTGGTTAATTTTTTATTGTTATCGTCAGCAATTGCTATGATATATGCTTTTAATGCAGCATCTAATTCACCATGATCGTGTTTGGTTTCACCATAGTTTAATCCGGTGTAAACTTCTTCAGGAACCATACCATATTTGCGAATCATGTCTGTTACATCATGAGCAGCACCACCTCCACCAAAGTTGATAGATCCGTGCATACGTACAAATTTTTCAGCTTTGTCAGCATAAGCATGTCTTACACCGAACATATCTGAAACATCGTAGTCGCCTTTGCCCATTCTGATTAATTCAGCCTCTATAAATGATAAAGTTGAAAAACTCCAGCAGGTACCTGATTTGTTCTGATTTTTTACGGAAGTAGCTTTAATTTGTTTTTCGATGGTAAACTTGTAGCCTTCAGGTTTTTTATCTTTTTCGTCTTGCGCATTCAAAATAGAAGTTGCAAAAAGGAAACATACAAAAAGAAAGCTAATTTTCAATAGATTTTTTTTCATTTTATTTTAATTATTGGTATAAAAATATATTTTTTAATTGTTACAAAATTAAAGTTTTATCTCATCCGTTTTATGTAAAAGATGTTAAAGTGCAACTTATTTGTTGAAATCAGTTTATTTGCAGATAAGGAATACTTTTAACACGTTAAACAGTTAATTTTTTATACTTTTGTTAATCAATTTAAATATACGGTTTTATGAAAAGGCTTATCCCGGTTCTGATTTTTATATTGTTGCAAAATGTGTTGTATGCTCAATATGTTCATTCGTTTCAAAGTGAAAAAACGTGCTTACACAAGCAGTTTCATTCTTCAAAATCTACATTAAAACAATCGGCTTTAATGGATAAATACGATGTAAAGTTTTATAAACTGGATTTAAATGTTGAACGTACTTCTGTATTTGTTGAGGGAAATGTTACGATTCTTGCAAAAGTAATCGCCATTCAGTTAGATACATTTGTATTTGAATTAAAGGATTATTGCATCATTGATTCCATTAAAATAAATAATCAATTAAAACCTTTCAGCAGGATTGGTGACGAGGTATTTGTAGGTATCAATCCCTTACTGATGGGGTCATCTATTTCTGCTCAGATATATTATAATGGTTTGCCACCCAATACCGGAGATTTCTTTAATGGAATTTCCTGTAAAATTTCACCCACTTGGGGAAATCAAATTACCTATACTCTATCTGAACCTTTTGCTGCTAAAGAATGGTTTCCTGTAAAGCAATCTTTAACTGATAAAGCGGATTCAGCTTATATTTATGTGACAACAGCCAATGATAATGTAGTTGGGTCCAATGGTTTACTAACTGCAGTGGTGCCTTTGCCCGGCAATAAATTCAGATATGAATGGAAAACGCGTTACCCGATTGATTATTATCTGATTTCACTGGCTGTAGGAAAATATGTTGATTATTCAATCTATGCACATCCTACAGGTTTACAGGATTCTGTACTCATTCAGAATTTTATTTATGACAATCCCTTAACATTGCCTTATTTTAAAACAGAAATTGACCGAACGCCCGGTTTTATTGAACTTTATTCTGATTTATTTGGCTTGTATCCCTTTTATAAAGAAAAATACGGACATTGTTTGGTGCCTTTAGGAGGTGGGATGGAACATCAAACCATAACAACACTCGGTGACTTTAATTTTAATCTGACGAGTCACGAATTAACGCATCAATGGTGGGGCGATAATGTTACCTGTGCTACCTGGAGTGATATATGGATCAATGAAGGTTTTGCTTCTTATGGAGAGTATCTGGCTAAAGAATATCTCTGGAGTTACGCTCAGGCGCAGAATCACATGATGGATTATCACACAAATGTCATGTCGATACCTGATGGAAGTGTTTACATTCCTCCTTTTCAAGCTATTGACGAAAATAGAATTTTCGATGGCAGGCTTTCTTATAAAAAAGGAGCTGCCATTATCCATAATTTAAGATTTGAAATTGGCAATGATAGCATTTTCTTTCAGGTTTTAAAGACCGCTCAAATCCGTTTTAGAGACAGCACCATGACAGGTATGGATTTTAAAGCGGTTGCAGAAGAATTTTCCGGAAAAGATTTTACTGATTTCTTTGATCAATGGTATTTCGGTGAAGGATTTCCCACATTAGATGTTACTTACGGACAGCAAAATGATACACTGGTATTGAATATTCATCAATCAACATCAACAACTGTTACTCCTTTGTTTAAAATGATGATGGAATATAAAATCCAGTGGGCATCGGGAGATACCATTATCATGCTCTATCATTCGGCAATGAATGAAACTTTTAAAATACCAATGTCCAAAACAATTACCGGAATTGTAATGGATCCAAATAACTGGGTGGTGAATGGAAACGGAAGTATAAATGAAATTATAGAAAATCAATCCGTAAATTTTATGATGTATCCCAATCCTTGCAATGATTTTCTTGAAATTTATTTGAAGGATGCTAAAATGAGTAATTTCTTTTTATCCGTTTTTGATATTACAGGAAAATTTATTTTAACTGAGAAATTATTTTTAAAAGATAAATTTACAATCAAAACAGACCAACTTGAAAAAGGAATTTACTTTATCCAAATTTCTGATGGAATAAATAAAACTGTACAAAAAGTCATTAAAAATTAAAAATTTGATTGATGATAAGACATATTGTATTGTGGAAGCTTAAAAATTCCGAAAACCCCGAAATAAAGGCTTTAAACGCATCTAGGCTTCAAGATGAACTCCGGCATCTAAAAAATGAAATCGTGCAAATAAAACGATTAGAAATTGGTGTTAACTTAAACCCTGAAAATGAATATGATATAGCGTTGGTCATAGATTTTAACACTTTTGAGGACTTGATGGTCTACCAAAATCATCCGGCGCATAAAAAAGTAGTTGAATTTTTAAAAACAATAAGAGATTTGAAAGCATCCATAGATTTTGAAATTTAGAACAAATATAAATTAGAATATTGTAACTTTACAACAAAAAATAAAATATGGGGAAATTAATATTATTTGTATTGCTGTTTATCGGCATCAAAAGTTTTGCACAAACCAATATCTCAAAACGCTATCGAAACGAAGCTATCAGACTGGATAGTATCGGACAACTTATGCATAATTTAAAAGAGCATCAAAAAGCCTTTGATTATTTTAGCGAGGCAATTAAGGCAGATTCTACATTTGGGGATGCTTATTACCATAGAGGGATCTCTTTGGTATATATTCATCCCACCGAATTTATCGATACCGATAAGTGTAAAGAATTTAAGAAAGCAATAAAATATGGAAAAGCAATTTCCGAAGAAGAATTGTTCTTTTATGGTTGTGATCTTAAAAAAAGATTGAAAGAAGAACGGAATTCTCAAAAAAAATAATAATATGAGAAAAATAATAATGCTTGCATTGTTACTTTTTGGAAGCAATAGTTTTGCACAATCCGATAATTTAAACCATAACCGAAAAGAAGCTATACGATTGGATAGTATAGGTGAGGTGTTGCGAAATTCAAAGGAGTATAAAGGAGCAATAGATATTTTTGATAAAGCTATTGAAGCAGATTCTACTTATGGTAATGCAATTTATCATAGAGCATTGTCATTAGCTAGTTACGGCTCTAGGAGTTGTACTCCTATAAATATTTGTGATGAATTTAAAAGGGCTTTAAAATATGGAGCAATTATTGACGAACCCACATTGTTTTTTTATGGATGTAAGGATTTGATCTTAAAAAAAAGAAATCGCAAATTCTAAATAAATAGGGAGGTTTAAAGCCTCCCTTTTTTTATCTTTGCAAAAAAAAATAAATGGAAAGAAAAGTAAGAGTAAGATTTGCGCCGAGTCCAACAGGACCTTTGCATATAGGAGGCGTCAGAACTGCGTTGTACAATTATCTTTTTGCCCGTCAAATGGGTGGCACAATGATTTTACGAATAGAAGATACCGATCAGGGACGTTTTGTGCCGGGAGCTGAGGAATATATTATTGAATCGCTTGCATGGTTAGGTATTGAATTTGACGAGGGCGTTCATGTTGGAGGTCCTTTTGCACCTTACCGCCAGTCGGATCGCAAACCTTTGTACCGCCAATATGCTGATCAGTTGATTGCAGATGGATGGGCTTATTATGCTTTTGACACCCCAGAATCATTGGATCAAATTCGCAAACAATATGAAGCCGAGAAAAAAGCGTTTCAATATGATGTTACTTCCAGGAATGGTTTGAGAAATTCGTTGACCTTAACGAAAGAAGAAGTCAATCAATTATTAACAGCGAACCATCCTTATGTAATCCGTTTTAAAATGCCGGAAGATGAAGATATTGTTATCAACGATCTCATCAGAGGTAGGGTAGTGGTGCATTCAAAATTGCTGGACGATAAAGTGCTGTTCAAATCAGACGGCATGCCTACTTACCATCTGGCAAATATAGTAGACGATCATTTAATGGAAATCTCACATGTGATCCGTGGCGAAGAATGGTTGCCATCGGCTCCTCTGCATGTAATGCTATACAAAGCCTTTGGCTGGGAAGCTACCATGCCGGAATTTGCACATTTACCATTGCTCTTGAAACCAGATGGCAACGGCAAATTAAGCAAAAGAGACGGTGACAGACTGGGTTTCCCTGTTTTTCCCACTCAATGGCAGGATCCCAAAACCGGTGAAATTTCATCAGGTTATCGGGAATCAGGTTATTTTCCTGAAGCTGTCATTAATATTCTTGCCTTCTTAGGCTGGAACCCAGGAACTACACAGGAAATGTTTAGTATGGAGGAATTAATCCAGGCATTCTCCATTGATAGAATTAGCAAATCGGGTGCAAAATTTGATCTGGAAAAGGCAAAATGGTTCAATCAGCAATATCTAAGGTTATTGAGTGGCGAAGAATTAGCTGTATTGTTTATACCTGTTTTAATTGAAAAAGGGATAAAAATTGAAACTGAAAAGTTAGCTATCATTTGCGATCTTGTAAAAGAAAGGTTGAATTTTGTGAAAGATTTATGGGAGCAGACAGCCTTCTTTTTTAATACACCTACGACTTATGATGAGCAGGTGATTAAAAAACGCTGGAAGGAAGATACTGCTGAGCATTTGCAAAAAATCAACCTTTTACTGGAAGCGCTTCACCCTTTCGGAACAATGGCTGCTCATGATAAGGTTGTGGCTTACATTCAGGATAACGGTTTAAATATGGGTCAGATCATGAATTGCTTACGGCTTGTGATAGTTGGAGCCGGGACAGGTCCTGATTTATTTACAATCATTAGTCTGATCGGAAAAGAAGAAGCCACAAAAAGAATCAATAAAGGTGTAGCTGAAATTAATGTTTAATTGTTATATTTATTGATTAAAATACTTTATACGCTGGCATAACGTTTTTATGTTGTATAATTTGATGCAAAAGGATATGGAAAATAGCTATGATATTCTGATTTCGAAACTTGATGAGTTTATCAAGAAATATTACAAAAATCAACTTGTAAAAGGTCTGATCTATGCCATATCTTTGGTAGCTGTTTTTTTTATACTTGTCAATTTACTGGAGTACTTTGGGCGTTTCGGTATGTTGACGAGAAGTATTTTATTCTTTTCATTTTTAATTTTTTCGCTCATTATCAGTATAAGGTTTTTTGTAATTCCATTATTAAAACTTTATAGAATAGGCAAAATCATATCGTATGAGCAAGCTGCAGGTATTATCGGCAAGCATTTTGGCAATATCCAGGATAAACTGCTGAATACCCTTCAACTTAAAGCCATTTCTCTGCATGAAGCTGAAAACAGCGATTTAATTGAAGCAAGTATCAATCAGAAGATAACTGAACTAAAACCCATTCCTTTTGTAAATGCTGTGGATATAAATGCAAACAGGAAATACCTTAAATATGCTTTAGTTCCTGTTATGATTATATTTATTGTTTTATTGGCCCGTCCAAAAGCAATTACAGAAACATCTTCCCGTATTCTTAAATACAATACCTATTTCGAAAAACCGGCTCCTTTTCATTTTCAAATAGAAAATACAAAGCTTGAAGTTATACAACAACAGGATTTCGATCTGGAAGTAAAAGTTACCGGCGATCAAATACCAGATGAAGTCTATGTTATTGTGGAAGGCGTTAAATACAAACTTCAGAAATTAAATACAGTAAATTTTGGGTATACATTTAAAAATGTACAGAAGAACCTCAGTTTTCAGTTACAGGCAGCCGAAATAACTTCCATGCCTTATTTGATAAAAGTGATTCCAAAGCCCATCATTCTTAATTTTGATATTCAGTTAAAATATCCTGCATACACAGGAAAGAAGGATGAGAATGTTGAAAACATAGGCGACCTTGTTGTTCCCGATGGAACCAAAGTTGAATGGCGCTTTGTTACACGTGAAACAACTAACCTAAGTTTCTTATCCGCAGGAAAGAGTGTAGTTTTAACACAAAAAGGGAATAATATTTTTAATTATGCTGCCGTTTTGCGAAAATCATTTTCATATTCTATTAAACCCGAAAACAGCTATATGAAGCTGAATGATTCACTGGTTTATAATGTAAATGTGATTCCTGATGCCTTCCCCTTTATTCAGATAGATGAAATGAAAGATTCGCTGTATGAAAAAAGAATTTATTTCAGAGGTGTTATTAAGGACGATTATGGCTTTAACAAGGTAATCTTCCATTATCGGAGTTTTAATGCAAAGGACTCGCTTAAAACAAGCGAGAACGTGATGGACATCCCTATTAATAAGTCAATAACCCAGCAAGAGTTTTTTCATTATTTTGATATGGAACAATTGGTGATCCAAGCAGGTGATGAAGTTGAATATTATTTTGAAGTGTATGATAACGATGCTATCAACGGTAGTAAAGTTTCCCGTTCTCAAAAGATGGTTTTTAAAGCACCTACCGACAAAGAAATCGAAAAGCAAACAGCATCCAACAGCCAGGAAATTAAGGATGATTTAGAAAAGACTATTCAGGAAGCCAAAAAATTACAAAAACAGATTAAGGATTTGAATCGTAAGTTGCTGGATAAAAAAGTACTGAACTGGGAAGATAAAAAACAAGTGAAAGAGCTGCTGGATCATCAAAAGCAAATTCAAGAATCTGTTGAGAAAATCAATCAGCAGAATAAAGAAAATGCGATTAAAGAACAGCAATACAAGAAAATCGATGAAGAAATCGCTTTTAAACAAAAGGAATTAGAGAAACTTTTTCAGGAAATCATGACAGATGAAATGAAAAAAATGTTTGAGGAGCTTCAAAAATTGATGGAAAATGTGGATAAAGATAAAGTGGGAGAGATGCTTGAAAAGATGAAAATGAATGCAGAAGATATTTCCAAGCAACTGGACAGGAATTTAGAAGTATTCAAACAACTTGAATTTGAGAAAAAACTGACTGAAAATATCGAAAAACTCGATAAATTGGCAAAAGAACAACAGAAACTTGCCGAAGAAACAGCCAAAGGAGATAAGTCTGCCGAAGAATTGAAAAAGAAGCAGGATGAATTGAACAAAGCGTTCGAGGATTTCAAGAAAAGTCAAAGCGATCTGGAACAAAAAAACAAAGAACTTGAGAATCCAAACGACTTTAAGCGAGACGAAAACAAAGAAAATGAAATAAGTCAGGAACAAATGAAAAGTTCTGATGCTTTGGGTGAAAAAAAAGGTGGAAAAGCTTCTAAATCTCAAAAAAATGCTGCCGATAAAATGCAGGAACTAGCCGATAAGATGAAAGAGGATCAACAGGAAATGGAAGCAGAGCAAATGGGCGAAGATATTGAAACCATTAGAGCGCTGTTAAAGAATCTGATTAAAATATCATTCAGACAAGAAGCATTGGCTGACCGTTTAAAACAAATTTCAGTAAAAGACCCTAAATACCAAGAAATTATTAATGACCAGAGCAACATTAAAGATGATTTAAAAATGGTTGAAGATTCTTTATTGGCTTTAAGCAAGCGACAAATCAAAATAGAAGCCATTGTGAATAAAGAAATAGGGAGTATTAATCACAATGTGGAAGAAGCGATAAATGATTTATTGGCGATGAATACTGTGGGTTATTTAGGTAATTTCCAGAATCAGAAAGCAATTGGTCGTCAGCAATATGTGATGACTGCAGTAAATAACCTTGCGTTGTTGCTCAATGAGTCCATGGAAAACATGAAACAGGAAGCGAATTCAAAAAAGAAAGACAGTAAAGGGAATTCGTCCTGTTCTAAACCAGGTTCAGGGAAGAAATCATCAAAATCAATGAAATCAATGCGTCAAATGCAGGAAGAATTGAACAAGCAAATGGATCAATTAAAAAAAGGCAAACAACCTGATGGGAAAAAACAAGGTCAGGGGCAGTCGATGAGTGAGCAATTGGCGCGTATGGCAGCACAGCAGGAAGCCATTAGAAGGCAGGTTCAGCAATATGCAGAAGATCTTAAGAAACAAGGCGAAAAGCCGGGAAGTGGTCTTAATGACCTGATGAATCAAATGGAAAAAACAGAAACAGATTTGGTAAATAAATTAATTTCTCAGGAAACACTGAACCGTCAACAACAAATATTAACAAGGTTGTTGGAACATGAAAAAGCTGAGCAAAAAAGGGATCAGGAAGAAAAAAGAGAGTCAACTGAAGCAAAAGAACAAAATTTCAGTAACCCTAATCTATTTTTGCAGTATAAAAGAATAAAATCGAATGAACAGGAGATCCTTAAATCAGTACCTCCTTCCATGAATTCTTTTTACAAAAATAAAGTGAATGAATATTTTTACAACTTCAAGTAAATGAATATATTAAAAGAATTAAGCATTGATTCAACTGTTGAAAAATTATATCTTGTTCAGCAATTAATCGAAGAGATTTGCGATGAATATAACATCAACAATACCTATTTTGGAAATATTTCTGTTGCCATTATGGAGGCTGTTAAAAATGCAATTGTTCATGGCAATAAATCTGAAGCCGGTAAGCAGGTGGATGTCTTATTTGCCAGAGAGAAAGGTGCTTATGTTTTTGTTATAAAAGATATGGGTAATGGGTTTGATTACAAGAATTTACCTGATCCTACCGATGTTGATAATGATACTTTTGCAGGGACTGGAATCTTTCTTATAAAATCATTGTCAGATAAGGTAGCTTTTAAAAACAAAGGAAATACAATTGAAATATTTTTTTTAACGGAAAGTATTAATTTTTCATTGGCAAATGAAAGGGTTGAAAAATTAAGTGCTTACCATAATAGTAAAACAAATAAAGCATTAAAGAAAGCTGAATAAATGGCAAAAGTTACCTTTTTTAATGAGGAAATTTCCTTTCATTTAAAGCAAAAATTATTTTTAAAAAAATGGATTGCCGATGTGATTGCGTTGGAAAATAAGAAAATCGGTGCTATCAATTACATTTTTTGCAACGACAGTTATTTGTTACAGATTAATTTAGAATATCTAAAGCATGATACATTAACCGACATCATTACGTTTGATTATACACAGGATTCTAAAGGCTATATATCAGGTGATATTTTTATCAGTATTGATAGGGTTCAGGAAAATGCAAAAGAACTGAAAATTCTTTTTGAAAAAGAATTAAACAGAGTGATGATTCATGGTGTCCTACATTTATTGGGCTACAAAGATAAATCAAAGGCTCAAAAAGCAATAATGCGTCAAAAAGAAGATAATTCCTTATCTTTGCAACTTCAAATAAAATAGTTTCATTTTTTAGCGTTTATATACAGATAAATTGCATTATTCATACTGCAATTTACTTCTGTAATTTTTGAGTTTAAGAAAGTTAACTTAAAAAAAGGAAACAGGTTTCACGTGAAACATAAAAGTTTTTCAATCATATAGTTTGGCCAAAAATAAAAAATTTTGAATTGGCTAATTGTAAACAAAAGAGCTAGGAAAAAGTAAAAAATAGAATAGGAGCAATATAAAATGTTTAAAGATTACGATGTAATAGTAGTAGGAGCGGGGCATGCAGGATCGGAAGCAGCAGCAGCAGCAGCCAATTTAGGCTCTTCTGTATTGTTGATTACTTCGAATATGGATAATATTGCTCAGATGTCTTGTAATCCTGCAATGGGTGGCGTTGCAAAAGGTCAGATTGTACGTGAAATAGATGCGTTAGGAGGATATTCAGGCATAGTAACAGATAAAACGATGATTCAATTCCGTATGCTCAATCGGTCAAAAGGACCAGCCATGTGGAGTCCCCGTGCTCAAAGCGATAAAATGATGTTTTCAGCAGAATGGAGAAGGATGCTTGAAAATACTCCAAATATCGACTTTTGGCAGGATACAGTAGAAGGAATATTGACTGAAAATGATGGTGTAACGGGTGTAAAAACAGCAATGGGTTTACATATAAAATCCAGAGCAGTTATTTTAACCAATGGCACTTTTTTGAACGGAATCATTCATATAGGAGAAAAACAATTCGGTGGAGGGCGTATTGCTGAACCCGCTGCTGTTGGTTTAACGGCATCGCTGCTAGCAATAGGATTTGAAGCAGGGAGAATGAAAACAGGTACACCTGTTAGAATTGACGGAAGATCTATTGATTTCTCAAAATTACTGGAACAAAAAGGGGATGATGAGCCCGGAAAATTTTCTTTTACAGATACCAAATCCCTAACAACCCAAAAAAGTTGTTATTTAGCGTATACTTCACTTGAAGTTCATGATATATTGAGAACCGGATTTGAGCAATCTCCTATGTTTGCAGGAAGAATCAAAGGTCGTGGTCCCCGCTATTGTCCCTCTATAGAAGACAAAATTGACCGATTTTTCGATAAATCCAGGCATCAGTTGTTTGTAGAACCACAAGGATGGAATACTGTAGAGTATTATCTGAATGGATTTTCATCTTCATTACCCGAAACTGTTCAATACGCTGCATTGAAAAAGATCGTAGGATTTGAAAATGCAAGGATTATCAAGCCCGGTTATGCTATAGAATACGATTATTTCCCACCTACACAGTTAAATTATACGTTGGAAACCAAAATGGTTGAAAATTTATATTTTGCAGGACAAATTAACGGAACTACCGGTTATGAAGAAGCTGCTGCACAGGGTCTGATGGCAGGTATTAACGCACATTTGAAGATCAGGCAGCAACCTGAGTTTATTTTAAAGCGTCAACAAGCTTACATAGGCGTTCTGATTGATGATTTAATAACAAAAGGTGTGGATGAACCTTATAGAATGTTTACTTCAAGAGCAGAATATCGCATTTTGCTTCGTCAGGATAATGCTGATTTCCGGCTGACGCCTCTTTCGTTTAATATAGGATTGGCTTCCAGAGAAAGAATGGATAAAGTGGAAACTAAAAAGGAAAATTACAATGAAATCATTCATTTTTTAAAGGTGCAAAGTGTTGAACCTTATGAAGTTAATCCATTGTTGATGAAAATGGAAACCCCGGAAATTAACCAAAAAACAAAACTGATCAATTTGCTTGTACGTCCTCAGATCAAAATAAATGATCTAATTGAGCATGTTGCTTCGTTGGAAACATTCCTTTCTGATATTGAGATGTATAAAGATGAAACCATTGAAGAAGTTGAAATATTTGTTAAGTACGAAAGCTATATCAGCAAAGAGCAGGAAATAGCCGATAAATTAAGTAAATTCGAGGATATTCCCTTGTATGATACCTTTGATTATCAGAAACTCCAATCACTTTCTTTTGAAGCCAGAGAAAAGCTCACAAAAATGAAACCTAAAACCCTGGGACAGGCTTCGCGTATTTCCGGAATATCTCCTTCTGACATTTCTGTGTTGATTGTATATTTGGGAAGATAGGTTTTTGAGTTTCACGTGAAACCCATTAATTACAAATATAAATATCAGTTGGTTACATTCGTAAACTTTCAATTGTATTTTAGTATTTTATGGATGTTCCAATATGTGAATTTGTGATCTTTTTCTTAAAGTTATTTTCTCCAATTGAAAAATCATTTATTTTTAATTTTGGTTTTTATCGTTTCAGTATTTTTTATCAACGATTATTAGTATCTATGGAAAGGCAGTAATTCAGGATTTTTTATTCTGATCGATTCGTTATTTAATCATTTTTTGCAATTAATTATTTTTAGATGTTCCCTTTTATATTTTTTAATTGATCAAGATTTAAAGTTTGAATTTAAATTTTTTAAATTTATCAATAATTACCATTTGTAATATTTTGGTAGTGCTGTTTGTAAACTTTCATTCAGAAAATAAGAATGATAGATAAAATTCTTTTTTTAGCTGGAGCACCTATTTTTGAATGCAGAATGAATTTGAGTATTTTAGGGAAACAATAAGTTGATTAACAGCTCATTTCGAAGTAAAAAGACATTATTTTTCTCAAGTATATCTGCTTTAGAATCGGATATTTAATTCGAAATTTCAAACACTCACCTTATATAAGGCTCTCGTGAAGATATACTGCTGTTCGAATCGGTTGGTTTGTATTAAAATTTGTTGCGAATGATGATTGAAATTCAATTTTCATTTTTTAATATATTTTCATTTTTTAAATAAAACTAAATTTGAAATTCTAAATCAATGTTTAGGTCTATTGATTTAGGATGGTCAAATTTTTTTTTTGCGGTTCAGAAAAATACAATAATGTTTCCATATTGATTCGTTAAGTGAAAACACATAAACGTCCTGTAGTGAATGAATTTTTATAACATGGGTATTCAAGGAATTTATAAATTTTTTTTTATCTCAACATTGTGTCCGAAACGCTGTAAATAAGTAAAAGTGATAGTCTCACTAGGAGTGATGCTATCACTTTGGTTTTATTAAATTTGCTAATTACAGAAATCCTTGAAAGGGTTGAACCGCTTTGTAATTCTATTATACAGTTTGGTTCTTTTCAGGTTTTATATTCATTTTCAGCTGTGCGAGCTTATCAAAACAATTCAGCTAATTCATTAAAGCAGAAACGGAAAAGTGTTGGAAAAGGAATCTTTAAAGCAAAAAAAAGCTCCATGAAGGAGCTTTTTTTATAAAATTGAATTGATAATTATTTGATAGCATTTTCAAATTCAGCTGTTTTTGCATATTTAGCAAATTCCAGATCATCTTTTGCTTGTGCTCTGAATGATGCATCCATGGCAATTGCTTTTTTAAGGTTATCGTTAACCATGTTGGCATTGTTGTTTCTGGCTGCGATGATAGCTGTTAGATAGTGTGTTTGAGCGTCTTTTGGAGCGCATTCAATGATTGATGCAGCTAAGGTGGAATTACCGTTTAAAAGGGTTGCTAAAGCTACATTGTAATCGCAGGATGTATTTCCGAATGAATTAACTGCACCTGCATAATTGCCTTCCTTAATCATAATCACGCCTAAATTGTAATTTTGATTAACACCTGCTTTTTGAGCGGTTTCAAAATATGCTCTTGAAGCTTTGTAATCTTTTTTCATTAAAGAAACAACACCTAAATTATTGATAACTGTTGAATTATTTGGAGATAATGTGTTGGCTTTTTCTAATAAAGAAGATGCTTCATTGGCATCACCTTGAGCAATTGCAATACAAGCAGCATTGTTGTAGCCTCTCCAGTCGTTTGGATAAACTGTGATTGCTGATTTGTATATTTTCATTTGTGTATTCAGATCAGTAGTTAAAGTAGCGGCAAACAATAATTCTTTGTTGTCTAATGAATCAGGATACGACGTAGATAACATTGCAATTTTTTCATTTGTTTTTTTAGGTTGAAGGAAATTAACAGAAATTTCTGCTCTTCTTAATGGAGGAAGTATTTTTTCTTCAACTTGTTGGAAAACAATGGTCATATTTCTCATTTCTTGCTCTCTTTTAATGCTTTCAGTTTGAGCTTTGATAACATTGATCATTGTATTTTTGTCTTTAATATCAGATTTTTCAAGAGCAACAAGGAAACCGTCCCAGTCTTCACCATTGGCTTTTAAGTTGTAAGTTACAGCTTGTTTTAAGTCTTTGAATTTGGTTTTGGTTTTTTTAGCTAAATCTTTGATGAATTTATCCAGTTGTTCTTCAGTATATTTATTAGCTGTTTTTGCTCTGTTTTCTGAAAGGCCTTCATTGTGTCTTTCTTCACCTTCAGGAGAAGCCCATGCATTGATATCAATATTTTTGATGGCCCAGTTTTGAGCAAATTGTTCGTTCAATTCTTTAATAGCTAATTGTGCTTCAACAGCTTTGTTTAAGCTTATGTTAAAGTTTAAATTATACATATCAACCAAATAATAAATGGTTGCTTTTTTATTTATAATGGTTTCAATTTCGTAACCATGAGGTGTTAAAATAGCTGTTCCGGTTCCACTGGTTTTGATTCTTTGCGAAGTGTATATTACACCATCAGCTAATTTTGTTTCACCCAGTTCAACTGCTTTTTTCATTGACATCACATTTTCCCTGCTAGTGCTTTCTTTTACAGGTTCTTTTGCCAAATGAGCAATAGGATTTACTACTAATTGAGATTTATTCATCTCCGGTTTGTAATCAATTACATCAGTATATGTAAAAGATCCGCCTGTTTTATTGTTGATAGTAGTTCCGTCTCCGGTAACCTTTTCGCCTTTAAGATAAAAAGGTTTTAAAGTTGTACTTCCTCCTTCATATTTTAGAACAGGTTGCATGTAAGCGGCTGCTTTTTTATTAAAATATTTTGCAGGGATGGTGCCTTTAATAGTTACTGATACTTTGTCGGCATGTACTTCTAATGGATTGGGAGTAACTTCATATTTTACTTCTCCGTATTTTTTTACCATTTTGTTGAGGCTATTACAACCAGTAAACAAAACACTTATTAAAAATAAGGCTGATAAAAGGGTAATACTCTTGTTTTTCATAGTATTATAAATTAAAATATTAATAATTAAAAATTCAGTTTTTATTTTGCAAATATATAAAAAAAATGTGGTTGTATTGCACTTTTAGGTAAAAAAAAGGCAATAAATAATTGTGATTAAAACGGTTACTAATATAATTTTTCCCGTTTCTTTAAATAAGGATAGAGTACTTGATGGAATCCGAGATTGATATCTGCTTCAATAAAATCAATTTTATATTGACCACAACGCGTTTTGAGTTCTTTCTCAAAACTTTTAACAGAATTGATATAATTTATTCTTACTTCGGAAGGGTTGATTTTGAGTTCTTTTCCGTTTTCAACATCAATGAATTTATAAGGACGGTTGTCGAATTCAAAGTTTAATTCTTTGTTTTTATCAGTAACATGAAAAAGAATGACTTCATGCTTGTTGTATTTCAAATGCTGCATAGCCTGAAACATATCATCTGTCTTGCTTGTATTTTCAAACATATCGCTGAAAATAATGATCAATGAACGTTTGTGAATACTTTCAGCAATTAGATGTAATGCTTCAGCAGCAGAAGTTTTTTTTCGGATTTCAACTGATATAGGTTTTAAAAGTTCTTCCAGTTTATTATAAATCAACTTATGGTGTGTCAATGTCGATTTACAGGGTGTATGCGTTTCCAGATTTTCTGCAAAAACACTTAAACCTACTGCATCTCTTTGTTTTCGCAACATATACATGATGGCTGCCACTGCATAAATTGAAAAAGAAATCTTATTGGGTTTTTCTATACTAACATCCTGATGAAAAGGATAATACATGGAAGAAGAAGCATCAATGACAAGCTGACACCTCAGATTGGTTTCTTCTTCAAATCGCTTTACAAAAAGTTTGTCGGTTCGACCATACAATTTCCAGTCAACGTGCTTAACAGACTCTCCTGTATTGTACAGACGGTGTTCGGCAAATTCAACCGAAAAGCCATGTAACGGACTCTTGTGAAGTCCGGTTATAAAGCCTTCAACCACTTGTCTTGCAATAAACTCTAAAGAGCCGTAAGGTTCAATCTGGTTTTGATGAATATTTTTATCTGCCATACAGGATTCGCAAAATCTATAATAGTGCTTCTAATTTGCTGATCAGCACATTTTTGGGAACAGCACCTACTTGTTTGTCAACAATTTCACCATTTTTGAAATATAAAATGGTAGGGATGTTTCTGATTCCATAGCGGGAAGTTATAGCAGGATTGTTATCCACATCTAATTTTCCTACCACAGCTTTGCCTTCAAATTCAGTTGCAATTTCTTCAACGATAGGGCCAAGCATTCTGCAGGGGCCGCACCATTCAGCCCATAAATCAATAATTACCGGTTTGTCTGATTTCAGAACTATTTCTTCGAAATTTTCGTCTGTGATTGCTAATGCCATTATTATAATTTTAAAATGTTTACTTTTTTTACTTTTACAAATTTACAACAAATTTTAATTGAACTGTGCATAAGAAGAATAATTAATCATAAAAAAGGATATTATTCCAGTTTAAAACTAATTTCTTTGTTTTCAGTGAATGCTTTTGCAAATTCACCAGCGTCAATGTTTGTATTTCTTGCAAATAAATTGATGTATATTTTATCGGTAGTATCCAGAATTTGTAAAATTAATTTACATTTACCTTTATGTTTTTTTATCTTGATTTTCAAGGTATTGATAAAAGCAGGAGTGATTTCTTCCAACGGAACCCGCATGGTAACTTTTGTTGTATATTTTTCGATGACTTCAACCAATAAGGTAACGTAATTGATTTTTATCTCAAACTGATCTTCTGAATTGTATCTTTTTTTGATGGTAGCTTTTATGAATACGGATGCACCTTCTATCATGAAATGTTTAAATTTCAGATAATCGTCCGAAAATAGGGCGAGGTTGTAAGATCCGTTGTAATCTTCAATCATAAATGATCCCATGGGTTTCCCAGTTTTTGTAGTTCGATGAGAAACCGATGAAATGATACCGGCAAATCGTAAATCGCGACCCTGCAAACTTTTTAAATTTTCGTTCAGGGTTTCAATTTCCATATTACAAAAATTTTGTATCTCGAGTTTGAAATCATCCAGTGGGTGTCCTGACAGGTAAAATCCGGCTATTTCCTTTTCTTTTTTTAATTGTTCAACCCTGGACCAGTTAGCAGTAACTGGCATGGGAGGATCCTGTACTTCAGTTTCTTCGCTTTCGCCAAAGAGTGAATGTTGTGAGGAATTCAATCCGTTTTGGTATTGTGAGGCATGACGAACTACTTTTTCAAGAAAATTGCCATCTTCCGGTCTTTCCTGATAAAAATACTGTGCCCTGTGTGTATCTTCAAAAGTATCGAAAGCTCCGGCATAAGCTAATGCTTCTAAGCTTCTTTTATTAACAGCTTTCAGATTCACTCTTTTGGCTAGGTCGAAAATGTTTTTATAAAAACCGTTATTGTCGCGTTCTTCGATAATTGCAAATACAGCAGCCTCTCCAACGCCCTTGATAGCTGCCATTCCAAATCGGATTTCACCTTTTTTATTGACTGTAAAATTCATGACGCTTTCGTTGATGCAGGGACCCAATACCGGAATTCTGGAACGGTTGCATTCATCAATGAAGAAGGTGATTTTTTTTAGGTCATTCAGGTTGTGTGTAAGTACAGCTGCCATATATTCGGCAGGATAATGGGCTTTGAGATAGGCTGTTTGGTAAGCTACCAGAGAATAAGCGGCAGAATGGGAACGGTTAAATCCATATTCTGCAAATTTTTCCATAACGCCAAATGTTTCTATGGCTACTTTTTCATCAATCCCTTGTTTTATGGCTCCAGCAACAAATTCTTTTTGTTCGGACTGCATAACTGCGAGTTTTTTCTTACCCATGGCTCGTCGTAATACATCGGCTCTTCCAAGGCTATAACCCCCCATAATCTGAGCCGCTTGCATAATTTGTTCCTGATAAACCATGATACCATGCGTAGGCTTCAGAATTCCCTCCAACATTTGATGCGGATACTCAGCTTTTTCTTTTCCCAGTTTTCGGTTGATGAAAGTCTGAATAAACTGAATTGGACCCGGTCGGTAAAGTGCGTTCATGGCAATAAGATCCTCTAAATTAGTTGGTCTCAAATCCTTGAGGTAACCACGCATCCCATCAGATTCAAACTGGAAAGTGCCAATGGTATCTCCTTTCTGGTAGAGCTCAAAAGTTAATGCATCATCCAGTGGAATAGTGTCGATATCTATTTTAATGTTATGTCGTTTGTAGATATTAACGATAGCTGATTTGATGATAGAAAGGGTTTTCAAACCCAGAAAATCCATCTTCAGCATACCTACCGATTCAATCAAAGTGCCTTCATACTGTGAAACCATCAATTCTGAATCTTTGGAAGTACTTAAAGGGATGTAATTCATTAAATCGTCGGGACCGATGATGACTCCACAGGCGTGTGTACCGGTATGCCGGGCTGATCCTTCTAAAATACGGGCAAACTCGAGCGTTTTTTTAACTAAAGGGTCTCCGTTTTTACGGGCTTCCTCCAGTTCTTTTACATCGTGAAATGCTTTTTCGAGCGTGATACCCGCAGTTTCGGGAACTAATTTTGCTAGTCGATCCGATTCAGAAAGTGGTAATTTCAATACCCTTGCCACGTCGCGTATGGACGATTTGGCTGCCATGGTTCCAAAGGTAATAATCTGAGCAACTTTATCTACGCCATATTTTTCAACTACATACTTTAATACACGGTCTCTGCCTTCGTCATCAAAATCTATATCAATATCGGGCATCGAAACCCTTTCAGGGTTTAAGAATCTTTCGAAAAGGAGGTTGTATTTTATTGGATCAATATTGGTGATCCCAATAGAAAAAGCAACTACAGATCCGGCTGCAGAACCTCTTCCTGGTCCTACCATTACATCCATTTCCCTGGCTTTGTTGATAAAATCCTGGACAATTAAAAAGTAACCTGGAAAACCCATGGATGCAATCACCCCTAATTCAAAATCAAGCCTTGAGCACACCTCCTCAGTGATTTCAGTATATCTTTTTTCGGCACCTTTGAAAGAAAGATAGCGTAAATAATCCATTTCCGTTTCAAAACCTTCGGGAAGAGGAAATATAGGAAGGATTATTTTCCTTTCCAGTTCATAGGTTTCAATTTTATCTACAACATCTTGTGTATTAGTAATTGCTTCTGGATATTCCAAAAACAGGGTTTCCATTTCCTGTTTTGATTTAAGATATTCATTTCCTGTGTAATGCATGGCAGACTGATCGTCAAAATCTTTGCCGGTATTCAAACAGATTAAAATGTGGTGGGGTTCGGAATCAATCGCATTGATAAAATGCACATCATTGGTGGCTATGCATTTTAAGTCAAATCGTTGAGCTAATTCCTGCATAGCGATGTTAACCTTTTTTTGTTCGGGGATGCCATGATTTTGCAATTCAAGGTAAAAATCTTTTCCAAAAATGTCAACGTATTCCTGCACCGCTTGAGCAGCCCTTTCAATGTCACTATTCATTATATAGTAGGGGATTTCTCCTCCCAAACATGCTGAAGAAGCGATTAAGCCTTCGCTGTATTTTCTAAGTAATTCTTTATCAATACGTGGTGTATAATAAAAACTGTCTTTTTTAAATCCCAATGAACTTAAACGGGCAAGATTCTGGTACCCGATTTTGTTTTTTGCCAATAATATTAAGTGAAACCCACTTCTATCTTCTCTTCCTTTCTTTTCAAAGCGGCTTCCGTCTGCAACATACATCTCACACCCAATAATAGGTTTAATCCCTTGTTTTTTGGCTTCATTAAAAAATTCGAGGGTGCCATACATATTTCCATGGTCGGTAATGGCAATGGCTTTCATATCTAATGATTTAGCTTTTGTCATCAACTGCTTTATTTTAGCAGCGCCGTCAAGAATTGAATATTGAGTGTGAACGTGTAAATGTGTAAAATCTGACATTATTCAGTATTTGATAAATTTGAGTAAAATATTACAACGAAATTAGGTGGCCAAAAAAAGCAATTTTTTGAGATTCAGAAATTTAATGAAGGCTGCTTTTTGAGTTTCGATTTTTGTAAAAATACAAAAAAATAAAATATGTTTTGATTGTTTTGCATAAGTTTAAGAAAAGTTTTTTAAACAAAGCAGTGTGATTTGATATATTCTTTTATAAAGGGCTTATTATTAACTGTATTTTAATTTAATTTTTTACCCAAACTACTTTTCTGTTAACAAAAAAACATCTACCTTTGTGAAATCATTCACATTGTTTCTGAATAAACAACCAACCTATGAAACCATCACATATTGAACACATTGGCATTGCTGTAAAAAATCTGGAAGCAGCAATAAAGTATTACGAAACCGTTTTTGGTCTCGAATGTTACGCCCTGGAAGAGGTCCCATCGCAAAAAGTTAAAACTGCTTTTTTCATGATAGGTCAAACAAAAATCGAATTATTAGAGTCGACTGATCCAGAAGGACCCATTGGAAAATTTATCGAAAAGAAAGGTGAAGGTATTCATCATCTTGCTTTTGCAGTAAGTAATTTAGAAAGTGCATTGGCTGAAACTGAAGCCAATGGTGTTCAGCTTATTGATAAAGCCCCCCGCAAAGGAGCTGAGGGATTGGATATTGCATTTCTTCATCCAAAATCAACTTTTGGTGTATTGACAGAATTGTGTGAAAATAAAAATCAACAATAACAAAATAACAAAAATACAAAATGGCAATTGAGGATAAAATCAAGCAACTGCTCGATAAAAGAGAGTTGGCAAAATTGGGTGGAGGTCAAGCCCGGATTGACTCACAGCATAAAAAAGGAAAACTTACGGCAAGAGAACGTATTGATTTACTTTTAGATGAAGGTAGTTTCGAAGAATTTGATATGTTTGTTACACACAATTGTCATGATTTTGGTCTTGACTGTGTAAGTTATATGTCTGATGGTGTAGTTACGGGATATGGAACCATTGATGGTCGACTGGTATATGTATTTTCTCAGGATTTCACAGTATTTGGAGGCTCTTTGTCAGAAGCATATGCGCAAAAAATATGTAAATTACTTGATAAAGCCATGAAAATGGGAGCACCTGTTATTGGTATCAATGATAGTGGTGGTGCCCGTATTCAGGAAGGTGTAAAAAGCCTGGGTGGTTATGCCGAGATTTTTCAACGCAACATTATGGCTTCAGGAGTTATTCCTCAAATATCAGCTATTTTTGGGCCTTGTGCTGGAGGAGCCGTTTATTCTCCGGCTTTAACCGATTTTATCTTTATGACCAAGAAAAACAGTTATATGTTTGTAACTGGACCTAAAGTTGTTAAAACAGTTACGGGTGAAGTTGTTACAGATGATGAATTAGGAGGTGCCTCTGTACATGGTTCAAAATCAGGAGTTACTCATTTTGTAACGGAAGATGAACAGGAAGGGATTATGATGATTCGTAAATTGCTGAGTTATTTACCTCAAAATAATTTGGAAGAAGCACCTTTAGCTCCTTGCGATGATCCAATCGACCGTTTGGAAGACTCCTTAAATTATATTATTCCGGAAAATCCAAATAAACCTTACGACGTAAAAGATGTTATTCATGCAATAGCCGATTACAATGAGTTTATGGAAGTTCATCGTAATTATGCCCCGAATATTGTTGTAGGTTATGCAAGATTTAATGGAATTTCTGTCGGGATTGTTGCCAATCAACCCAGTTATCTTGCAGGTGTACTCGATATCAATGCCAGCCGTAAAGCTGCAAGATTTGTAAGATTCTGCGATGCTTTTAACATTCCTGTTTTAACTTTGGTTGATGTACCCGGTTTCTTGCCGGGAACTGCTCAGGAATATGGTGGGATTATTACCAATGGAGCTAAATTATTATATGCTTACGGTGAAGCAACGGTGCCAAAAATTACCATTATTTTGCGTAAAGCCTATGGTGGTGCTTATGATGTGATGAGTTCTAAGCATTTACGTGGAGATATCAATTATGCATGGCCAACAGCCGAAATTGCAGTGATGGGACCCAAAGGTGCGATAGAAGTATTGTATTCTAAGAAAATAGAAGCAATTACCGACCCTATCGAAAAGGAAGCATTTATACGTAAAAACGAAGAAGATTACAAGAAAAAATTTGCGAATCCTTACAATGCTGCTAAATATGGTTATATTGATGATGTAATTGAGCCAAGGAATACCCGTTTCAGAGTGATTCGTGCTTTACAATCATTGTCTACCAAAAAGGATGTTAATCCTCCTAAAAAACATGATAATTTACCTTTGTAAACCTAATGCTTTAATTTTTAAATGTATACAATAATGAATAAAAGTAAATTGTATTTCGGTTTGATCGGAGTTTTTTTAATAACATTGTTATCAGGTGCTTATGCTAATGAAAATCAAAATGTTAATCAAAAGGATTCTTTGGTTCTGATTGAAAATACCATCACTCAAAACCTTATCATGCAGGGGCAAAACGGAATTTCTCCCCAGAATCTTGTGTTCGACGAAAAAAACATGGTTTTCTATGTGATCAATACTAAGAATAATTCATTGGATATCATTGATTATTCATTGAATGATTCGTTGAGATTTGTTAATAAAATAAGCTTGTCCGATTTTGGTAAAATACCGGTAGCGGTAGCTTACTCCAAAAATATTGTGGCAGTAACCATTAACAAAGAAATTGAACTGGATAGCAGTAATGTTGTATTTTTTAACGAAAAGGGAGAATTTATTAAAGTATTTTCAGTGGCTCCTTTTGTAAAAAGTATTCTTTTTGATCCAAGCGGAGAAAAAGTGTATGTGTCAAATTCTAATACTTCAGGTTATAAAATCAATGTGATTGATATTTCAAAAGGTATTGAAAACGCTACAGGAGCAAACATTACTACCATTACTTATCAAAAAGAAAAGGCAGGAGATGCTTTTATAAAATTAGATCCTTATGGGTTTGGAATGGCAATAATTGCAATGAGTGTTGTTTTTTCAGCACTTGTTTTCCTTTATATTGTATTTAAATATATCGGGAAATTAAATACTTCTCAGAGCAGGAAAAAAGCGTTGATTAAAAAAGGGAAAGTAGTAGAAGCTTCAAAAATAATCGAAGATCCTGCTGGAGATGTATATGCAGTAATTGCGCTAGCTTTATATATGTATCAGTCTCAACTTCATGATGAAGAAAACACGGTGATTACAATGGAAAAAGTTGCCAGATCTTATTCTCCCTGGAATTCGAAAATATATGGCTTACGTCAAACCCCAACTAATTAATAATTCGAAAATTTTTTAATATATTTCAAATGAAAAAATTTAAATTCACTATCAACGGCAATCAATATGAAGTTGATATCAACGGAATAGAGGATGGTATAGCTCAACTTGAAGTTAATGGAACACCTTACGAAGTGGCAGTGGACCGTGACATCAAACAAATTAAAACACCTAAATTAATACGTTCGGTTGCTGTACCTTCTACCGATTCACATCCTGCTGTTGTTAAAACCAGCAATCCGTCTGCTCCCAAAGGAGGAGGTAAAATTAAATCCCCACTTCCAGGTGTGATTCTTGATTTGCTCGTAAAAGAAGGAGATCTGATCAAAGTAGGTCAAAAACTACTCACTTTGGAAGCCATGAAGATGGAAAACAACATCGAATCTGATAAAGAGGGTAAAGTTATAGCTGTTAAAGTGAGCAAAGGGGATAGTGTGATGGAAGGTGATATTTTAATAATAATAGGAGAATAATAATATGCAAGAATCTGGAAGTTTTTTTTCCTTTCTCACCGAACACATGCAACAGTTTTTTGGCTATACTGCTTTTGCAAACTTTACACCGGGTCATTTAATAATGATATTGGTAGGTTTGATATTTATTTATCTTGCCATTGCAAAGGATTTTGAGCCAATGTTACTCATTCCAATTGGATTTGGGATTTTAGTCGGTAATGTGCCTTTTTATCCAGGAATCGAAATAGGTATATATGAGGAAGGGAGTGTTTTAAATTATTTATATTTTGGGGTTATCAAAGGCGTATATCCTCCATTAATTTTTTTGGGGATAGGAGCAATGACCGATTTTTCGGCTTTGATTTCCAATCCTAAATTAATGCTGGTTGGTGCAGCAGCACAATTGGGTATTTTTGGTGCTTATGCATCTGCTTTAGCTCTTGGTTTTTCTCCATCGGAAGCAGGTGCAATCGGTATTATCGGTGGTGCTGATGGTCCGACTGCAATCTTTCTTACATCTAAACTTGCTCCCGAATTGATTGGAGCGATTGCTATCTCTGCTTATTCATACATGGCTTTAGTCCCAGTTATTCAGCCTCCTGTAATGCGTTTGCTCACTACCAAGAAGGAAAGACTTATCCGTATGAAACCACCCCGTCAGGTGTCGAAACTGGAAAAAATTCTATTTCCTATTGTAGGGCTTTTGCTGACAACTTTTATTGTTCCCAGTGGTATGCCTTTGCTAGGAATGCTTTTCTTAGGTAACTTATTGAAAGAAAGTACAGTTACCAAACGATTGGCTGATACTGCCAAAGGACCAATGATTGACATAGTTACAATATTAATAGGTTTAACTGTGGGTGCTTCAACTCAGGCTAGTACATTCTTAACCTCTAAATCATTAGGTATTTTTGCAATTGGCGCCGTATCATTTGTAATAGCAACTTTTGGTGGAGTAATGTTCGTAAAACTAATCAATTTATTCTTAAAAGAAGGAAATAAATTAAATCCGTTGATCGGTAATGCCGGCGTTTCCGCTGTTCCTGCAAGTGCACGTGTTTCTCAGGTTGTTGGATTGAGTTATGATAAAACCAATCACTTGCTGATGCATGCCATGGGACCCAATGTAGCAGGAGTTATTGGAAGTGCTGTTGCAGCCGGGGTATTGCTCAGCTTCCTTTATTAATGGTTATTAAGTTATTCCAAAATTCTAAGTGAATTCTTTTCAATAATGGAAAAGGATTAGCATTTTGATAAAGCACGGTTGCAATTTATGCATCCGTGCTTTATCTTTAAATACATGTGTTTAAATATTAATATGCATTTTTCTACTGCTCTATTAAAAAACTGATTTTAATTAAGTTATTAATTGATAATAATGCATAATTTTACAAACTAAATATTGAAAACTAAATATCCTATTATTATGTTAATTATCGGAATTGCAGGCGGTTCAGGCTCAGGGAAAACAACTGTAGTGAAAAAAATTATCAAAAATCTCCCCAAAGATTCTGTTTCCGTTATTTCGCAGGATTCATATTATAAAGACAACGGACATAAATCGGAAGAGGAAAAAGGGAAAATTAATTTTGATCATCCATCGTCCATAGAATTCAATTTGTTAATTAAGCATTTGGAAATGCTCAAAGAGGGTTATGCAATTGAAATGCCTGTATATTCTTATCTGAGTTGTGCAAGATCAAAGGAAACCATTCTCATTGTTCCTAAAAAGGTGATTATTGTTGAAGGTATCCTTATTTTATCGAATCCCCGGATGAGAGACCGAATGGATATTAAGATATTTGTAGATGCGGATGCTGACGACCGCCTGATGCGGATTATATGGCGTGATCTTGAAGAAAGAGGTCGTTCATTTCAGCAGGTACTGGAACATTACGAAAAATTTGTAAAACCCATGCATTTGCAATTTATTGAACCTAGCAAACGCTATGCCGATATTATTGTTCCTCAGGGGGGCAAAAATCAAATTGCCATTGACATTTTAAGTTCCAGGATTAAAATGAACCTTAACCTTTGAATAGTGAATAGTGAACATTGTCAGTGAATAGTGAATAAGAGAACAGATTTGGGGTTTTGCAGACAACGGTCAGGTACGAAACTTATTAATAAAGTTACTAATACCGAATAGAATTTCTAACCATACTTTCCCGAATAACAATTTCTTACCTAAGTTGTCGCTTAGCGTCGAGAAATTGTAGCTCGGGACTGAGTATAAGCTGAGTTTACTTTTTACTTTAACCTTATTTCTACTTTAACCTTTAAAAAATGCCTATATTTCAACTTACACAGGAAAATGTGTTTCCCAATCCGGAACTAGCTGAAGAAGATGGTTTGCTGGCAATAGGAGGCGATTTAAGCCCCGAAAGATTACTTCTGTCGTATTCGTTGGGAATCTTCCCTTGGTTTAATGAGGGTGATCCTATTCTATGGTGGTCGTTGAATCCTCGTCTGATATTATATCCTGATCAGTTTAAATGTTCCGTAAGTTTAAACAGAGTAATTAAAAGCAATAAATTTGAAGTAAAAATGGATTGTTGTTTCGGTGCTGTGATTAAAAATTGTTCTCAAACCGATCGCAACGATCAAGCAGGAACATGGATAACAAATGGAATGATTGACGCTTATACACGTTTACATGAAATGGGGTTTGCACATTCAGTTGAGACCTATTTTCATGGAAAATTGGTAGGCGGGTTGTATGGAATATCCATCGGTAAAGTATTTATTGGTGAATCCATGTTTCATACGATGAACAATGCATCTAAAGTCGCATTCTATCATTTAGTAAATGTTTTAAAAAAATGGAATTTTCATTTCATTGATGCGCAACAACCTACGTCTCACCTAATTTCGTTGGGAGCACAAGAAATTGAGCGAAAAAAGTATCTTACCCTGCTTGAAGAAGCCTCAAAATTTCCAACATACAAAGGTAAATGGAATATAGAAAGACCTTAAAAATTTATAATTCATTGTTTTGCATTAATTTATCAGCGACATGAAATTATAATTTAATGAAATATTTGATTTCAATTGAATTATCATTGAGTAATCAAGGATGGATGGAATATAAAAGTAAATCATGGTTTAGATTAAAAAAAAACCAAAAAATATTTTTTATCTATTGTCCAAATATTTCGATAATTACAGCATAATTTAAGGATGGTTTGTTAAAATAATCAGGATTATTTCTATTAAAAATTAGCTATCTTAAAAAAAGATCATACCTTTGTATTTAAATTGGGTAAATAGGTTTAATCAAATTTTATAAAAATGTCAGTAAAACAAAAAACCATAGATCTCAGAAAAAGAATGCAGGAAGCCCTGCAGGGTGGTGGTTCTAAAGCAATTGAAAAGCAAAAAGCTACAGGTAAACTAACAGCGCGTGAAAGAATTATTGCGTTGGTAGATCCTAATTCCTTTTTTGAATATGATCTATTTGTAGAGCATTCTGGGAAAGATTTTGATATGGATAAAAAGTACCTCCCCGGGGATGGTGTACTTACAGGAACAGGAACGATTAATAGTCATCCAATTTGCATTTATGCTCAGGATTTTACTGTTGCAGGTGGCTCTTTGGGTTATATGCATGCTAAAAAAATAACCAAAATCATGGATCATGCCATGAAATTGAAAGTGCCAATCATCGGGATCAACGATTCAGGTGGTGCTCGTATACAAGAAGGTGTGAATTCTCTGGCTGGTTATGGTGAGATTTTTTATAGAAATACACAAGCTTCGGGAGTTATTCCTCAAATATCGGTTATTTTAGGTCCCTGTGCCGGTGGTGCAGTGTATTCACCTGCTTTAACAGATTTTGTTTTTGTGGTAGACAAGATTTCTAAAATGTTTATTACAGGACCTGAAGTTATAAAAACCGTTTTGGGGGAAGAAATTTCGATGGAAGAACTCGGCGGAGCTAGGGTTCAGGCAGAACTAACCGGGAATGCCCATTTTTTTGCTGAAAGCGAAGATGAATGTTTTGAACAAATCAAAAAATTAGTTAGTTTTATTCCATGGAATAATACAAAAAAAGCTGAAGCCTTTCCAAAAAAATCGCCCAAAACAAAAACGTATAAAATTGAAGGTGTTTTTCCAACCAATCCTCAGCTTCCTTACGATGTAAGAAGTATCATTAAAGCTGTAAGTGATGATTCTGATTTTCTCGAAGTTCATGAAAAATGGGCCGCAAATATTGTAATTGGATTCGCTCGCTTAAACGGTCAGTCTGTAGGCTTTGTTGCAAACCAACCATTGGTGTTAGCCGGCGTACTAGATGTGGATTCTTCAGATAAAGCAGCAAGATTTATAAGATATTGCGATGCTTTTAATATTCCGTTGGTAACTTTTGTGGATTTACCAGGTTACTTGCCAGGTATCGATCAGGAACATGCCGGTGTTATCCGTCATGGAGCTAAAGTTTTATATGCATATTCAGAAGCTACTGTTCCGAAAATTACAGTTATTCTGCGTAAAGCATATGGTGGTGGATATATTGCAATGTGTTCCAATCATTTAAGAGCTGATTTTGTTTTTGCATGGCCAACTGCTGAAATTGCAGTAATGGGACCCGAAGGAGCTGCCAATATTATTTTCAGGAATGAGATTTTGAATGCTGAAAATCCTGAAGAAATGCGTAAAAAGAAAATTGCTGAATACAAGAAAAAATTTGCAAATCCTTATGTAGCTGCAGCTTATGGTTATGTTGATGCTGTTATTGATCCGAGCGAAACCAGACATTTTCTGATTCATGCGCTGGATATTTCTAAAGATAAACAAGAAGCACGTCCATACAAAAAACATGGCATTCCTCCATTTTAATTCATACCCGTTGCTTTGAATTTAAATTATACAACAAATGACTGTTTCATTAATAATTAAATGATAATGGAAGAAAAAGTACAAAACCCAGAAGAAAAAGTTAACAATATTTATCAGGATATCAATATTGATAATATCCTTTATAGCACTATCATTCCAAAAAGGTATCAGGAAAAAAAAGCATATAAACCTAAAGATCATAGCGAAATTTATGTATTTATTCCAGGTACTATTCTTAAAGTGTATGTGAAAAAAAAGGACAAAGTTAAAAAAGGGGATAAATTAATCTCTTTTCAAGCGATGAAAATGGATAATATTCTTCTTGCTCCTATGGATGGAGTAATTGAAAATGTGTTTGTTAAAGAAGGTGATAAAGCCAATAAATCACAAATGCTTATCAAAATTAAATAAGGTTTATCGGTAATATCCAAATACAACTTTTATTATAAATACCGGATTTCTCAAATAGGAGAGATCCGGTATTTTTATTTAGTTTGAAAACTATTCCTTGTATTCCATTAATTCTAAATAGAAAGTAGCCCCTTTACCGGTTTCCGATTCAAACCAGATTTTTCCACCTGTGTTTTCTATGATGTTTTTTACCATAGCCAGTCCCAATCCCATCCCACCGGATTTTGTCGTAAAATTTGGTGAAAATATTTTGTGTTGTTGTTGAGCGTTTATACCTACCCCGTTATCAGTTATTTTAATTACAATGCTATTCATTTTTTTCTCTGCTGTAATGCTTATTTTTCCTGTAACTGTCAATGGAATTGCCTGTACCGAATTTTTTATAAGATTATTAAAAACTCTGATCAATTGTTTTTGATCGGCAAATACAAAATACTGTTCCGGAATACGGCTTTCAAAAACAATTTTATTTTCTGTACTATCTTTAAATAAGTCAATTGTGTTTTTTAGCGCCTTCGAAATTTCAATTTTCTCAAATTTAGAGCGGGGCATTTTCGCAAAATCCGAGAATTCAGAAGCTATTTCCGATAAAGAATCAATTTGTTCTACAATGGTATTGGTAAATCGCTTCAGTCTTTCATCCCAATCAGGTACTTTGTCGTTCCAAGCTCTTTGAAGATGCTGTATGCTTAATTTCATAGGTGTAAGCGGGTTTTTTATTTCGTGTGCGACCTGTTTTGCCATTTCACGCCAAGCAACTTCCCTTTCTGATTTAGCCAACATTTCGGCACTATTCGCCAATTGATCCACCATGCTGTTGTATTCTTTGATGAGGTTGCCAATTTCGTCATTGTGATTCCAGTCTATTTTCTCATTTTTATATCCTAATTTCAGATTCCTTAATTTGTCTTTTATTAGCTTCAATGGGCGTGTAATATAATTGGAAACCAATAATGCGATAAAAACTGCCACCGCAATTAAAAATACATAAATATTGAGATAAGCTTTCAGAAAAGAGGAAATCTCTTTCTTTAATTCACTTTGTTTGGCAAAATAAGGTAAGTTCACATAAGCCACCAGTTTGTTATCGTTGTTCCTAAAAGGCATATAAGCCGACAAATACTCGTGCTTTCCAATGTTTTCTTTTTCGACAAATTGTGTTTTCCCATTACCCTTTAACTGTGCATAGGCAATTGGATTCATTTTACGGGAAATCAACCCTTCATCAAATATTTGCGGTCGTGAGGATGCAACAAGATTTCCTTTTGCATCAAAAAGATTGATATCGGTAAAAAATATATTAGATAATCGTACAAGCAAATCATTAATTTCTGTAGATATTTGAGGTGTAAAAAATTGTATATTTCCTATTGTATGCTCTATTTCCAACAAAATAGAATGTGTTTTTTCTGTAAGCAATTCCGAATTTTTTTCATTATTCAGTGAAGTAATATAAAACAAAGTTGTAATCCCTATAATAATGAAAGACACAACGATAATGGTCAGAACAGACAATTGCAATCTTGTTTTAAAATTTAATATTGGCGGAATTATTTTTTCTATACTTCCGTTAATCAGACCAAAGAGCAATAGTGCCAATCCAAAGAAAACAAAAATGTATGAAAATGGAGCCAGTTTTTCCATTGAACTTACATTGGGAGTACTGATTATGAAGTCAGTTTTATCGTTTACATGATAATATAGATGGTTATATCCGTCTTTATCCACAAAACGAAAACCCTTGTTTTTGTCGGATGGAATTTCTGAATTTTTATATAAATATTTCCCATAATGTTTTACAAGTAATCCTTTGTTGTATCTGGCAAAAGAGTAATTGCTCAAATCAGGATTGATATTCATCTTTTTATCAATTAGCAACTCAGGATAACCCAGATCTTTGGCAATAAATTTTGCATCCAGTTCTATATACAATGAGGTGCGAACCAAAGAATCGTTGTGGTTCTCAAAAAAGCGGAACAAAGCAATGTAACTGTTGCTCCCGTTCCCATAATCTAGTGCATAAAAATTTTCGGTATTGGTAGGCTTTCCAAATGCAGTAATTTTATCATAAAAGAATTTGTCGCAATTTACATTAATAAGATCCGGATTGATAATCAATGCCTCAAAATCTTTACACAACGTAATTTGTTCGGTATATTTACCCAAATAGCCTTTAAAATATCTTGCTTTTAAATAATTAATAATTGAATCTTTTGGATAAAAATTATTTAATTGCTTGTTAATCATTGTGTCAGAATTAATTTTAGGCATGATGTCTTTAAATAAAAATTCAGCAACAGGATCGTTTTCAGCAGTTAATTTCTGGACCAATAATTTCCTTTTCCCTTTTTCCTTGATATCGTTGTATTTGTAAAATGAAAAAGTAGAAAATAGTGAAAAGAAGAAGATGAATGCAATTACTTTTTGAAAAACAGTGATTCGATGTCCAAATCTTTCAAAGAGATAAAAAATTAAAAGCAAACTGAAAAAGGAAACCGGGTAAATGAATCCTTCTCTCATAAATGTTGGAAATGGAAGCATTAGGAAAATTATAACAGCAATCAATAAGTGAATCAAAATTGTTTTTATGTCAGTTATGTGCTGATATACAATGCGAAACAAATGTATCGCAAAAAACAAAAAGGAGAGACTAATTACAAAAATCACAATACTTGCAATCAAACTTTCGAAGCTAAATCCAAATATATTATTGAGCACTAAAGGGATGCTAGAATCAATAATAATACTTTTGAACAAAACTACATAGAAGTAAAAAAACAAAATCATTATAAACAGCAATAAGATGCTGATGATCTGAAGTGGTATCTTTTTTAAATGCTTCAAAATTGTTTCTGCATTTATTATTGTAATAAAAAGATAAGCAATAAATAGAAGAAGAATCGAATTGATAAGTAAGTCGCCAAGTGAAGGCAAATAAGTAGTGGATGCATAATGATACGGACTAAAAAGCTTTGAATTGTATAGTATTGCGGGGATCTTGAATATAAATAGTAAAGCTCTCAGCAAAAGGATATCAATAAAGAATAAAATAAATCTGATCAATGGGTATTCTTTAATAATAGTCACTTTGCCATACAAGTCGAACAAAAGTGAACTGAAGTATATAAATCCGATGAGATACAAAATAAGAAGGATGTATATTATTGTATCTTCAATAGGTAGTTCCTCAGATAAATGAATTGAAAATAAAAAATTTCCATTTGCGTCATGGATAGCATTCTCAGATTTCTCAATCCCTATAATAGTTTGAGAAGGCACATTGAAACGTTTTTGAAAACTATTTACAAGATAATCATTTTGGTAACTGTATTCGCTTTTAATTAAAAGCAATGCAATTACCTGATAGTTGTCGAAGTTTTCGTGTTTAATTCTAAACCAACCATTTTGTAGTTTCTGTATTTTTTTTTGTAACAAATCCTCATTATTTACCAAATCAAAAGGAACAGCATTGTCCGACCAATAGATTAAAGAATCGTTTTTCCAGATTAGAAAAAGGATGCCTTCTTTTTTATAAATATTTTCAGGAATAATTGTATGAACATTTTCCCAATTTCCATTTTTTTTAAAGCTTAATTTTATTTTTGTAATAAAATCATCTGCTTTTTTCTCTTTAGAAATTAATTTTGAGGTGATTTCATCTGCTATATTTTCAATTTTATTTTTCCGCGTTTCGTAATTCCCGAGTAAAAAGGCGAATAGAAAAATTGAGAAAGCTATGATTGATTTGCGTAGAATTTTATTTTTAAAGATATTCATTTTCAAGTGAAATTAAAGATTTTAGCTGTTTTTGCTTCATTTAAAATGATGACAAAGTTAAGTTATTTGAAGTTTAATTTCCAAAATTAAAAGTAAAGATACGCTAAACAAAATAAATGTAAAAAATATAATGAAATTAAGCTGAAGTGTTTTAGTAAAGAAGGAACCAAAAGTATCTTCTGTTTTTCTTTTCATTTATTCCATCTTTTACTTTGTAAGCTGTATGTTTTGGCGGAATAGCCATTTTTACAAACTAACAAGACTATTCTAAAATTAAAAAGCCTGATATAATCAGGCTTTTTAAAGTTGAATGGTTATGAATTTATTGTCGTATTCTCATTTTGTAAAAAGATCGGTATACAAAATACAATGCAACTGACAGAAAAACGATTCCAACATAGTGAGCATACGGTCTGAAATTAACTGAAATTGCAATTTCCATGGCCAATAAACCGAATAAGGTTGTAAATTTAATGATAGGGTTTAAGGCAACTGAAGAAGTATCTTTAAACGGATCGCCAACGGTATCGCCAATGACGGCAGCAGCATGCAAATCAGTTCCTTTTTCTTTCATGTCTACTTCAATTACTTTTTTAGCATTGTCCCAGGCGCCACCGGCATTAGCCATAAAAATAGCCTGATACAAACCAAAGAAGGCAATAGAAATTAAATAACTCACAAAAAGTGAAACAGGAGCGGCTGCTTTTAATTTTTCAGCATCCGTCATGCCATCCACTAGGTTGACAGGTGATGCTAGAAAGGCAAATGCAAGCGCAAATGAGAAAATGGCTATAAAGATATTCAGCATCCCTTTTTGAGCATATTGGGTGCATATTTTTACTACAGCTCTTGATTTTTCCACATCGGCTTTTTTAGGTGCATTTGGGTCGAGATTGATATGTTCCTTAATGTATGCCACTGCACGACTTGCTCCAGTGGAAACCGCCTGAATGGATGCTCCGGAGAACCAATAAACAACAGCACCTCCCAGGAGGAATCCAAAAATTGAATAGGGATTCAATAAGTTTAATACCATTTCCGGTTGAATTCCCAGAGTGTGTTGAATTACAAGTATCAGTGAAAAAATCATGGTGGTTGCACCAACTACTGCAGTACCAATAAGTACTGGTTTTGCTGTTGCTTTAAAGGTATTACCTGCACCATCATTCGCTTCGAGATAATATTTGGATTTTTCAAAATCGGGTTTGAACCCGAAATCTCTTTCGATTTCAGCTTCAATTCCGGGAATTTCTTCAATTAATGATAATTCATAAATAGATTGTGCATTATCGGTTACCGGACCATAACTGTCAACAGCAATGGTAACAGGTCCCATGCCTAACATCCCGAAAGCAACCAGTCCAAAGGCGAAGATGGATGGATATATCATAAATCCACCTTCGTTGATTCCTAATCCAAAAGTACTTGCATAATAAGCGACAAACATTAATAAGAAAAACACCATCCCTTGCCAGAAAGCACTGAAATTACCGGCAACCAAACCGGATAAAATATTTAATGAAGCACCGCCTTCTTTGGAAGCTTCAACCACTTCCTTTACATGTGTTGATTTTGGACTTGTAAATAGTTTTGTGAATTCCGGAATGAGAGCAGCACCCAGCGTTCCACAACTGATTATGGTTGAAAGTATCCACCACATATCGGTATTTCCGTTTATATCAGGAATTAAAATATAACTGATGGCAAAAGTAACGAAGATAGATAAAATAGAAGTAATCCAAACCAATGAAGTTAATGGTTTTTCAAAATCAAGTTCATCCACATGGTCGTATTTTGCTTTACTGATTACATTGTTAATTCCAAAAGAAACCACAGAAGTGATAATCATTAAAATACGCATTACAAAAATCCAGGTTAAAAGTTGGGTTTGTAACGAAACATCCGTAATTGCAAGTAAAATAAAGGCAATCAGCGCAACACCCGTAACACCATAAGTTTCAAAACCGTCGGCGGTAGGACCTACAGAATCTCCTGCATTGTCACCAACACAGTCGGCAATTGTACCTGGATTTCTTGGGTCATCTTCGCCAATTTTGAAAATAACTTTCATTAAATCAGAACCAATATCTGCAATTTTAGTAAAAATACCACCGGCTATACGTAAAGCCGAAGCACCTAAAGATTCACCGATTGCAAAGCCAATAAAACTAGCACCTGCATATTTACCGGGAACGAACAACAAAATAATCAGCATCATGATTAATTCCAGTGAAATCAACATCACACCAATACTCATCCCCGCATTTAAAGGGATGTTTAATAATTTAATGGGTTTCCTTTCCAAAGAGGCAAATGCCATTCTTGAGTTAGCCAAAGTATTCATTCTGATACCGAACCAGGCAACACTGTATGAACCTGAGATCCCCAACACTGTCCAACCAAGTATCATCGCAACACCACCAATGCCAAAATTAACTTCTGACAAGTAACCAAAGTAAAAGGCTACTGCTGAACCTATAAATGCAAACAGTATGAGTAAAAATTTACCTTGTTGATATAGATAGGTTTTGGAGGTTTCGAAAATAACCTGAGCCACATCCAACATGGATTGATGTGCTTTTATTTTCTTTACTTTTAAAAATTGGAATAAACCAAACAACATTCCCAAAATTGTGATTAAAAATCCCCAATACAAAATGGATTCATTTTTAATTGCCTCAGGGATCACTAAATCCGCTTCACCGGCAAAACTAAATACGGGCAATAAAAAGGCCGCTAATACACTAAAAGATTTCTTCATACATCATTCATTTTTGTTCTAAACTTTTTTATTTTTTTAGCAAATATAAGAAAGAAAATCAATCCTCCGTTATTTTTGTTTAATTAAAATTAATATTTTTCTTAACAATCTATTGTTATTAATGTTTTATAAGTAAAAGATTTCTTATTATCTGAAAAAGAAGAATTAAGCTAATTGCTTAATAGACAGACGTAATGACCTTGAACAATTTTGTAAAGAATTAGAACAGTATTGAATAAGTGAAAATATGAATGTTTAAAAATCATAGTTCAGAAAAAAAAATTATTTTTGCAATATATAATTCGTCGTTTTATACTCAAAATAGTAATTCCATAATGGAAAAGATTAAATTAGACATCATTGGTTTATCCTATAGTCAGACACAAACGGGTGCTTATGCACTTATTCTTGGTGAATCTACCGGCGAAAGACGATTGCCTATTATTATAGGCGGTTTCGAAGCACAGGCGATTGCCATAGAGCTTGAAAAAATGAAACCTACCCGGCCTTTGACCCACGATTTGTTTAGAAGCTTTGCCTTCTCTTTTAATCTTCAGATTTCGGAAGTAATTATTCATAAGTTTTCGGAAGGTGTGTTTTATGCTAAATTAATTGTTTCGGATGGTATAAAAATAGAAGAGATTGATGCACGTACTTCCGATGCAGTTGCATTGGCACTTCGTTTTCATTGTCCAATTTATACGAATGAGACTGTTTTAGCTTCAGCTGGGATCATAATGACAGAAAACGAGCAGGATTCAAAATCCAAATCAGATATACCTGAGGATGAATCTAGCGAATTGAAGGATTATACTTTGGAAGAACTGGAAGAATTGTTAAAAATTACGATTGATAATGAAGACTATGAAAGGGCTTCTCAGGTGAGAGATGAAATTAAAAAACGAGGTAATGGTTAATGGTTATTTGGTTACTGAGCTTATGCTTAGTCCCGAGCTACAATTTCTGAAGGCATAATTTGCTGAGCGATTGCGAAGTACTATTACTGATTGTTATTCAGTATTAAGATTTAAGGAAACGATTGAAGATTGTTTCTTTAATTAATATAAAAATACTACAATATACTAAAATATAAAAATATGATGCGTATTAAGAACAGACTTATTTTGATGAATTTTTTACAGTTCTTTATTTGGGGTGCCTGGTTGATATCAATCGGGAATTATCTGGGAGGAACATTGCACTTTACAGGTGCTCAAATTGGGGCTGTTTTTTCCACGCTGGGTATAGCCTCTTTATTTATGCCGGCTTTATTGGGCATAGTTGCCGATAAATGGCTGAATGCAGAAAAAGTGCTTGGTCTATGTCATTTATTTGGAGCAGTTATACTGATATGGGCATCAACTATTTCTGATCCAAACATGTTTTTTTGGGCAATGTTGCTCAATTCGATGGTGTATATGCCTACTATTGCTCTGAATAATACAGTTTCCTATATAATTCTTGAGAAAAAAGGATTTGATATTGTAAAAGATTTTCCCCCAATTAGGGTTTGGGGTACTATTGGATTTATAGCTGCCATGTGGATTGTTGATATTTTCAACTGGGATGCTACTAAAATTCAGTTAATATTCAGTGCTATTTCTGCCATCGTTTTAGGACTTTATGCATTTACTTTGCCCTCCTGCCCTCCTGTGAAGTCAGTTAAAAACAAATCAATTTTAACCTCAATGGGATTGGATGCGTTTGTATTGTTTAAACAGAAAAAAATGTTTATCTTCTTTTTGTTTGCCATGTTTTTGGGAGCCGCTTTACAGATTACCAATGCTTTTGGCAGTACTTTCCTGGAAAGTTTCAAACCTACATTTCCTGATTCTTTTGTTGTAAAACACAAACTCTTTACCCTTTCGATTTCTCAAATTTCTGAATCCTTGTTCATTCTTGCCATACCTTTCTTCTTAAAGAAATTCGGTATCAAAAAAGTGATGCTAATGAGTATGTTTGCATGGGTATTGAGATTTGGATTATTTGGTTTAGGGAATCCTGGTACTGGCATCTTTTTTCTATTGGCATCCATGATCATCTATGGTATGGCTTTTGATTTTTTCAATATTTCAGGTTCATTGTTTGTAGAAAATGAAGCACCTATAAACATGAGGGCAAGTGCACAGGGTTTATTTATGTTTATGACCAATGGATTAGGTGCAATGATTGGAGGGTACAGTGCTGGTTTAGTGGTTGATTATTTTACTAAAAATGAAATAAGGGATTGGCAAAGTATCTGGTTTACTTTTGCAGGATATGCATTGGTGCTTGCTATTATTTTCCCTTTTGTTTTCAATTACAAACACGACCCAAAAGCAATTCATATTAAATAAAAACGAAAAGCCAATTAAAAATAAAATTTAAAACAAATAGACTTTATGCATTCTAAAGTAAATATTTGGAATTTCTGTCTGATAATGAAGTATTTATATATAAATTGATCCTTGTAAATATTTTTAACTACTTTTGTTAAATTATTTCTATTGCTATGAGATTGAACTTCCTGTATTCTGGAATTACTTTGGTGCTGATTTTATTGTGGTTTCAAAGTTTAAACGCTCAGTATGCTAATCATGCTAAAATTGGGATTGCTTCTTATTATCATGGTTGGTTGGATGGTAAAACCACTGCTAATGGTGAGAAATACGACGAATCGCAAATGACAGCTGCTCACCTTACATTGCCGTTTAATTCTAAAGTGAAAGTAACCAACCTTTACAATCAGAAATCGATTATTGTTAGAATCAATGACAGAGGACCCTTTATCACCAAAAGGATTATTGATTTGTCGCGAGCTGCTGCTGATTCGTTGGGTTTTATTTACAATGGACTCACAAAAGTGCAGCTAACTGTTTTAAGTTACGGGAAACCCAAAAGTAACAGGAATGATACACAAATTGCAGCTGTAAAATCAATCATCAAGCCTGAAAAAATTGAATTAGTAGAAACCAACAATATTCAAAATATTATTACACATCCAAAGGTAAAAGATGAGATATCATCACTAAAAAAAGATATCATTACCGATAATAAAACCAATGATACCATCTCGATTCAGTTCAATAAAACCTATGGATTACAAATAGGAAGTTTCAAATTAAAGAAAAATGCTGTAGTTCTTTCTGAGAAAATGAAGGTTATTTGCAATGAAGAAATAATAATTCATGAAATCAAAAAAGGAAATACTAGCTTTTTTCGCTTAATTATTGGTAAATTTGCCGACGAAAAGAAAGTGATTCAATTGAAAGAAAAACTTAATAAAGATTACCCTGAAAGTTTTATTATTCGTCATTAATATTTCTATCTACATTCTGAAAGAACAGTAGTACAGAAGAAAATACAATCTCTCTGCTAATTTTATGGGAATGAAAATAATCTACAGAAATAAATATCTTATTAATTTTCAATTAAATAGCTGTACAAACTTTTCCGTTTTAATTTTATAAACTGAATTCTACTATGCAACAATATCTTCAATTGCTTGATCATGTGATGCAAAATGGTGTCCGAAAGGATGACCGTACAGGTACAGGCACGCTCAGTACATTCGGTTATCAGATGCGGTTCAACCTTGAAAAGGGCTTTCCGTTGATGACTACCAAAAAATTACATCTCAGGTCTATTCTCTACGAACTATTATGGTTTTTGAATGGTGACACCAATATAAAATACCTCAACGAGAACAAAGTGTCCATTTGGAATGAATGGGCAGATGAAAACGGGGATTTAGGACCTATTTATGGTTATCAGTGGCGCAACTGGAAATCCGCTGACGGAAATGTCATTGATCAGATTTCTCAGGTTGTAGAAGCATTGAAGACGAATCCGGATTCCCGTCGCCATATCGTGAGTGCATGGAATGTAGGCGAAATTGATAAAATGGCGTTACCTCCCTGTCATGTTATGTTTCAGTTTTATGTTGCAAACGGAAAATTATCCTGTCATTTGTACCAGCGAAGTGCTGATGTGTTTTTAGGCGTTCCTTTTAATATTGCATCTTACGCAATTTTATTGCAGATGATGGCTCATGTAACAGGTTATGTAGCACACGAATTTGTTCACACCCTTGGTGATGCACATATTTATATGAATCATCTGGAACAAGTTAAAACGCAACTTACTCGCGAACCCAGAACGCTCCCACAATTGAAAATAAATCGGAATGTGAATAGCATTTTCGATTTCAAATTCGAGGATTTTGATTTACTGGATTATAACCCATTGCCTCATATCAAAGGGGAAATTGCTATATAGTAACTATTGTGATTAATAATAGCGATATTCATTTTCAGATAAGAATATCATACATCATGTATGTTTTTTCATTGCCTGATTGCCGGCAAGATAGATATAACTTTTTGATTTAAAATAAAGAATAAAAATGAAATTTTTAAGAAAACCGGAGTGGCTCAAAATAAAATTAGCAAAAGGCGAAGATTACCTGAAAGTAAAGGAAATTGTAAAACAACATCATGTACATACGATATGTGAAAGTGGTGATTGTCCTAATCTGGGTGAATGCTGGAGCAGAGGAACTGCTACATTTTTGATACTCGGGAATATATGTACCAGAAATTGCAAATTTTGCAATGTCGAATCAGGGAAACCTTTACCTCCTGATGCCGGAGAACCATTAAGTATCGCAAATTCTATCAGGTTGATGAATTTAAAACATTGTGTGATTACATCCGTCGACAGAGATGATTTACCGGATTTAGGAGCAAATCATTGGGCTGAAACGATATTTAAAATTAAAGAATTAAATCCTACAACTACCCTAGAAGTCTTGATACCTGATTTTCAGGGAAATACAACCTTAATTCAGCAAGTGATGGATGCAAATCCAGAAATTATTTCGCACAACCTTGAAACAGTGGAACGATTGACACCTTCCATCAGAACCAAAGCCAAATATCGCTTGAGTCTGGAAGTTTTGAAATACATCGCTCAGGGAGGTGTAACTGCCAAATCGGGAATTATGCTGGGATTAGGTGAAGCTGAAGACGAAATACTTCAAACCATGGATGATTTGCTGGCGGTCGGATGTAAAATAATTACAATTGGACAGTATTTGCAGCCCTCCAGACAGAATATTTCAGTTGAGGAATACATTACTCCCGAAAAGTTTGAATATTATCGCATAGTAGCTTTGAAAAAAGGATTTGAATTTGCCGAAAGTGCTCCTATGGTCAGGTCGTCTTATCGTGCGGAAAATCAGATAAAGTAAAAAAAAAGAAGCAAGTCCAAAGACAGAAGCAAAAAGTAAATAAGTCGGAAGTACTAAGTCGGAAGACTGAAGTAAAAGGTAAAAATATTTCAGGTCGATTGATTTTTATTATGCTGGCTTGACTTAATTCACATCAGTACATTAGGCATTTTCTTCTTTTTATAATCGTGCCTTTGTGTCAATAAAAAACAAAAAATGTCAAAAAAAACAATTTTTCATTCAATTCAGGAAATAGATTATAAAGAATGCTGGGATTATCAGGAATCTTTATTCAATGAAATTCTTAACGAAAAACGACAAGATAAAACGGATATTATCAATCATTTAATATTCTGTCAGCATCCACATGTATATACATTGGGCAAAAGTGGTTCCGAAGATAATATGCTCATCAATTACATTCAGTTACAAGCTAAGAATGCTACTTTCCACAAGATTAACCGAGGAGGCGATATTACTTATCATGGTCCCGGTCAATTGGTGGGATATCCCATCTTAAATTTAACTGCTTTTAATTTAGGGATCAAAGAGTATATTTATAGTCTGGAGGAAGCAATTATATTAGCATTGCAGCACTACAACCTTCAAGCTGAAAGACTTGAAGGTGCCATTGGTGTTTGGTTAGATGTAAATGATCCAAAAAAGGTAAGAAAAATTTGTGCTATTGGAGTAAGAACCAGTCATTGGGTGAGCATGCATGGGTTTGCGTTTAATATAAATACCGATCTTGATTATTTTAAGCATATCAATCCATGCGGTTTTACAGATAAATCCGTAACTTCTCTGGAAAAAGAACTGGGTAAAAAACTTGATTTTGATGAGGTTGCTGCTATTGTTAAGTTGAATTTGCAAAAAGTATTTAATTTTGAATTTATAGAAAATGAGTAAACAACTCTCTATCATAGTCGCAATAGCTGATAATTATGCTATTGGTAAAGAAAATCAGCTATTGTGGCATCTTTCGGAAGACTTAAAAAGGTTTAAGCAGCTTACGACTCATCATACCATTGTAATGGGAAAAAAAACATTTGAAAGTTTGCCTAAACGTCCATTGCCCAACAGAAGAAGTATTGTGATTACCAAAGATGTTTGTTTGAAATTCGAAGGTTGCTTAATGGCAAATACTATCGATGATGCTATAGCACTGTGTGATGATAACGCAGAAAACTTCATAATAGGAGGAGAAAGTATTTACAGACAGTTTTTGCCTGTTACTGATAAACTCTATTTAACCGTCGTCCATAAGGATTTTGAAGCTGATGTTTTTTTTCCTGAAATCGATTTTTCAGAATGGGATGTACTTGAAAAACAGGAAAATATATATGATGAAAAAGCTGAATTACGCTATTCCAATTTTATTTACAAGCGGAAGGAAACAGCTATATAGCTTTTATTTTAAAATTTGTGTAAAAGAAAGATAATCAAATAGATATAAATTAAAATGCTTGCATCAATAAAAAAAAATAGTTTTTTTTCATGATATTAGGAAATATTGAGATATATTTGCACTCACAAATTAAACTTTAAATAATAAATATTATGGCTTATAAAATTTCTGAAGATTGTACTGCTTGTGGTACATGTATCGATGAATGTCCAGTTGAAGCGATTTCTGAAGGTGACATCTATAAAATTGATGCTGACGTTTGTACTGACTGCGGTTCTTGTGCTGATGTTTGTCCTGTAGAAGCAATTCACCCAGAATAGTTTTTATACATTCAAAAAAAAAGCTCACATTCAATTATGTGAGCTTTTTTTTATATACCAAAGTCATCGAATGCTATCATATCTTTGGGTACACCATAATCATCGAGCATTTTCAAAACTGCATCATTCATCATGGGTGGTCCACAAATGTAGTATTCAATTTCTTCGGGTTCGGGATGATTTTTAAGATAATTTTCAAGGATCACTTGATGGATAAATCCTTTATAACCCGTCCAGTTGTCATCGGGCAATGGTTCCGATAAGGCAATGTTGAATGTGAAATTAGGATTTTCATTTTGAATTTTTTCAAATTCATCGATATAAAAAAGTTCTCTCAGTGAGCGGCCACCGTACCAGAATGTTGCTTTGCGATTGGTGTGACGGGTAATGAATTGATCGAAGATATGCGAACGCATAGGTGCCATACCTGCACCTCCGCCAATAAACATCATTTCGCGTTGCGTAGGTTTGATAAAGAATTCACCGTAAGGGCCGGAAATTGTTACTTTATCGCCTGGCTTACGTGAGAAAATGTAGGAAGAACAAATACCAGGATTGACATTCATAAACGATTTAGTTTTATTATCCCAAGGGGGAGTGGCAATACGAATGTTCAGCATGATTTTGTTACCTTCGGCAGGATAATTGGCCATAGAATATGCACGAAAAATAGGTTCTTCATTTTTCATTTTCAGATCCCACATTTTGTAGATATCCCAATTATTTTTGTATTCGAGTTCCACTTCAATATCTTTTTTGAAATCTACTTCACATTCAGGAACATCAATTTGAATATAACCCCCTGATTTGAAATCAAGATTTTCGCCTTCGGGCAATTGTACAATAAACTCTTTAATAAAAGTAGCTACGTTACGATTAGAAATCACTTCACATTCCCATTTTTTAATACCAAAAATTTCTTCAGGCACTTTAATCTCCATGTCTTCTCTAACCTTTACCTGACATCCCAACCGCCAATGATTGAGTTGTTCTTTACGGGTAAAAAATCCGGTTTCTGTGGGCAAAATTGTACCACCACCTTGGGTAACCTGGCATTTGCACATGGCACAAGTACCACCACCACCACAAGCAGAAGGCAGAAAAATCTTTTGTTGTGACAGTGTTTGAAGCAACGTTGATCCCGCTTGTACATTTATTTCTTTTTCATCGTTAATTGTAATTTTTACCGGACCCGATTGAACTAATCTGGCTTTGGCAAAAAGCAATATTCCAACTAGTAATATTGTAATTGAAAGAAATATAAAAATGCTTATCGTAATAATAAATCCTAATCCCATAATCCTATTGATTTTAAATAATGCTTATATGCCTATATTTTTATTCCCATAAAGCTCATGAAAGCAATAGCCATGAGTCCAGTAAGTATAAAGGTAACTCCCAAACCACGCAATGGTGCAGGTATGTTCGAATATTTTATTTTTTCGCGTATAGCAGCCAGTGAAACAATGGCCAACAGCCAGCCAATTCCTGACCCAACTGCATAAACAGAGGCTTCTGTTATGGTTCCGTATTCTCTTTCCTGCATAAACAAAGCAGCTCCCAATATGGCACAGTTTACTGCTATCAAGGGAAGAAAAATTCCTAATGCATTGTACAATGGTGGCGAAAATTTTTCTATCACCATTTCCACCAACTGAACGATGGCAGCAATCACAGCTATAAATACGATAAAACTTAAAAAGCTTAAATCAACAGTTTTGTAGGATTCTCCCATCCATGCCAATGCTCCGGCTTTTAACAAATAATGCTCAATCAGCCAATTGGTTGGTACTGTGATGAGCAATACAAAAGTTACAGCAACACCCAAACCCATTGAGGTTTTAACGGTTTTAGAAACTGCAAGGTAAGAGCACATTCCAAGAAAATATGCAAATATCATATTATCAATGAAAATGGATCTTACAAATAAATTAAATAAATTTTCCATAATTTCGGAATGTATATTTATGTTTATGAACAAATTAAAACAAATCAAATTAGACTAAGCAAAGCTTAGAATTATAAACTATCAGTAGAATTATTTTTCTATTAATTCTTTATTAAAACTTCTATGAATCCAGATAATAGTACCTACAAGAATAAGTGCCATTGGAGGAAGTATCATTAATCCATTATTTTCGTATCCAAAATTGTAAAAGGATTCAGGGATAATCTGCATTCCGAATATTTTACCATACCCCAACAGTTCTCTAAAAAAGGATACTGTTACCAATATTAAACCGTAACCCATTCCATTACCAATCCCATCAAGAAAAGACTGCCAGGGTTTATTCGACATCGCAAAAGCCTCCAGCCTTCCCATTAGAATACAGTTTGTAATTATTAAACCTACAAATACAGATAGTTTTTTACTAACATCATATACAAAAGCTTTGAGTAATTGATCAACAAGAATAACCAGTGCAGCCACCACTACTAATTGTATAATAATACGAATACTCGGTGGGATTCCGTTTCGCATTAATGAAATGATAAGGTTTGCAAAGCCAGCAACTACAGTAACCGACAAAGCCATCACCAATGCTGGTTTCATCTGCACTGTTACTGCCAATGCAGAACAAATACCTAAAACCTGCACTGTTATCGGATTGTTCAGACTGATAGGGGCTTTAAGCAGATTTAAATTTTGAGCAGAAAACAAAGTTGTTCTCTGTTTCGAATTGCTGTTTGAACTCATATTGTAATATTATTTTTTTGTTTTATTAATATACGCCTGATAATTTAACAAGCAATCGTAAATCATAAGATTTACTCCGTTGCTTGTAATGGTTCCGCCTGCAATGGCATCTACACCGTGCATATCATCTGGTTTTGCACCACCTTTAATAGTTTTAACAGAAGTAAATTTGCCAGTTTCATCGAAAATCGTTTTATTTTCAAATTGTTGTTGAAATACTTTAGTGTCGATTTCAGCACCTAAACCGGGTGTTTCTCCTTTGTGGTCAAACATGGAGCCGATAATGGTGTTCATGTCAGGTTTAAATGAAATGTAACCCCAAATAGGGCCCCATAAACCTTTGCCTCTTAATGCAAAGATATGCGCAGTATCTCCGTTTTCAAGTTTTGCTAAGTATACAGGAAATCGACGTGATTCCGGTTTTTTCTTGAACTCATCGTATAGATCAATGTCAAATGCTTTGGTATTTTCAATTTTATCACCTTTTAAATTGATAACTTCGGTTGCGAAGATAAATTTATTGTACAGTTCTTCTGCATTTTTCACAGTGCTTTCAATGTTAACCGAACTTAGTATGTTTTGCATTTTCTCTACTCTTTTGTTGTTTTCCTGAAAAGGTTTCAACTGCATGGCAGCTATTGCAAGTGCAGTAGCAACCAACACCACTATCACCGAAGAATAAATAAATATATATCTGTTACTAAACATTTTTTATGCGTATTAAGTTATAAATCAATTTTTTACTTTGACTAATCTTTTTAATCTTTTTTTGATATGAGCTTCAATCACATAATAGTCAATCAAAGGAGCAAAAGTGTTCATTAAAAGGATAGCAAGCATCATACCTTCGGGATAAGCCGGATTGAAAATCCTTATCAAGATGGCAAACATACCCACCAAAAATCCATAAATATACTTTCCTTTATTGGTTTGTGAAGAAGATACAGGATCTGTTGCCATAAAAACAGCTCCAAACATAAATCCGCCCATTACCATGTGAGTGAGTGGGTCAATACGCATGTAATTATTTACAGCAAATATATTAAATATAAATACCATAACAATACCGCCTGCAAAGACTGAGAGCATGGTTCTCCAACTGCCGATTCCGGTAAAGAGAAGAATAGCAGCTCCTATAAGAATGGCCAGTTTAGATGTTTCTCCTATCGAGCCGGGCATAAATCCAAAGAACATATCCCAGAATGGTGTTTTGTCAACAATATTCAGACTTAAATTACTGAGAGGAGTTGCTCCTGAGAAACCATCCAGAACTCCTTTCCCACTTGATAAACCGTTAATCCAAACATTATCACCTGTAATATGTGCAGGATAGGCAAAAAACAAAAATGCCCTGGCCAGAAGTGCAGGATTGAATATATTCATACCGGTGCCTCCAAATACTTCTTTGCCGAATACTACTGCAAAAATTGTTGCCACAGCTACCATCCAGAGAGGGATGTCAACAGGAACAATCAATGGAATCAGCATTCCAGTGACCAGAAAACCTTCATTTACTTCGTGCCCACGATATTGTGCAAAAATAAATTCAACACCCAGTCCCGAAATATAAGTAACTGCTATAATTGGGAATACTTTTATAAAACCAAAAATAAAATTATTGATGATGCTGTTGCTTGCTCCAATGGATAATGCATGCTGAAACCCAACATTCCACATTCCAAAAAGTAAAGCCGGAATCAAAGCAATCACCACCACACTCATGGTTCGTTTCATATCATTGCTGTCGCGGATATGGCTGCCCTTGAAGGTAACTTTGTCTGGAACAAAAAGGAAAGTTTCGATTGCTCCAAAACTTGACTCCAGTTTTTCAAATTTGCCACCTTTTTCAAAATTAGGTTTTATTTTATCAATGTATTTTCTTAATGCCTTCATTTAGTATATTGTTATCAATCAATATTTTATTAACTCATTTCCTTGCGGATCAAATCTAAACCATTGCGTATAATCTGTTGAATTTCGGTTTTTGAGGTATCTATAAATTCTACCAATGCAAAATCCTCATCATCCACTTCATAAATACCCAATTTTTCCATCATGTCAATATCTTCAGCAAGAATTGCTTTTATCAGTTGCATCGGTAGTATTTCCATAGGTAATACTTTTTCGTATTCACCTGTAATTACATAAGCACGTTCTCCTCCATGTAGGTTTGTATCCAGTTTGTATTTTTTCCAAGGCATCAGCCAAGAAAAAAAACTTCTTGAAAAGCTGAATTTATTGATTCCCGCAGTGGCCCATCCGAAAAATTCATAGTAGTTTCCTTCGGGAATAACAGTAAGTTGGTGGTCGTAAAATCCTAAATAACCATCAGCTGTTATTTTTTTACCAGTTAACGGATTGCCGCTGATAAAACGTAAATTAGTCGCTGTTACATTGTTGTGGACAAGGTTCGAAATATTACATCCACTGATAACTTTATGGTATTTTGGATGGAGCACTTCAGACCCGTTCATCGTAATTATTTTTGCGGCATCATATTTTCCTTCAACAAAAAGGTTTCCGATAGTGATTACATCCTGAGGATTGATGTACCAAACAATGTCTCCTTTATTAATCGGATTGATATGATGTATTTGAATACCCACATTGCCTGCAGGATGAGGTCCTGAAAAATAGGTGATTTCAACGTTTTTAGCATTTGAAAACACTTTTGATACGTTTGATTCGCTGTTTAAATTTAAATGGACTTTCCCCGGTGTTAATTTTGCCAGTACATCCAGTCCGGTTTGAAACAACTCACCTTTTCCATGAAGAATAAAGTCATAATCAGGTGCTAAAGGTGCAGTGTCGAAGGCCGAAATAAAAATAGCCTTTGGAACATCAGACGGATTGGCGATAATTGAATAAGGACGTTGACGGATATATGCCCAAACGCCGCTTTTGAGTAATTTGTCAGTAATTTGCTCTTTGTTTAATTCTCCAACAGTAGCTTTTCCAAAATCAATGTAATGCTGTTCGGGTGTAGCTTCGATATGTATTTCTTCGATGATTCTTTTTTCGCCTCTTTGGATAGCAGTAATTTTCCCGCTAACAGGAGAAGTAATTATAATTCTTTCATCGAATTTGTTATAAAATAGAGGACTTCCGACACTAACCATTTCGTCTTCTTTTACAAGCAATTTTGGAATAATTCCGTGAAAATCACTGGGTTTTATAGCATACGAATGGATGAATTGTGAAGCAGACAACAGTCTTTCAGCCTCGCCCAAAAGTTTTACATTCAATCCTTTTTTTAACTTAATGTGTGTTGACATATCCTTAAAATCAATTTTCAAATTTATGCAAAAATAGATAAAAAGTTTACTTCTTATCAAAAAAAAGAAGCTCCGCTATCTAATTGTGAATTAATTAACATGAATGTGCGTAAAAAGTTCTTGAAATGAATAGGGATCATTTATTAAGTAAATAGGATTAATTGGTTTAAAATATTTTTAAATTCAAAATTAAAATCACATTAAGTTGAAATAGAAGATATTATAATCTTTTTCTTTATAATTTTATATCATTAATTATATTTGTCTTCTTTTTCTTCTTCTTCATAGTAAAAATGAATATCAAGTAATCCCGTGAATTTAACTTACAAATTTACTAATGAACAAATTACATTCCAATTCAAAGGGGTAATTAAAATATTTTATGAGTGTAACATCTCAATTGAATTGTTTCCTATGGAATCACAAAAGTATAATCACGAGAAGTATATCCTGAGCAAATTCCCAGGCCATTCTCAATATTTGAAAATACAGGGGAAGGTTCTGTAAAAGGATCGTCAGAAATATAATTATCAAAAGAATAATGAAAACGGTAAAACGATTCGTCTGATTGAAGCAATCTGATTTTTATAACATCTCCATGATGCCAGTACCAATGGGTGTATTTGAAAATAAATTCACTTCCATCACCAATATTATCCGAAAAAATCCAGTTGGTATTGTTTTCTAAATAAAACTCCTGTTCATTTAAAAAAGCTTGGATGCCATAATAATTTCTTTGACCGATTGCATCTTTTACTTTGATTGTAATGCCTATCATATAATTACCCATGCCTGAATTGTCGGTTGTATCTATTTTTACCAGCGTTACATCTACCGGATTGTAAAATGGAATAGTGCATGAACTATTTACGGATTTAAAACCATTCGCCGATGCCCTTATATAGTAGGTTTGTCCTTCGGAAGGAGAAAAATCAATGAGGGATAAAGAATAGGAGTAATAAAATGGATTGTAATGGAGTGTTTTCCAGGTTATATTATCAGAAGATACTTCTACAACAGCGTCTTCAATAACTTTAATCTGGCCGTTGTTTGTAGCATATAAAGGAATTGACGAAGAAACATAACATTTCAGACTGTCACCTGCCCCGATATGTGCACTGAGTACAATTTTAGGGTCATTGTCTTTTATTTCCACATCCACTTCTTTTTCGCATGAAATAAGTAGAATAGAAAGTAAGCACGTTATTAAAAAGATATTATTTTTCATTTTGTTTATTTATTAAAATTTAATAGACCAACTAATTGACGGAATAATTGGGAACAACGACACTTGATTGATTACACTTTTTTGAGTTCCGTCCACAAAATTGTACTTTGTCGTTAAATAATAATAGAAAGGATTTTTCCGGTTGTAAGCATTGTAAAGACCTATCTCAAAGGTACGCTTATATTTAGGTCTTATTTTATGAAATTGAATGCCAATGTCAAAACGATGGTAAGGAGCCATCCGAAAACTGTTCTTATCACCATAGTCTTCGACTGTTTGATTATAGGAACTTTCTCCAAATGGGACAGGTGAATAGGATGCCTTTGGAAGCGTTATGGCATTGCCTGTTCCATATACCCAAGTGGCTGAAAGCGTTATATTTTCACTGATGCTGTATATGCCCACTAATGAAATGTCGTGGCGGCGGTCGTAACGTGCATAATATTTTTTTCCAAAATTGAGTTCGTCAAATTGTAATTGTGTCCACGACAATGTATATCCAATCCAACCTGTGAATTTTCCGGCCGTTTTGCGGATTAACAGTTCTCCTCCATACGACCACGCCTGGCCGGAAGTGATATTTTTTTCCCAGTTAAACTCATTGGTAACAGATGGATCTTCTAACATTAAAAAATTTGAACCTTCGAGATAACCTATAATGTTGTTGGATTTTTTGAAATAACCTTCCACTGTAATGCTTAAATCATACTTATCAATATCTTTGGCCATTCCGGCAGCTACCTGCCACGATTTTTGAGGCTTCACATTTTCGGTAGCTGGTACCCATAAATCGGTAGGTAAACCTATACCAGTGCTGCTCAACAAATGCAAATACTGTGACATGCTGGCAAAAGATGCCTTTATAGCCAGATCTTTTTTCAACATATAACTTGCAGATAACCGAGGCTCAGGATTGATATAGAATTTGTTCCCGACTGAAAAACTGGATATCCTAATCCCGGGATTTAATTTTAACTTGGTTTTAATTTTAATCTCATCTTCTAGATAAGCAGAAGTTTCTATCCCTTCATTTTTTACGATATTCTCAATATTTTCAGCCAAAACATTCGTTTTTACTACAAAAGCACTGGGTGTGAAAATATGATAAATAGAGGTGAAACCTGCCCGGATCAGATGATTGGTATTGGGTAAATACTGAATATCAAATTTACCTGAATAATCTCTGATTCCGGATTTGTAATTCAGTTCAAATCGTTCATTCACATACTCTTCTTCAGCATATAATTTCAAAGTATAATCACTGAAAATAATTGAAGTGTTCGAAAATATTTTATTTGAAAAAAGATGATTCCAACGCAAGGTAGTTGTGGCATTTTGCCAGAATAAACCATTACTGCTCTGATTGTCGCCCAGTTCACTGGCGTAAAATTTATCCCTGCCAAAGTATCCACTCAAATACAATTTGTTTTTATTTCCAAAATCATAGTTTATTTTGGCATTTAAATCATAAAAATAATAGCCGGCTTTTGAGCTGGTTGTACTTTGAATAAAGGGTTGCATTAAAATATCAATATATGTTCTTCTTCCTGAAACAATAAATGAAGATTTGTTTTTAACAATCGGCCCTTCGAGCAATAAACGGGAAGATATAATGCCGACCCCTGCTTCTCCGGAGAATTTTTCTTTGTTGCCATCTTTCATCGTCATATCAATTACAGACGACAACCTACCTCCATACCGTGCAGGAAAACCTCCTTTTGTTAGTTCTATAGACTTTAAAGCATCTCCGTTAAACAAAGAGAAAAACCCAAACAGATGGTTAGCATTGTACACAGTAGCTTCATCCAATATAATTAAATTCTGATCGGGTCCTCCTCCTCTCACATATAAACCGCTCGAGCCTTCGCTTCCTTTCTGAACGCCAGGCATCAATTGCAATGCTTTAAAAACATCCTTTTCGCCGAGTAATGCCGGGATGTTTTTAACATCAACCGGTTTCAATGCGATGGTACTCATACGGGTTTCTTCGCTTTGTTTTTGCTCTCTGTTGCCTGAAATTACAACTTCCTTCAGCGTTATCGAAGGTTGCAGTACAATATTTAATTCCTGGCTGGACCTTAAACTGATTTTTTTCTCAATGGTTTGATACCCTACAAACGACCATCTAACTTCTACAGTATCCATTTTGTCTAGTGTAATTGAATAAAATCCATAGGTATTGCTAGTTGTTCCTATGTTGTATTCGGGGAGGTAAACATTGACCCCTATGATGGATTCGCTGCTCCCTTTTTCATAAACAAACCCACTAATGGTGCTTTTTTGTGCATTTGCTGCAAATGAGAAAAATAAAATAATCAAGAATGTATAAAATTGCTTCTTCATAGTATAAAATTAATGAATTTTCATCAAATTAATGTCAATTTGATGCAGTTGCTAAAAGTAAAATGTTCTGAGTCCTGAGAAATTTGTAAGCCTTACAAGTATTCAGGAGAGTTTACTTACATAGTATGTTGATTGATTGCGTGTAATTAAATATCATTTTGAGACAAAGGTAGCGATAATAAATATGCTGAAGAATAAAATAATACAAACATTTTTGATGAGAATGATCAGGAGATGTGTTTCCATTCAAATTTTGTTAAATAACAGCTAATTATCAATAAAATATGAAATTATATTTCGGAAAGACAAAGAATTAGACTACTTTTGCAGATTATTTAAAAATTATACACAAAATGAAGACATTTAGCGAATTAGGCATTGATGCTCGAGTATTGAAAGCTATTGAAGAATTAGGTTTTGAAAGAGCCATGCCGGTTCAGGAAGAAGTAATCCCGGTTTTATTAGAACAAGATACTGATTTGGTTGCACTTGCACAAACAGGTACCGGTAAAACTGCTGCCTTTGGATTACCTCTTATCAACAAAATTGACAGTAACAACACCATTCCGGAAGCACTTATTCTGTGTCCCACCCGTGAATTGTGCATTCAAATTGCAAACGATTTAAAATCTTATGCAAAATACATTGAAACTTTTAAAGTAATTCCTATCTATGGTGGAGCCAGCATTGATACACAAATCAGACAATTGTCGAAAGGTGTAAATGTAATTGTGGCAACACCTGGTAGAATGCTTGATTTGATGAGAAGAGGCAAAATTAATCTTTCCAAAGTAAAATATGCCGTTTTAGACGAAGCTGATGAAATGCTCGATATGGGGTTTCAGGATGAGTTGAACCAAATTTTAAAAGAAACACCAGAAACTAAAAACACCTGGTTATTTTCAGCCACCATGCCATCGCAAGTTGAAAAAATTGCCAGAGGTTATATGAAAAAGCCTGTTGAAATAACTGTAGGATCACGTAATTCAGGCTCAGATAATGTAAAACATTATTGCTATTTGGTACATGCCAAAGACAGATACCTTGCCCTTAAAAGAATTGCTGATTACTACCCTGATATATACGCCATTGTTTTCTGTCGTACACGTAGAGAAACACAGGAAGTTGCAGATTGGTTGATCAAGGATGGTTACAATGCCGATGCTTTGCATGGCGATTTGTCGCAGGTTCAGCGTGATAGCGTTATGAACAAATTCAGGGTAAGAAATCTTCAGATGCTTGTTGCTACTGATGTTGCTGCCAGAGGGTTGGATGTAAATGATCTTACGCATGTAATTAATTACAACCTTCCCGACGAAATCGATGCATATACTCATAGAAGTGGCAGAACAGGAAGAGCCGATAAATCCGGTATCTCCATTGCCATTACCAATATGCGTGAAAAACATAAAATAAAAGAAATTGAAAGACACATTGGGAAAAGTTTCAAAATGGCTAAAATCCCCAATGGAAAAGAAGTTTGCGAAAAGCAACTTTTTCACATGATTGAAAAAATGGAAAAAGTAGCGGTTAAAGAAGAGGAAATTGCCGATTTTTTACCGGTAATTTTTAAAAAGTTAGAAGAACTGAGCAAGGAAGAACTGATCAAACGTTTTGTTTCTGTTGAGTTCAACCGTTTTCTGAACTATTACTTAAATGCACCTGATTTAAATGTTTCCGAAAAAGGAAACGAACGCTCAGGTAAACCAGATACTACCGAAGGATTTGCAAGATTATTTATTAATCTTGGAAATATGGATGGGTTACAACCTCCTCATTTGATTGGATTACTAAATGATGTCATGCAAAGCAAAGAAATAAAAGTTGGGAAAATAGAAATTCTTAAATCTTTTTCATTCTTTGAAGTAGAAGCGAGTTATCTTGACTTGATTTTAGCTGCATTTAAAGATGTAAGATATGGTGACAGATCAGTTGCCATTGAACAATCATCACCCAGAAAAGATGGTGGCGACTCAGGAAGAAGCAGTGGACGCCGCGATGGAGGAGGATATGGTGGTGATAGAAGACCAGCCAGAAGGAATGATAGCAGCAGCAGAAGTGATGACAGAAGAAGTTTCGACAGAGGAAGCGATAGAAGAGGAAGTGATAGAGGAAGCGATAGAAGAAGCGATGACCGTAGAGGTGGTGAACGAAAAGAATGGAACAAAGATTCAGGAGGCAGCCGTTTTAATAAAGATTCAAGCAGTCGTCCTTCCAGAGAATCAGACAATCGCCCATCCAGAGATGCTGGGAGTCGTTCTTCCAGAGAATCAGACAATCGTTCATCCAGAGACAACGGGAGTCGTCCGGTAAGAGAATCTGATAATCATGTCAAAAGAGATCCAAATCCTAGCCAGAATAATAGAGAATCTGATAATACAAGCAGAACTGGAAGACCAAGCAAAAAGAGATGGTAAATCATAAATTTATTTTTATTTTTGTAAATTCTTTTGAATATTTATAAAATGATAATAAATAGATAAGTCTTGATTGATTATGAAGAAAACAGATAGCTTTGAGGGAGAGTCCTAATTGCTGTCAAAATCCAGATACATTGATACTGGCTAATGAGTTTGCAATGCATTATGAAAATATTTTGTTTTACAAACTCATGAGTCCAAGTATATAACATTAACCCTGTTATGGTTGTTATAACCCTGCAGGGTTTTTTGAATAAATTAGTTTGAATACCGAATAGCCGGCATATCTATGAAAAACCCTTACGATAATAGAAAATATGTGGTGATTACCATTTTTGTGGTAGTGGGTTTTATTTTTATAACTCGTTTGTTTTTTTTACAAGTAGTTGACAATAGCTATGTATTGTCAGCTAACAAAAATGCTTTGCGCTTTGTAACCCATTATCCAGCTCGTGGATTAATTTATGACCGCAATAATAAATTGCTGGTATACAACGAAGCTGTCTACGATTTAATGGTGATCCCCAGACAAGTGAAATCATTTGATACACTAGAGCTTTGTAATTTAGTAGGCATCACTAAAGAAGATTTAGTGTTGAAACTTAAAAAAGCAAGAGATTATTCTCCTTATGCAGCTTCTATTTTTGAGAAACAGATTTCTAAAGAAAATTATGGCTATTTACAGGAGAAAATGTACAAATACAATGGCTTTTATGTGCAGTCCCGTACGTTAAGAAAATATCCGTTATCCATTGCAGCGCATACGTTGGGTTATATTGGTGAAGTAGGGCCTAATGTATCTGATGAATACTATAAATCAGGCGATTATATAGGCATGAGTGGTCTGGAAAAGTATTATGAAAATATTTTGAGAGGCCAAAAAGGATCCAAAATCATCATGGTAGATGTTTTCAACCGCGAAAAAGGTAGTTTTCATAATGGAATCTACGATACAGCAGCTATAGCAGGTGAAATACTTCATTCAACACTGGATGCAGAATTACAGGCTTATGGTGAATTATTGATGAAAAACAAAATTGGTAGTATTGTTGCCATCGAACCCTCTACAGGCGAAATTTTATCCATGGTTTCGAGCCCGGTGTACGATCCAAATTTACTGGTTGGTAGAGTGAGAGGAACGAATTATAATATTTTGCTTAAAGATCCCAGCAAACCTTTGTTCGACAGAGCACTGATGGCTGTATATCCACCAGGATCTATTTTTAAAATTGTTCAATCATTAATTGGCTTGGAAGAAGGTGTAATCAACGAAAGAACTGCTTTCCCTTGTGATAAGTCACTGTTGGGTTGCCATAATCATCCCAATGCTACCGATTTAAAAAGTGCTATCAAAATGTCTTGTAATCCCTATTTTTATCAGGTATTTAAAAGAGAAATCCAACAAGGGCTTGCAAAAGACAGGTTTACAGACAGTGAACTTGGATTGAAACGCTGGAGTAATATTGCTATGACTTTTGGGTTAGGACAACGATTAGAGGTTGATATTCCGAATGTTAAAAAAGGACGCATTCCTGATGTGCCTTACTATGATAAGATATACGGTCATCATGCATGGGCATTCAGCACTATTTATTCTTTAAGTATCGGACAGGGAGAAATGGGTATCATTCCGTTGCAAATGGCAAATATTGCTACAATTTTTGCAAATAGAGGATTCTATTATACACCTCATTTTGTAAAAGCTATAGGGAAAAATAATATAATCAATCCATTATTTTTGAAAAAAAATCTAACAAAAGTCAGTGATAAATATTTTCAAATCGTTGCCGATGCAATGTATGAAGTAGTGAATGAACCCGGAGGAACTGCTTCCAAAGCAAGAATTGACAGTATAGCAGTTTGCGGGAAAACCGGGACTGCTCAGAATCCGCATGGTGAAGACCATTCGATTTTTATTGCTTTTGCACCCAGAAACAATCCTAAAATAGCCATTGCTGTTTATATTGAGAATGCAGGCTTTGGAGGTACCTGGGCAGCGCCTATTGCCAGTTTGATGATTGAAAAATACCTAACCAAAAAAGTCAAACGTAAAGAACTGGAAGAAAAAATGATCAACGCTTATTTAATGTTAAAAAAGTGAGAGAACAAAAAAGCATACTGGGAAATTTTGATTGGGTGATGGTTGGCATCTACCTTTTGCTGGTTCTGATGGGATGGCTCAATATTTATGCAGCTGTTTACGACGAAAACCACAAAAGCATTTTCGACTTTTCGCAAAGTTATGGGAAGCAGATGATATGGATTGCATCATCAGCACTCATTGCCTTGTTTATCATGGCAATTGATCCTAAGTTTTTTACACAGTTTGCATTCGGTATCTTTGGTTTTTTTCTGTTTTTATTGATTATTGTATTAATTACAGGTAAAACAACTGCAGGTTCCAAATCCTGGTTTGAAATTGGTGGATTTGGTTTGCAACCTTCTGAATTTTCTAAATTTGCTACTAATCTGGCGCTGGCTAAGTTTTTGAGTACATCCGGTATTCATATCCGGGAATTTAAAACAAAGGTCTATGCATCCTTAATTTTGATAGTCCCCGCATTGCTTATATTACTTCAGAACGACACAGGATCTGCTATTGTGTATGTTGTTTTTATTCTGGTTTTATATCGCGAAGGATTATCGGGTAATATCCTGATATTCGGATTGATTGCTGCTGTCCTTTTTGTATTGGCTTTGCTCATCAATCAATTTATTTTATCAGGCATTGTGATTGGGCTGGCTTTGGTTTTTATTTTTTTTATCCGGAGAAACAAGCGGGGCATTCTTACCATCCTCACATTTTTGGTATTAACCATAAGCTTTGTTTTTATTGTGGATTATGTATTCGACAATGTATTGCAGGATCATCAACGGCAGAGAATCAATGTATTACTTGGTAAGGAAATGGATTTGAAAGGGGCTGGTTACAATGTGAACCAATCTAAAATTGCCATTGGTTCAGGAGGATTTATAGGGAAAGGATTTTTAAACGGAACGCAAACCAAATTTAATTTTGTACCCGAACAAAGTACCGATTTTATATTTTGTACTGTAGGCGAAGAATGGGGATTTATTGGAAGCTTTGTTGTAGTGGGTTTACTCATCGGTTTACTGATTCGGATTATTTTTGTAGCCGAACGGCAACGCTCTCCTTTTAGCCGTATTTATGGTTATGGTGTGGCTTCCATATTGTTTATGCATATTTTTGTAAATATCGGGATGGCGATGGGTTTATTACCGGTAATTGGTATCCCTTTACCTTTTTTTAGCTATGGAGGTTCTTCATTGTGGTCATTTACTATATTGTTGTTTATCTTTATCAAGCAGGATGCTTACAGGTTAAATTTACTATAAGCCCCTCCAACCTCCCCAAATGGGAGACTTTAGCTAAGTGTAAGATTGCGTCATTTATCTCATTTATTAAATCGTCTTAAAAAGTAAAATTCCTTGTAAGCTAGTTTACCTTCCCTTTGGGAAATAGACCCCTCCAACCTCCCCAAATGGGAGGCTTTAGATGAGTGATGACATGATATTACAGTACCATTTTTTTAAAAAACAAAAATATCCAATTTGTTGAAATCAATATTACTTTTCTGAAGTCCTTCCCATTGGGAAGGACTTAGGATGGGCCGATTACACCAGTTTAAATACTTTACCCGGCATAGCCTTTATAATTCCCTCAAGTTCCAGACTCAGCAGTGCTTCTGCTATTTTAGAAACATTGAGCTTTGAATTGATGCACAATTCGTCGATGGAACTCGAAGCCTTAAGGTTCAATAAATCATATATAATCTGTTCTTCGGGTTTTAATTCAATAAATAGCTGTCGTTGCGCTGTTTTTTTTGGTTTTTTATTTTTCTCCCAACCCATGATGTAAAGCAGATCTTCAGCTGATTGTATCAATGCAGCTTTGTTGGTTTTTATCAGATGGTTGCAGCCTTCCGAATATGTATCTGTTAGTTTCCCAGGGACCGCAAAGACATCACGGTTGTATGAATTGGCAATGTCAGCTGTAATCAGGGCACCGCCTCTTTTGGCAGCTTCTACCACGATAACTGCATCCGTAATCCCGGCAATAATGCGGTTGCGCTTTGGAAAATTTTCGCGGTCGGGATTGGTATCACTCATAAACTCGGTGAGCAAACCCCCGTTATGAATCATTTTTTCGGCCAATGGTTTGTTTAACTGCGGATATACCCTGTCCAGACCATGCGCCAAAACAGCTACAGTAGGTATGTGATTATCGCAGGCAGTTTTGTGGGCACAGGTATCCACGCCATACGCCAGTCCACTTACAATGAGTATATCATGGGCTGCAAGTTCCTTTACCAGTTGCTTGCAGATATCTTTGCCATATTCGGTAATGCTACGCGTTCCGACCACACTAACGATCCTCTGTGTATTCAGATCAGCATTGCCCATATAATACAGCATCATCGGGCTGTCGGTACATTGTTTCAATCGCATGGGATAAGCGGCATCGAGGTAAAACAAAGGCTTGATATTATATTTTTCAATAAAGGCTATTTCTTTGTCGGCTCTGTTGAAAAGATCATGGTTGACAATTGCATTTACCAATGCTTCTCCAACACTGGGTATTTTGAGCAAATTGGCCTTTTTTTCCTTGAAAATAGCTTCGACTCCACCGCAGTAGGATACCAGTTTTTTCCCGATGATATCGCCCACTCCGGGAATTAAAGTAAGGGCTATACGGTACTTTAACATTTTTTGCTAATTAGCTTTCAAAAATACCGCAAATATTTCTAATTTTATCAAAAATTTAAAAATACTTTGATTGAACCTAAAAATGTATTGATTTGTCCCTTGGATTGGGGCCTTGGACATGCCTGCCGTTGTGTGCCAGTTATCCGTGCTTTTGTGGCAGCCGGTGCAAATGTTCTCATTGCCGCCGATCATCGGCCGCTGGCTTTTTTGCAGAAAGAGTTTCCGGGATTACCGTTTGTAAAATTTCCTGCTTACCAGGTTACCTACCAGCGCAATGGTAGCTTTACCCTTAAATTCATGAGGAGTATACCTCAGATTTTAAAAAGCATCTACAAAGAACATCAATTGTTGGATCAATTGATTGACGAATATAACATCGATCTCGTTTTTTCAGACAACCGTTTTGGTCTCTGGAATAAAAAAGTGAAATGCATTTTCATGACCCATCAGGTGATGATTAAAAGTCCCGTTAAATCAGCAATTTTCGATAGCATCCTCTTCAGTTTTAATCAAATGTTTATTAAAAACTACGACGAATGCTGGATACCCGATTTTGAAGGAGTAATCAACCTTTCGGGCGATTTGGCTCATCAATATAAATTACCTATTGACACTTATTTTATAGGACCGCTTTCGCGCTTTAAGATCACGTTACAACCATCAGAAGATATAAAAATTGAATTATTAGTACTGCTCTCAGGGCCCGAACCTCAACGGACGATATTTGAAGAAATAATTTTAAAACAACTCGAAAACACAACCTTTCAAACGATAATTGTACAGGGAATTCCGGAAAAAGAGGACGTTAAAAAGATCAACGATCAACTGACCATCTATTCCCATCTTGAAACAGATCATTTGCAAAAATTTATACAGCAATCTGATATTGTCCTCTGCCGATCAGGCTATTCCACCATTATGGATGTTGTGGTGTTTGGGAAAAAAGCTATTCTGGTACCCACACCCGGACAAACCGAACAGGAATACCTCGCCCGCTATTATCAGGAGAAAAATTATTTTTATACGGTTTCGCAGAAGCTTTTTAATCTTGGCGAAGCGCTACTTCAATCGAAGACATACACCGGAATACAGTTCAAGCAAGATGGTGAACTTTTAAAAGCAAGGGTGGAAGCTGTGATGAATGAATAATGATTATGTTTTTGTTCTGAAATCTTCCAACATTGATCAATGATTTAGAATCAAAAAAATATTGCGATGAACTATTTAAGAATTAAGATTAAAAAAATTATATACTTTATCAATTCACTTACTTCCACTTAAGCGAACTGATCAGGTAATCAATGTCTTTTTCGATAAATTCAATGACGGGAGCCAGAGAATCGTTGCTGGGCTGCATGTTGAAATATAAGGCACCACGGATATAATGTTTTTTACGGTCGGTCACATAAAATTGATAAGGAGAAGCAACTGAATTTCCTTTTATATTGTAAACAACGCCATACACATTATTGGCCCTATTTTCGTATGCTTTTTCCTTGATAGAAGTGGCTTTAGAAATGTGCTTGTCTACAAATTTGCGGGAATTTTCCATCAAACTGTCAAGATTATTTTTCACAGGAATGTAAGTAAGGTGGATGGTGGCATTGTAAGTCTGGAAATTTATATTTAACCAGTATTTAGCCTCTCCTAATTCATTGCTGCGTTGTATTTGCGCATACTGGGGGTATTCAAAAGAAAAGGGGTAGAGAGTGTCGAAATTTCTGTATGATTTTGCAGGCAAATCAATACGTAAAAAAGCCCTTGGCTTGGGTGCATAATCTTCTCCGCTACAGGAAAAAAGGATAGCTGAGATAAAGATGATTGCTGAGAATTTAACTAAATTATGCATTTTTCAAAAACGTATTAAATTATTGATAAAGTTTAAAATAGGTGATTAATAATTAAAATTTACAATTGTAAATTTTTGTTTATAGTAAGAACAATTCATATTGTGTCAGCGTCATTTAATAAATTAATTAGTAAGGAACGGAAGTATCAGAAAATTGATTGTCTTTTGTAAACATTTAGCAAATGAGAGAGCCTTAATTATTTTAACGTTCATTCAGGAATTACAGTCACTTTGACACGTTTAATTCTCCGACTGTCGACAGCTTCGATTCTAAAAATGAAATGATCCAGTTGTAAGGTTGTGTTTTTTTCAGGGATTTTACCCTGGTTTTCCAGGATAAGTCCGGCAATGGTATCCGATTCACCTTTGATATCGTCAAAAACTTTTTCTTCCAGACCAAATACTTTGTAAAAATCGTTGAGCGTTGTTTTGCCTTCAAAAATATAATTAAGGTTGTCAATTTTGGTATAATCAACTTCTTCTGCAGCAACATCAAATTCATCGTTGATTTCACCTACAATTTCTTCCAGTATATCTTCCATTGTAACAATACCGGATGTTCCGCCATATTCGTCCACCACAACTGCCAGGTGTATTTTCTTTTCCTGAAACTCTTTGAGCAAATCGTTGATTTTTTTGTTTTCGGGTACAAAAAAAGCGGGACGCAAAAGTTTCACCCAGTTGAAAGTATTATCGTCGTTGATATGAGCCAGTAAATCTTTAATATAAAGAATACCCACTATATTGTCGAAGTTTTCGGAATAAACAGGTATTCTTGAAAAGCCAGTATGTATAATTTTATTGAGTAAATCTTCAAATGCACATTCACTTTCGATGGCTATCACATCAATGCGTGATTTCATAATTTCTTTTACATCAATATCACCGAAATTAACAATACCTTTCAAAATCTGTGTTTCCTGACCTGGAGTTGAGGTAGTTGAGGTGATATCAATAACATTCGACAATTCGGATATGGAAATATTATGTCCTTTTTTGGTGATTCGTTTGTCGATGATTGAACTTGATTTTACCAGCACATAAACGAGCGGGTAAAAAAAACGGCTTAGCAGATGGAGAGGAGTTGCCATAAATACAGTTATTTTTTTCGCATTCTGGGTAGCATATACTTTAGGCAAAATTTCACCAATAAAGAGGATCAATGTGGTAATCACCACAACCTGAATGAGCATGCCCAATAACGCGAAATCTGTAAAATCAAACAAAGTAGTTACCAGATACGTGGAAATGATAACGATAGAAGTGTTAACAAAATTATTACTGATGAGAATGGTAGCGAGTAATTTTTTAGGTCTTTCCAGTAGTCGGATAATTAACTGATGATTAGGGTCAGATGAATTCCTGTATGCATTAATTTCGGAAGGGGAAAGCGAAAAAAAAGCATTTTCGGAACCCGAAACCAAAGCAGAGGCAATCAACAGCAAAAAAACAAAAAGCATCCCTATTAAAATGCCCAAGGTAAAAGTTTTAACGATAACACCAATGAGAATTGGTGTTATCGTCAGAATAGAAGTTGTATATAGTATTTCCAATGCAAATATATTTATTTCAATCGTTAAAACCGTTGAATGAAAGATTCATAATGCAAATTACGGAAAAAAATACGGAATTCGACCAATTAAAATGGTAAATCATCTTCCGGTCCGTTGCTTGGAATTTCTACATGAGCCGGTGGTGGGATGTTATTTCCACCTTCATGACTTCCTTTACTGTCCAACATAGTAAAAGTATCTCCTACTACTTCTGTAATATATCTTTTGTTCCCGTCTTTATCGTCATAATTGCGGTATTTGATTTTTCCTTCCAGATAAATCTTGCTTCCTTTATGAAGATACTTTTCGGCAACTTCTGCCAACCCTCTCCAGATAATAATGTTGTGCCATTCGGTTTGCTCAACTTTATTGCCTTCTTTGTTTTTAAACGATTCGGTTGTTGCAAGTGAAAAGGATGCTTTTTTTACATCATTTCCAATGTTGGTAATTTCAGGATCTTTTCCCAGGTTTCCAACTAAAATAACTTTGTTGACGCCGGCCATTGCTTTATGATTTTAAGATTTATAATTATTGTGAATTACACATTACAAACTTACATAAATTGTTTGCTAAAATCAAATATTTTTTAACGTTTTTTTAAAAAAAATCATAATCGATTCTCTCGTAAATAGTTATCGATAAGTTTCGGGATAGGATAATTTATTATAGTATGTATAGGTATGCTTAGGTAATGTTCAGATTGTGGAAGTTTACGTGATGTTTCTATATGGATAAAAGTGGCAAAAATAGTTTGATGGGTAAGCTGGTGTTTAATCTTTTTACTGATCTTTTTGAGGATATATTTTTGAATAGTTATGATTTTTCCGATACCTGTCAGAATATCTTCTTCCAAATTCAATTCTTTGTCTGATTCTATCAATGGAAAATCATACATGTTTTTCCAGATATCATTATTGGTTCTTTTATTCAGGTATACGTATGTTTCATTTTTGTTGGAATAGCTTACAACCAGATAATAAAAATAACGTGTCCGCTGCAGAATTTTTTTGGTTTTTACAGGAAATTTTTCAGTGCATTTATTTTCAAATGCAAAACAAAGTGCCTGTAAAGGGCAGCTCATACAGCCGGGATTTTGAGGACTGCATACCATTGCACCTAGTTCCATGATGGCTTGGTTAAAAATATCCGGATGTTGATGATCTATTAAAGTATTCAATATTAGGTGCACTTCATTTTTCCCTTTACTGCTGTCGACTGCTGTAGAAATGCCGTAAACTCTTGAAATTACCCTCAACACATTGCCATCAATTACCGGATAAGGTTGCTTGAAAGCAATGGAAGCAATGGCACTTGCCGAGTAACTGCCTATTCCTTTTAAACGAATGATTTCATGATAATCGGATGGGAAAACGCCATTAAAATCCTGCATAATCTGCAGGGCAGCATGATAAATATTTCGTGCCCGTGAATAATAACCCAGCCCCTGCCATAGTTTCAAGACATCTTCTTCTTTTGCTCCGGCCAGTGTTTTTACATCCGGAAATCTTTCAATAAATCTCAAATAGTATTGATATCCCTGATTTACACGGGTTTGTTGCAATATTATTTCAGAAATCCAGATCAAATATGGATTTCGTGTATTACGCCAGGGCAAGTCGCGGTGATTATATTTATACCATTGTAAAAGTTGAGTACTGAAATTCATAGGAAAATTTAAGGTAATATGTTAGTATATAGTTAAATGCATACAAAAAACAAAAACACAGCAGATTGTTGAGTTTGCTGTATTTTCAAGTTATAAAAGTATAAAAAAAGATGTAAATGGAGGTTGATTTTGTGAAATAAAATTTAAAAACAAATTTATATTGAACGATTTAGGTAAAAAAAAATAAAAAAAAATGAGTTACTTAAACAAAAATTTATTATTTTTGCACTCTTAAAATGAATTACTAAACAAATAAAAATTAAAGTAATATGACAAAAGCAGAAATCGTAGCAGAAATTGCTAACAAAACAGGTATTGAGAAAGTTTCTATTCAAGCAACTGTAGAAGCATTCATGGATTCAATCAAAACATCACTCGAAAAAGGTGAAAACGTTTATTTAAGAGGGTTTGGTAGTTTCATTATTAAACAAAGAGCTAAAAAAACCGGAAGAAATATTTCTAAAAATACTACTATAATTATTCCTGCTCACAAAATTCCTTCATTCAAACCTGCTAAAACGTTTGTAACTGAAGTTAAGAACAAAGTAAAATAAATTTAATATAAAAGAATATGCCAAGCGGGAAAAAAAGGAAAAGACATAAAATGTCTATCCACAAACGGAAGAAACATTTGAGAAAAAACAGGCATAAAAAGAAATAAATTTTTTTTAATATTGTTTTTATAATTACATAATGGCAACTCGTGTGCCATTATGTAATTAATTTTTTGTACAGTCACATGTATGCCATGTGATTTCTAAGGTTAATATTTATAATAGATATTAACTACTTAAGCTAAATATACGATAAGCGTGAATAAGGAATTAATCATAGATTCGAGAACCAATGAAGTTGAAATAGCGTTACTCGAAGAAAAACAATTAGTTGAATTAAACAGAGAGAAAAAAAACAACAATCATACTGTTGGTGATATATACTTGGGCAGAGTTAAAAAAATTATGCCCGGCTTAAATGCTGCATTCGTGGACGTTGGTTACGAAAAAGACGCATTTCTACACTACCTTGATTTAGGACCACAACTCAATTCTTTGGTTAAATTTATTAAAATTTCGCTATCCGCCAATGAAAAGGTAAACATGGACACCTTTGTTATTGAACCGGATATTGAAAAAACAGGGAAAATAACCAATGTATTAAAATCAAACCAGACCATTCTGGTTCAGATTGCCAAAGAACCCATATCCACCAAAGGACCAAGGATTTCATCGGAAATATCATTTCCCGGCAGATATTTGGTATTGGTACCTTTTTCAAACAGAATCTCCATTTCTCAGAAAATCAAAAGCCAGGAAGAGCGTAATCGTCTCAAAAGGCTTATACAAAGTATTAAACCGAAAAACTTCGGCGTAATTATACGTACGGTTGCTGAAGGGAAAAATGTTGCTGAATTGGATGCTGATTTACGCAACCTGGTAAGCAAATGGACTTCCATCATGGATAAATTCACCGATGCCAAGCCACCGATGAAGATGTTGAGTGAGTTGGACAGAACTTCTGCTATATTAAGAGATCTGTTAAATAAAGATTTCAATAGTGTAGTCATCAATGATGCTGATTTAGCTGAAGAAATCAAAAATTATATTACTACCATTGCACCCGAAAAAGCGGATATTATCAAACTTCATAAAAGCAAAGTACCCATTTTTGAGCATTATGGAATTGATAAACAGATAAAGTCATCGTTTGGTAAAATAGTGAGTATCAAAAGTGGAGTGTATCTAATTATTGAACATACTGAAGCTTTTCATGTAATTGACGTCAATAGCGGTCATCGTTTAAATACCGACAAAAATCAGGAATTCAATGCGCTTGAGGTAAATATAGAAGCAGCCATCGAAATTGCTCGCCAATTAAGACTGAGAGATATGGGCGGTATAATTGTAATCGATTTTATCGATCTACATGAAGCTGCTAATCGAAGAAAATTATTTCAGGTGATGACAGATGAAATGGCCAAGGACAGTACCAAACACACAGTATTGCCTCCCAGTAAATTTGGTTTGGTGCAAATTACCCGTCAGCGTGTTCGTCCTGAAATGAATGTGGAAGTATTGGAAAAATGTCCAGCCTGCGATGGTACCGGTAAAATAAAACCCAGCATGCTCTTTATTGATGAAATCGAAAACAATGTAAGGTATTTGATCAACGAACAGAATGAAAGCCATTTAACCATTGCCACCAATCCATATATTTATGCTTATCTCACAAGAGGACTCAATTCCTTCCAGATGAAATGGTTTTTTAAATACAAGAAATGGATAAAGGTAAAGCCACTCACAGCCTATCATTTTCTTGAATATCATTTTTTTAATAAAAACAATGACGAAATAAAAATATAATAATGAAGCCGGATGTAGTCCGGCTTTTTTATTGGAGTGTTCTGAATCAGGATTTTTATAAAAATAGCTGATTTTTTATATAAAAGCACTACTAACCGACAAAACTAAAAAAAAAGGCTACTTCCAAAAGGTTTCCGCAGACCCAAAACAATTAGAATTTGCTGTTTTTAAACTTTATTAATGAGGTGACTGCAAAACAGTTCTCAGGTTGATAATGCGGTGATTGGTTTTCATCTCTGGAAATACAATTCAGGTAAAATAATTTTAATTTCCTGACCGCTATCTTCTTTTTGCCAGTAAACAATGAAGTTTACTTTTGCCTCTTTTAAAATATATCCCGCTTGCCTCTTTGTCTCAATTTCATAAAGGAAATTTTTAGAGAATTTCAACAATGGTTTACCCAATGCATTCGTACAAGTATCTCCATTGATTGACATAACATCACCACTTGAAATTTTCGAAATAAGATGTTGACGAGAAATGAAATAATCCAAATAAACATCCTTAAATGTTAAGTGCATTGCCATCTCTTTTTGCAGTATATGAGTTTCATGGTTTTCAATTCTTTGAAGATTTTCTGTATTGATATTGTCAAGGTAATTTCCGTTTAAATGAATCGTCAGATTTTGTTTTGCCCTTGTCATTGCTACATAGAGTTGCCGTTTTGTTTCATCTGTTTCAGGATGGAAATTTTCGAGTAATATAAAAACATTAGAAAACTCTTTACCTTTTGATTTGTGAATGGTTGAGACATAAATGAGTTCACCATTTTCGCTAAAAAAATCTTCAAGTTTAGATTCTCTCACAAATGCCTCTAAATCGGACTTGTATTTCTTTTTAGGGTTGGTTGCTTCAAAATCTTGAATGATTTCTTGACAGACTTCCAATTTAGAACTCTGCGAGAATTTATTTGCCAATTCCCTTTTTGCATTACTCCATACCTCATCATCGATAATATAAACCTCATCTTCCATATTAAGAAGATTCAAAAAGAAGCGAATTTCCAATAGATTATGCAAACTGAAGCCATCATTGCTTTGAATTAATTTTGCCTGGATACCATTCTTCAAAAGCAGTCCTGTTATTTGAGAAGCTTCTTCATTTGTTTTTGTCAACACACAAGTTGTACCCGAAAGGTCTGTTTGCAGTAAGTCATTTATCAAAGGAGTAATAAGATTTCCATTTTCGTAATGAACGATTCTTATATTTCCGTTTGTTGTATCATGGGCAGCAATTGGGATCTTTTTTAACCTGAACTGAATGCTTTGAACAAACTGATTTGTAAAGGAAACCAGATTGTTTTTGCTTCTGAAATTGGTTATAAGTTCGTATTTTGTTGCTTGTTTACCCGTAATAAATTGTTGTAAATATTTTGGATTTGCTTTTCTAAAACTATAAATACACTGATCATCATCACCCACTGCAATCACTCTCATTTCTTCGTTTTTTTCTATCAACAGACTTATCAGGTTAAATTCATCCTCGTCCATGTCCTGAGCTTCATCTATCACTATAACTGCTTTTGTAATTCTGCTGACCTCAACTTCATTGTTTTTTATTTTTTTAATTGCACTTTTAAGAATTAAATCGGACTTTTCGATGCTTCCAACTTTTCCCAATAAGTCAAAACAATATGCATGAAAAGTCTTAATACTAATGTAAAGTGCAGCATTCCCAATTAGTTGAATCAGTCTTTTCTTAAACTCTGTAGCAGCTGCTCTCGAAAATGTAACCATTAACAATTGCTCATGCTTAACATCTTCCATCAAAAGCAAAGAAGCCAATTTATGAACCAATACTTTTGTTTTCCCACTTCCGGGTCCGGCCGCAACTACGATGTATTTTGATAACTTATCGTCGATTATTTTCCTTTGAGTTATCGAAAGTGTATCGAATAATTCACGGTATTTTCCGGGCGTAATATTTTTTTTAATTTCAGATTCCCTGCTTCCTGGGAAGTATTTCTGCAGAAAAGAAAAGTAATTGAGATGAAAATAATCATCCACAAATTGTAATGCTCTTTCTGGATCATCCATCATTTTTTTTGCATATTCTCCAACGATATGAATTTGTTGCACCTTGTTTTCATAATACTGATTCAGTTTCTTATAGTCTTCTGCTTTGTATTGAAGTTTATTGGTGAGTACTATCCTGTCAATGGTAAGCTTATTATAAACAACTAAAAAACCACCTTCAATTTTAATGGCTTCGATTCTTGAAAGATAAAAAAGTGTATTTTCAATATCTTCTATGGTTACATTAAGATCGAATAAACTGGTTTGTGCATTGAGTTTTTCTTTCAATTCAAGAACCGAAAATTCAACCAAAACCTCTTCTTTATCAGTACCATTTGTGCTGATCTTCTGAAAAAGGTAATCAATTATAACCTCTGCCAACTCATGCATACGGTTAAGTTTTTCTTTTATGTCTTTTTTGGATTGGCAACAAATTCCTACAATATAATTTGAGGATGAATATTTGTTATGTTTTTTAATCCAATGCTTAATCGCCCAAAAATTTAAAATGGTTTTTATTATTTTGAGAGAAACATCATTGTATCCTCGCTTTTCGGCAAGTTCATTAAGCTCTTTGAGATGTAATGATTTTTCCTGTTCTTCAAAAAAATGGAGGAGAAAATTTTCTATTTGACTGAATGTTTTAACGATAGCTAATGAGCGGTTTTTGATTTCTCCCCGCCTGATAAATGCCGACAAATCTTTGGCATCAGCCAAAATTCCCTCTTCTCGAAGAATTGTTACTGCCTTGATAACTCCATGTATTTCAAGTCCCAATTGATCGGATATATAATCGATTCTGGATTCAGCCGATTCATCACTGATCTGTTTTCTGCTTTTGCTCGAAAAGAGTTTTTTTATGATTCTTATCGCATTTATTTTATGATTTTCATCTGCAAACTTTGTTGAATTTTCAATTTTTTCGATAGCTTCTTGTGCAGTTTTTGTCAAAATGCTATTCGCAAAAATTCTTGGCATATTTTGTCCCCGTTTCAAATAACCCGCATTTTCAAGTGCTGCTATTGCTGTTTTTACCCTGGTTTCGATTTCAATAATATTATCGTCCCAGCCTGCTTTTCGGGCAATCTCCAAAGCTGAAATTGAAACACTGGGTCTGGATCTGGAGGCAAATTTTATGGCGTTCCATATTTGTTTGATTTCATGAATGTTTAGTTTTGACTGATTGAGCAATATAAAATGTTTGTTGAGGTCATCTTCGTTAAACAAAATATAACAATCTGCAGTAATGTTTTCATCTCTTCCTGCTCTTCCTGCTTCCTGAATATAATTCTCTAATGAATCAGAAATCTCAAAATGAATAATCAATCCAATATCTTTTTTGTCAACACCCATTCCGAATGCTGAAGTTGCAACCATAATCTGAACATTTCCAGATACAAAGGCATTTTGATTTTCTGTTTTTTCTTTTGTATTCATTTTCCCGTGATAAGGTTTAGCATTAAACCCATCTAAGGTAAGTCTCTCAGCAAGTTGATAAGCTTTTCGCGTTCGGGAAACATAAATAATAGCAGGACAATTTTTCTCCTCAATCAAATCACGCATTGTATTATACTTTTCCTCTTCATTTCCTTTTTCAATAACCTTGTAATGCAAATTTGTCCTTGATACTTTTGAAGTGAAAATTTCTAATTCAAGTGATAGTTTTTCTTTGAAGTATGAACAAATATCTTCAATTACTTTTTGTTTTGCAGTGGCCGTAAAACAAGAAACCGGAATTTTATCATCGGAATTTTTATTGTGTTGCAAGGTATTTATAAAATCACCGATGTAAAGGTAATCAACTCTGAAATCCTGCCCCCAAGTCGATAAACAGTGCGCTTCATCAATCACAAAACGGGCAATTTTGCGCCCTGATAGCAGTTTTTCAATGGTTCTGGAACGCAATGACTCTGGAGATATGTAAAGCAACGTAGCTGACCCATCAGCCACTCTTTCGAAAGATTTCCCTTTTTCAATAGGATCAAGTAAACCATTAATGGTAACTGCATCTGTTATTCCTGCTTTCTCAAGATTATCTACCTGATCTTTCATCAACGATTGCAAAGGCGAAATCACAACTGTCAATCCTTTTATACTTTCTCCACTAATCAAAGCCGGAAGTTGAAATGTAATGGACTTTCCTCCTCCGGTTGGGAAAACGGCAAGCAACGATTTGTTGTTAACTGCAGCTTTCACAGCATTCTCCTGCAAAGGCTCTCCAGCATAGGTTTTGAAGCTGTCAAACTTAAAATACTTTTTCAGACATTTATGAATGTCTAATGTGTCGTTGCAATAAATGCAATCGGTCATACAAGGATTGTTTCTTAATAAAAACATAATCCTTTCTACTTTCGGGTAATTTTTCATCACCCAGGGTGGTGTAATTGAATAACGGTTCCTGCTATTTATAAGTGCTAAACAATAAGCCAATTCAATTGGGTATTTCAGCATTATTTTTTTTAAATCAGTTTGTTTACAAATTTCAGCATGGAATTTATCACGAATTAACACTTCAGTATTCACATCCCCAATCGAATAGTCAACGAAATTAAAAAAGGACTGAAATTCTGCTTTGGTATTCAATAATAGATAGAAAATCTGTTTTAGAGTTTCGTCAGTTTTATTAAAAGTAGCTACCTCATCAAAAAAAAGGTCTTTGGCTTTCATCGAATCGTTCAGTGGATTATTGCTGTATTCGGTTTGCAGCTTATCGTCTTTGAGTAATGCATGATAAGGTTTTGAAGGGAACAATAAAGGGGAAAGATATAATGTGTCAATGATTTCAGAAGTATTTATCCCTGCATCATTTAAAGTATTCTGAATGTAATTTAAGTCGTGTTGAATAATATTATGACCACAGATAAATTGTGTGTCTTTGAGAAAATTAATAAAAGCAGCCATCGAATTTGAATGAAAAGTATTGCTATTGTCTTTTATCCCTCCAATATCAATAACTTTAAGGGTTTTGGGATCAATCTCGGAATCGATAAATGCAATTGTTTTCATACGCTATACTTCTGAAATATAAATTTAAAAGTCTTTTAAATCCACAAAGTAAAGAAAAATTAGTAATTAATTATTTGTTTTCCCAATAAAAATATATTCCAAATAAGAATAAAAAATACTGTTGCGAATTTCTTTCTTTCTTAAGGTTTTTCTTGAAATAAATCATCTTTGGGAAATTCTTGATAAATCTTGCTTTTATTATGATTTGAATACAATATTTTTTCAAATAATGGGGTTAATTCGTATATAATTTCCTGTGGCAGATATTTAGTGTTTTTTATGCGTAATTGTTAGTTCACACAAAATCTTCCGGAAACTACCCGGATAACACTGGTTAAAACTGTATCACCGAATATCAATTTCACATCTTGCCAATCTCTATTATCAGGGGAAATAAATAGGTTATTTACTGTCTCTGTAATTTGTTGATTGTCCATAATGACCTCCTTGTTAACCTTTAAATTTGTGTTCATCATACATAAACTTATAGTCTCATGTATCTAACTCTTTTAGGATTCCTGCTTGAATGTTGTTGTATCTTATAATGGTTTGTCGCATATTTATTTTTCATTTACCGGTCCTAAAACCTGGCCAAACATCTTTAATACCTGATTAACTTTTGATAAACTAAGGTTTTCTTTACCTTGCTCAATTTTTCTAACAACAGTTAAAGCTACACCCGCCTTTTTTGCAAATTCCTCTTGTGTAAGTTTCAATTGTTTTCTTCTTCTTTTAACAAACGCTGCTATTAAATTCATTTTTATATGCTTTAGCATACAAAAGTAAGTAAAAATATTAATTTATATGCGATTAAATATACATATAAAAATGTATTCTTTTTATATGTATTTAGATATAATATTGTAGCATTTTTCTTCTGCTTTTAAACTTTCTTCCAGCCTTTTTAGTCTCAATGTTTCACGTACGTTAAAGGTATTGCTCAAGTTGTGAAAGCTTGAGTTTTATAATAGTCATTATTTATATTCAATTAATTTAGCACATAAAATAACAGATTTCTGAATTTATTTATCTTATTAGTTGATTAAACCCATCCTAAGCAGATACTTTATAGCCTTTTATGCCTTTTTGCTAAGAGTGCATTATTTTCTATAAACTTAGCTGTATTTTTTCATAATTTTGCAAAAAAACAAAATATGGCAGACGATAAAAAAATCATTTTTTCGATGGCGGGGGTTGGTAAAGTATTTCCGCCCAACAAACAAGTGTTAAAAGATATATACCTTTCCTTTTATTATGGTGCAAAAATCGGGGTAATCGGTTTAAATGGCAGTGGAAAATCAACTTTGCTCAAAATCATAGCAGGTCTTGAGAAATCATTTTTGGGCGACGTTTCTTTTTCACCCGGTTATAAGGTGGGCTACCTGGCACAGGAGCCATTGTTGGATGAAAGCAAAACCGTGAGGGAAATCATAGAAGAAGGCGTGCAGGAAGTGGTTGATTTACTCAAAGAATACGAAACCATCAACAACAGCTTTTCTGAGCCTATGAGTGATGATGAAATGACGAAACTTATCGACCGTCAGGGCGAAGTGACGGAATTACTCGAACACCACGATGCCTGGGAACTGGATGTCAAACTGGAACGTGCCATGGACGCATTGCGTTGTCCGGAGGGTGATGCTTCTGTTAAAACACTTTCCGGTGGTGAACGCCGCCGTGTGGCTTTGTGCCGTTTGCTGCTGCAGGAACCGGAGATATTATTGCTGGATGAACCTACAAACCATTTGGACGCTGAATCTATCGAATGGCTGGAGTTGCACTTAAAACAATACAAAGGTACCGTAATAGCAGTAACCCATGATCGTTATTTCTTAGACAATGTAGCCGGATGGATACTTGAACTCGACAGAGGCGAAGGTATACCGTGGCAGGGAAATTATTCTTCATGGTTAGAACAAAAGTCGAAACGACTTGAAATGGAGGAAAAATCAGAAAGCAAAAGAAAGAAAACGCTGGATCGTGAGCTGGAATGGGTTAGAATGTCACCTAAAGCTCGCCATGCAAAAGGGAAAGCAAGGCTTTCTGCTTACGAAAAAATGATGGGTGAAGATGTAAAGGATAAAGAAGAAAAACTGGAAATTTTTATTCCGAACGGTCCCCGATTGGGAAATAAAGTGATTGAAGTGAACAATGTATCCAAAGCGTTTGGTGATAAAATATTGTTCGATAATTTAAGTTTTACTTTGCCACCTGCTGGTATAGTTGGTGTTATCGGACCAAACGGAGCCGGTAAAACTACTTTGTTTCGCCTGATTATGGGTAAAGAAACGCCCGAAAACGGTCAATTTGATGTGGGTGAAACCGTAAAAATAGGCTATGTGGATCAGCAACATGCCGGTATTGATCCCGAAAAGAATGTCTGGGAAGTCATTTCAGGTGGGAATGAACAGATGCAATTAGGCGGAAGATTGATCAATTCAAGGGCTTATGTAGCAAGATTTAATTTCAGTGGTGCCGATCAGGGCAAGAAAACAGGCGTATTGTCAGGAGGTGAACGCAATCGTCTGCATCTGGCTTTAACCCTTAAATCGGAAGCCAATGTATTACTGCTCGATGAGCCTACCAATGATATTGACATCAATACACTGAGAGCACTTGAAGAAGGGTTGGATAACTTTGCAGGATGTGCCGTTATTATTTCTCACGACCGCTGGTTTCTGGATCGTGTAGCAACCCATATATTGGCATTTGAAGGCAATTCACAGGTTTATTTCTTCGAAGGTTCTTATTCTGAATATGAGGAAAACCGTAAAAAACGATTGGGCGACGAAGCTCCAAAACGTATCAGATACAAAAAGCTGATGGCATAATCCATACTTAATTATCTTTTTAACAAGCCAATGTTCAAAAACATTGGCTTGTTCTTTAATAAAAGGCTGTTTTTTTATTATCTTTGGAATACAATTTGTAAGCATTTTATTTCGTTCATTAAAAAACTATAATAAATGAAGAAGCTATGGAATTTGATTGTTATATTGTTCCCAATGGTAGTATTCTGTCAACCTCAAGGTAAGCTATTTGTACATTCCGGGTTTGTTTCCAATCAAGAACTCGGGTATATTCAATTTCCCCAAAATCAATATTATTCAATGGATACCATCGATATGGATGATATGTTGATAGTGGACGATCAATTGTTGATTAGCAACGGTAATATTTATATCTACGATATCACTACACTATCAAAAATTGATTCAATCCTCACAGTTTCATCTTATTTGATGGATTACGATAATAACAGACTCGTGATCACCAAAACAGAAGCGCCTTTCTTTGAAGTATACGACTTCAATACCAAAACACTGATTTTCTCATTGAATACGGATAAAATTAAATCGCAACCTGTTGATATATTAGTTGATATGGGGAAGGCGTATTTGTTATTTGACACTTCCCTCGTTATTGTGGATCTTAATTTACAGGATACCATTGTTGCCTTTTCCACTACCCAACCTTTGTGGTTTCCTGCATATAATCAGTATTTAATAAACAAAGGAAATAAGATTTATATTGATGTAGAATTTGCCACCGGTGCTCCGAGGTTTTCAATCCTCAGTCTCGATAAATCCACACTTCAACTTGAAAATGTATTGTTTTATGAATTTGTAGATACACCTTTTGAGCCGGTTTTGGTAGATGATAAGCTGTATATGTCATTCTTCCCTTCTCATTACGATATTCCGGCGGATAGTTTTTATTATTTTCAGAATACAAATATGTCTTATCCGGTGTGTTATGATGCAATTAGTCAAACGGTTTTTCTATATCAACCTTCAGGTTTTAAAATAAACTATTTCAATAATAGTATCTACAGTCCTGATGTTATTATTCCCACTTATATGAATAAAGCTGTGTATTACAACGAAGGAATTATTGGAATTGCTACTTTGAATGAAAAGGAAAATTTAATCAACGTTTATCCAAACCCAGCCTGCAATGAATTAAACATCGTATTGCCATTTGAGGAAACTGTAAATTTAATCAGGATAGTAGCTACAAACGGTGATCTCACTTTGGTGCATCCGGATAAAAAGTCCGCTCAATATGCTGTAGATATCAGTCAGTTGGCTGATGGAATGTATTTTGTTGAATTGCAAAGCGAAAGTCATACCTATAAGCGCAAATTTATCAAGACTTGCGCAAGCAAGTAAGTACAAATATAAATGAGACGAACATTTTTGCTAAATCAACACATCCACGAATGAAAATAGCAAACATGGAGTTCCATCTTACCTTTACAATCAAAAATATTTACAGATGAAAATAAAAGTCTTCATTTTTATCTTTTTGTTATCTCCTACATTGTTTGGTCAGGTAAATTATGCCAAAGAACCAGATTATAAAAAATTTATACTTACCAAAACCATGGTTGTCCTGGAAAACACACTTTTTTCTTCTTACAATGAGCAAATAAAAAAATCTGTTGAATCGGTGTGGAAAATTACTCCTTATGAATTTATTTCTGCTAAGGAATTTGATGATAAAAAGAACAACAGCGCATATTCTTTTATCATACTTACAGATGCATTCCTGGAACAAAAAGGCAGCGTGATGCAATACAATATGTTAAACCTTATTTTGGGCGGAAAGGCAAAAAACATCAATGCTATGCCTGATTTGGGTTCAATTCCAATTTCATATACAGATGAAGACGATGAGAATTATTTGTACAAAATAGGAGGGTTGTTGCAATTTATGCAATATTTTGTTCATTATAACTTATCGCATCCCAATACAGATCTTTTAAAACTGATTAAAAATATTGAAACAAATATTGGAAATAAAGAAATTTGGTTGTTAAAGCAAGAGGTAGCCCCTGAAATTAATACCCTTGAAAAGATAATGAAATATTATCAGGGGATTGTAAAATTTGTAAATTCCGAAGCTATTGAAACAGCAATACTGCAAAAAAATACAAATGTAGTTTTTTTGCATAAAATTGGGAACGCTGAAAAAGGAAATATTTGCTGGAAAGTATTGATGAATGCCGGGAACGGAGAAGTTGTTTATTTTGATCAGTATCAGATTGATACAAAACATCCAGATGCTTTTACTGCCGAAGACTTTAAAAAGTTAAAAAGTAATTAAGCTATATTTTTTGAATTGTAAATTGAATATGAACAAGTAGCAATTGCTTTGTTGTATTTGATATCCTATATGTAATTTTTTACACATCCTTAGCTTTTATAGTCTTTCATTAGAGCAGTTATTTAATCTTACTTTTTTGTAAAAATTCGTAAATTCTAATTTTAAAAATTTTAAAAACTTTTGATTTAGTGAATAAAAAAAATTTACTATTATTGTTTTTTTTCTATAAAATCAATTTGAGAAGAGTAAAAATAAATTAACCAACTGAGGATAAATGAAATCTGATGATTATTTAATCTCAGTTGGTTAATTTATACTGAATGATTCGGTTATTCCTTAATAAAACTTGAATATTCTAGAGAATTTTTATTCTTAAGGATAATTATGTATAGCCCTGGAGAGAAGTTAGTTGTTTCAATGGTTGTTTTTTCAATTAAATTTCCGTTGAAAATGGTTTGACCAATTGAATTAACGATTTCAAAATCCTTAAGGATTGTATTTCCTTTTAGTTCCAGATTTAATTCATTTTTTACCGGATTTGGATACACATTAAGTTTATCTTTATTATTATTATAATTTGCAATTCCTACATCAATAATTTGTATTGTATTCGACATAGCTGAACTACAAGTATTTAAAGTTACAATAACATAATAATCACCATTGCTCATAACAATATAATCCTGACCTGTTGCACCTGATATGATACCATTTTGATTATACCATTGATTACCTAAAGGAGAATTAGAATGTAAGATGTTAGCATTGAGCGTTATAGTTGGGGTAGGTGGCGTTGTGGGTTGTGGATCTATAACTATATTTGCAGAAGCTACAGAAGAACATGCAGAAGCATTTGTAACTGTATAAGTATAAGTGCCGGCAGCCAGCCCTGAAATTGTTGTGCTTGTTCCGGTTCCAGTTGAAGTTACCGCTCCGGGTGATCTGGTTAATGTCCAGGTTCCTGTTGCAGGTAATCCGCTTAAATCCACACTTCCGGTAGCTAACAAACAGCTTGGTTGTGTAATAGTTCCTACAATAGGAGCTGTTGGAGCAGAAGCCGGAGCAGTGATCACTATATTAGCAGAAGCCACAGACATACATGCAGAAGCATTGGTAACTGTATAAGTATAAGTACCGGCAGTCAGCCCTGAAATTGTTGTACTTGTTCCTGTTCCTGTTGAAGTTACCGCTCCCGGTGATCTGGTTAATATCCAAGATCCTGTTGCCGGTAAACCGTTTAAAACCACACTTCCTGTGGGTATAGCGCAGGTTGGTTGTGTAATGGTTCCTACAATAGGCGCTGTTGGAGCAGAAGGAACAGCATTAATAACAACATTGGTTGATGCAGTTGATATACATACTGAAGTTACTGTAAAAGAATATGTTCCGGGTAAAAGTCCTGATATTGTTGTGCTTGTTCCGGTACCAGTTGAAGTTACAGCTCCGGGTGATCTGGTTAATGTCCAGGTTACTGTTGCCGGTAAACCGCTTAAAACAACACTTCCTGTGGGTAAAGCACAACTGGGTTGTGTAATGGTACCTATAATCGGAGCCGTTGGTATTGTTGGCTGACTATTGATGACTATATTAGCAGAAGCTACAGACATACATGCA
>JBBRCQ010000008.1:0-88004 GCA_038204725.1 Bacteroidales bacterium | reverse complement strand
AACGAATTGTATAATTTAAAAAGACTAAAATATGAATTGAATCAAATGATTAGTTTAAAAATTTAATTTCATGAAAACTATTTTATCAAAAATTTCACTTTATAAGAATTCAATTAAGAGAAAATGGAATTTACAAAATACAACATTAAATTGTTTTCATTACTTAATGCCAATCAAGGGTTGAAATACATAAAAGCAGATTCACAAAACTTGTATTTAAAAATGTCGCCCGTTTAATTCTTTATTAAAGTCTTTTAATTTAAGTGCTAGCTTTACTACGAAGGAGGACCGACCTCAAAGAATTTACGTACCAAAACAAGCATTTAAAATAGCGGTGGCCTGTGCAAGCAATACGTGAGTAGCGAAGGACGAAAAAAAAATAAATGCAACACCATAAATTTCGCTACAACTTATATTGCGCGGGGATTTTATCCCGAAATTTCGGGATTTCTTACTTTTTCATCAAGGAAAAAGTAAGAAAATAAAATCTTAGTAACAATAAACGAAAATACGACATTAAATTTTATATATACATCATACATAAATATATACAAATTAATAGAAATTTTTTTATTAAATTTTCAACTCTTGATTCGCATAATTAATTAAAATATATATTCATTTAATTGCTTCCGTTATTTTGTTAAAAAAACAAACCATCTAATCCCTTTTAGTTGATTTTTTAATCATTTCTATCCGTGTTTTCACCTACTAAAAACTGTAATTTCTACAGGTTGTAGATTTGCTGGATTTTTTAAATTTGTAGAGAATAATTATGTATTGTTTACAATGCGAATTTTTTAATGTGACATTGATAGTAACCCTTTGAAACCATTATATTGTAGCATAAATAATCACATCCGTTGATAATGTTGACGAATTTGGAAATAAGGTAAATTTAGTGGATCATTAGAATGAAGAATCAAAGTAAATAGTTTTTTATTTAAAAACCTTCTAAAAAAATAAAATTAGAGAAATTCAAAAAATGCGGTTAAGAAATTCCAGGTTTAAAGTTATTCATATAAGCAATTTTGAAGATTTCAAAACGATTGCACTTGAATTTTTGGAAAGTGCTGCATTTATTTTTAAAAGTAAGTTATCTGTAACAGACTTCTTAAATAATTTTCAATTTTCGAATAAGAACAATCATTATTTTTCTAAATATTATAAAGACATCATGAGAAATAGCTATAAAATATTTCAACTGAATGATGCTTTAAATCATTCATGTATAAATACAAATAATTAAAAAAGAAAATCAATTTTTTATCAATAAATTCTATATGTTATGAAACAATTATTTTTATTATTGATTGCAGTATGCTTTGCGATTTACTTACCAGCGCAAACCACTATTGCATTTCACGAAGATTTTGAATCTTCAACCATTGGACTTGTAACTACTGCAGATTCTGCGGGATTTCCAACATCCAATTTTAATGCATGGGCTGCATCTACCCATCTGTATAGTTCCGGTCTGAAAGCAGACTCTAACAAGGTGCAAACCGGAAAAGTAATTTATTTAACTTCAAACTCCTTTTCTACTATTGGAAAATCAGTTGTAAATCTTGAGTTTGCTCAGATCTGCAAGTTGTTTGTTTCGGATGGAGGGAATGTTGAGGTTTCAATAAATGGAGGCACTATATGGGTAGCACTTACTACAATTCATTATAGAGGTAGCGGTTTATTGCAACAAGGCAAGTTTTGCGATAATTCATACAGTACCGACTGGGCAGCAGGTACCAATGCAATACCAACCAATGCCTGGTGGAAAAATGAAAAATTTGATATTTCTGCCATTGCGGCCAATCAAGCCAATGTTAAAATCCGTTTTAAATACCTTGACAGCGGTAACTCAGCCGGAGCTGGCCGATATGGATGGCTGCTGGATGATATTAAAGTAACAGCCGCTAATAACGAACTGGATGCTCCACGCATCACTTTTAAAACACCTGTTTTACAAGATACTTTATTTGTAACCGGACCATTTACCGTTCAGGCTTATGTAAAAGATGCTGCTGCACTATCAGCAGTTAACCTTATTTATAATGTAAACGGAGGTTCCAATATTATACTTCCTATGCTCAATACCATTGACAGTACCTATATTGCTGATATTCCATCTTATTCATACGGAAGTGAAATCAAATATAAAATACAGGCAACTGATATGTATGGAAATACTTCTACATTACCAACCGGATATAAAACTTTTTATTTAGTAAAAGGATTGGATAGTATTCAGGTAGGAACTACAACTACAGCCGGTTTATATAGTCCTATATATATTGCAAGTGCAGCAAGTACTTATTTATATAGTTACAGTGTATCTTTATTTGAAAAAAATGAAATTTTATCAGGAGGAACCATAGAATCCCTTGCATTTAACAAAACTGATGCAGGTGGATATACTTTAGGGGATGCAACCTTAAGGATATATATGAAGGAAACAAATCTAACGTATGCTTCGGGTACTTATACTGAATATACAGTGAACCGTAACGGAGCCATTCTGGTATACGAAAATACCGCACAGAACCTGAATACAGCTGCAGGTTGGCAAACTTTTTTGTTCAATACAGGTAGTTTGTTTAATTATACCGGTAGCGAAAATTTAATGGTATTTGTTGAATGGTATCGTCCAGGTAATGCTACAGCAGCTGTTAACTGGCAAATAAATACAGCTGTGGGCAAATCAGGTACTTTTTATGGAGCTGCCGCTGTTCCCACATTATCAAATACTACCGGTCAAAGAGCCAATATTAAATTTAATTTCCAAACAAGTAATGCGGAATATGATGCAACAGTTTTAAACTTTGGATCACCCACTCAAATCATGACAGCAGGAATAAGTGTTCCAGTTACTGTCAGGGTTAAGAATTTAGGTACTGAAATCCTTACAACCGCCGAAGTACATTGGATGTTGGATGGTGTTTATCAGGGTGCAAATAACTGGACAGGTAGTTTGCAACAAGATTTTGTTGATTTGCCATTTACGCTTGGAAATGTTAACTTAACAGTAGGACCACATATATTAAAAGCTTGGACTGAATTGCCAAATGACAGCTTGGATCAGACACCATCAAATGATACTACTACCTTCAATATTTTTGCTTGTAACAATATGTCGGGTGCTTATACAGTAGGTGCTCCAACATCAAATTTTCCAACATTTGATGATGTTTTCAATGCATTGAGTAATTGTGGAATCATAGGACCTGTAACTTTTAAAATAGAATCAGGCACATACAACCATCAATTGATTATACCATTAATACTTAATGTGTCTCCTATTAACACCGTTACATTTGAATCGGCCAGCGGAAATAATAATGATGTTATTTTTGAATATGCTGCAGCCGGTACATCCGATAATTTTGTATTGCGCCTGGATGCTTCAAAATATGTAACTGTTAAAAATATAACTTTTAAAGCCCTGGGTGCTACCTACGGTCGGGTTGCTGAACTATCAAATGCAGCAAGTTACAATACCATCGAAGGTTGTAAACTCGAAATGCCTGTAACTACTTCAACAAATTATGCAGGTATTTATACAGCAAGTACCATTGAACAATATAATACTTTCAGAAATAATCAAATTCTTAACGGATATTATGGTATCTACAATTATGGTACAAGCACATCTGTTCTTGAAAAAGGAAATGTTATTGAAGGAAATACAATTAAAGGGTTTTATTATTATGGAATTTACTCTTATTATCAGGATTCAACTACAATTAATTCAAATATTGTTGAGAATGGTGTAAATGCCGCAGCAGTTTATGGAATACAGGCCGGTTACAATGATAATTTAGTGTCAATAAGTAATAATAAAGTAAATGTTCATAGTTTCGGTTCGTCCACTGTATATGGTATTTATGTTTACTATTGTGACAATATTGTATCACAACCCGGTATTATATCCAATAATTTTATCTCGCAATCAGAGTCTACCGGTACCGTATATGGATTAAGTAATTATACTTGTAAATTTCAGAATTACTTTAATAATTCTGTAAACGTTACTGCAAGTTCTGCCACTTATGGCGCATTTTATACTACTGGTGGTTCGAATGCAAAAGTATTCAATAATAATTTTATCAATACCGGTGGTGGGTATGCTTATTATATAAGTACAATCGCAGCTATTGACAGTTCTGACTATAACAATTTATATACAACAGGTACCAATTTAGCTTACTGGAGTGCTGCAAGAACTACGCTGGCTGCATTGAAGGCTGTTAGTTTAAAAGATATAAATTCCAAAAATGTAAATCCACAATATGTAAGTCTTACTGATTTACATATTATTAATTTTGCACTTGCAGCTGCAGGAACATCTATCCCTGCTGTAACAACTGATATTGACGGTGAAATGAGAAATACACCTCCTTGTATTGGTGCCGATGAATTTATCGTACCAATGGTTGATGCCGGTCTTGCAGCGATTATGAATCCTGCTTCAACGATTACTGTATTAAATCAAGATGTTAAAGTTACACTCAAAAACTATGGAATTTTACCGCTTACTTCTGCAACCATTCAGTGGTCGGTAAATGGAGTTCCTCAAACGCCTTTCGTTTGGACAGGTAACTTAATTCAAAATGCAAATGATACCATATTACTTGGTAATTATACCTTTAATCTTGGTCCAAATGCGCTGAAAGTATATTCAGAATTGCCAAACAATCAACAGGATATTTTTGGTTTTAATGATACATTAGTTAGAAATGTTTATGCCTGTTCTGGGCCAATGAGTGGTTCCTATACAATAGGCGGTTTAGGCGCTGATTTTTCTACTATCAATAATGCTTTGTTGGGTGTGCAAAGTTGCGGAATTTCGGGTCCTGTTGTTTTTAATATCAATCAAGGAACTTATAACGAACAAGTAATTATTCCTGCTATTTCAGGTACATCTGCAGTAAATACCATTACATTTAAATCAACCAACAATGATAGTACAAGTGTAATTATTGATGCTGGTGCAGGTTTACTTGGTAATTTTGTTATAAAATTCAATGCAGCACAATTTATTAAATTCGAAAAACTAACTGTAGTTAATGATGTAGCAATAGGTAGAGCCATCGAAATTGCAGGAGCTTCGAAATATATAACAATATCCAACTGTATTTTGAAATCTAGTATGAGTGCAACTTCTGCATTAGCATCTGTTATATTTTCCGATGATTCAAAGGACGAATACATTACCATTCAGAACAATCTTATTCTTGGAGGATATCATGGAGTATATTTTTATGGTGTGAGTACTACTTCAAAAGAAAAAGCAAATTTGGTAAGAAATAATATTATTAAAGATTTCTTTTATTATGGTACCTATTTCTACTATCAGGATAGTTTGAAAGTAATCGGAAATCTTATTCAAAACAGATCTACAGCAGCTATTGTTAATGGATTGTATTCTGGATATACCGATAATAGTCAATATTTAAAAAACAATATACAAATATCAGGAAGTTCTACAGCTTATGGTATGTATTTATATTATAACAATAATACTGCTGGCACTGGTTTGGTTTCCAATAATTTTATCAGCCAGACAATTGGAACAAGTGGTGTTTACGGTATATACTGTAGTTCAACTTCTGGAATGAATTTTTATTCCAATAGTATTAATGTTACAAAAGGAAGTACATCCGGATATGCCTTCTATATTACCAGTGGTGCAAATTGTAATTTATTGAACAACAATCTTGTGAATACAGGTGGTGGATATGCATATTATGCTTCCTCTATAACTGCCATTGCTACATCTAATTACAACAATCTCTTTGTAACCGGTACAAATTTAGGTTATTGGAGTGCAGCCAAAACCAATTTAGCAGCATTTAAATTGGCCAGCGGAAAAGATGTCAATTCGGTGTCTGTTAATCCTGCTTACTTTAGTGCTACAAATTTACATTCTGAATTTCCACTTATATACGCAAAAGGAATATCTAATCCTCTTATAACTGAGGATTTTGACGGGCAAATAAGACCAACTACACCATGTATTGGTGCAGATGAATTTGTTATTCCAGCTAATGAAGCAGCTGTATTACAAATTTATACCTTTGGGAAATTACCTGTAAATGCAGCTGTACCTCATAACGTTAAAGCAATTGTAACCAATAAAGGTTATTCTAAACGATTCAATCTGACTGCAACGCTGTCAATTACCGGAGCGAATACCTTTACAAATTCCTTTGTAATTGATTCATTATTACCGGGAGAAATCGATACCATTACTTTTGCTGATTATAATCCTGCATTCACAGGAAATGTGAATGTGAAAGTTTCATTCCCTACAGATGAAGTAATTTCAAATAATGAAATAAATTACAAACAAATCGGAACAGATTCTTTATTTGGCTATGCTGATACCTCAGCTGTTCAAACATCTTTTGGAATTGGAACTGCCAGTGAAGGTTATTTTGTAAGTAAATATAAAATAAAAGGTTCGCGGAATGTGAATTCAGTGAAAGCATTTATAACAAATTCCAACACAATTGGTCAAAGAATTTACGCAGTGGTGATGGATTCCTCTAGAGTTATTATAGATACATCTGCATCAAAAATTATTACAGCACAGGATGTCAACAGTTGGGTTTCATTTCCAATGAGCAATCCTTTAGCTTCAAATGTTGTGAATAAAGAATTGTATGTAGGGATTGCCCAAACACTAGGTACTACAGGCAGTTATTATCCATTGGGATGCCAGAAAGAAAATTACTGCAGATCGGATGTCTTTTATTATAGTTTTGGATTTACTACCATTAATCTGGTGAATACTACACAATATGGCAGGTTTATGATTGATGCCAATTTGGGTTATCCCAATCAAAAAGATGTTGCTGTAACTGCTTTAGTTTCTCCTATATCAAAATGTGATAACAATCTGGAACAGGTAAAAATCAATATCATCAATACTGGAGTTGATACAATCTATGGAGGACAAAATGTTGTGACTGCTCATTATGGGTTGAAATACAACGGAAACCTTATCAATATTGTTTCACAAACTGTAACAGATACTATTGTGCCTTTACAGATCAATACATTTACTTTTACAACTCCTTTGGATATTTCAGTAACTACATTTGATTCTAGTTATCATGTTGTGGCTTGGGTGGATTTATTGAATGATACCTATCCCGTTAACGATACAACCAAAAAAACTGTAACATCTTATTTTACTCCAGTTACACCTGTTGTAGCTACACCTGTAAATATCGGGTTTGGTTCCTCTACTACCTTAACTGCTGTATCTAATGATACAGTTAAATGGTTTGCAAATATATTTGATATCATTCCAATTGCAACAGGTAATAATTTTATTACACCTTTATTATCTGACACTTCAACCTATTATTATGAAGCAAGTACAATCACTAATTCTGCAATAACTCTTGGTACTGGCACTATTAACAATACAAATACGGGTTTTCCAACACCTTATGGTTTAAATTATACTGGTGCTAAAGAACAATACTTGATTAGAGCTTCTGAGCTACAAGCTATGGGTATCACGGCAGGACGTTTAACGAGTATTGGATTTGATGTTGTTACCCCTGCTCCTGCGTCTAATGCCGGAACTGCACCTTCAAATTCATATTTTAGAAATTATACGATTAAAATAGGTTCAACCGCTTTAAATGCTCTTACTGCTACATGGATAACCGGTCTTTCGCAGGTTTATATGGATCCAATGTATGTTAACATATCCGGATGGAATAACCATATATTTGCAACTCCTTATATTTGGGATGGTCTAAGTAATATCGTTATTGAAACTTGCTATGATAAATTTGTAACAGGTTCCGATTATTCATTGAATGCGATCGTAAATCAATCTGCAACTTCATTTGTTTCAACAAATTCATTTAGAAATGATGTTGTAGCAGGTGCATGCCCATCTACAACTTCTTCAGCAACCTATTCACAAAGACCAAATATTAAGATTGATCAAAGTATAACAAGGTGTGCTAGTCCTAGAGCTGCTGTAGTTGTAAATGTGGCTCCCGGAAGTGATGCTACAGTATCTGAGATTATAACACCTAATTCTGGTTGTGGTCTGAGTAATCAGGTAGTTAAAATCAGAATCAAAAATAAAGGTAATATACCTGTGATTGGTAGTCAAAATGCATTGACGGCTCATTATGGTTTGAAACTCAATGGAAATATCATTGATGTTGTAAGTGAAGCAGTTCCTAATTCTATAGGAGCAGGTGATTCCATCGACTTTAGTTTCAGTACTATATTAACGTTGGTTGCCAATGTCACAGATTCTAACTATACCATTATTGTTTGGAATACACTGTTGAGTGATTTGAATATTCATAATGATACCATTACCAAAGCTGTAACTTCTAAATACACTTCGCTTGCTCCTGTTGTATCCAATGTTACTGTACCTTACGGTAATACTGCAACTTTTAATATTGTTACAACCGACTCGATTTACTGGTATGCTAATCTTGCCGATATTAATCCAATTGCTACCGGATCGAGTTATACGACTCCTCCAACGTACAATACAACCAACTATTATGTTGCTGCAGGTGGAGAAAGTATATCTTCTGCGGGAATATCTGCTCCTTCTACAGGCGCCACAAGTGGTTCAGGTACAACCAATTTTGGAATCATATTCGATGCATTATCTGAGTTTACACTTAATTCGGTTACAGTCTATCCGGTAAGTGCTTCAAGTGCAAATGGAACAGTTACAATTGATATTCTTAATTCTTTAGGTGTAGTCTTACATACTGCTACAGTCAATGTAACCGGAAGTCCTGCAGGAAGTCCTGTTGCTCAAGTTATTCCTCTTAATTTCACAATAGCTGCAGGAACAAATTTAAAAATGAGACCCGCTTATTCAGGTATCTCAGGATTAATGTTTGAACCCACAGCAGCTGCTCCTCCTAGTGGTTTTTATCCTTATCCATTCGTTATTCCAGGTGTTGTATCAATTAAAACAAGCACTTTAACTGCAGCGCCAACCAATACTCCACGTAATGATTTATACTACTATTTTTATGACTGGAAAGTTAAGGTAGGAGGTTGTGCAAGTTCTAGAGTAAATGTTACAGCGACTCCTTCAAGTGTACCAGCTTTGGATATTGCAGTTACTTCAATTACAGAGCCGGTTGGTTTAATTAACTCAGGCGTTGCCACAGCTGTAAAAGTTGCTCTGACTAATTACGGAACAACAACAGTTACTTCTGCAACCATCAACTGGAGTGTAAATGGAATTGTACAAACTCCTTTAGTTCAAACAGCTATTAATCTGATAAGTGGTCAAATTTCTGCTCCTTTATACCTTGGCGACTATAACTTTACCGGTGGACCTGCTGTAATCAAAACATGGTCATCATTACCTAATGGTCTGTCTGATATGTTTCCAGCAAATGATACAGTTACAGAGAATGTTATGGGTTGTTTAACGGGTACTTTAACAATTGGTACCAATGGTACTTTCCCAACTTTTAATGCAGCAATAAATGTAATAAATACTGCAGGTATTTGTGGAAATGTAATTTTTGATGTATTACCAGGCACATATAATGAAGTCATCACAATTAATCAAATATCAACTTCAGGACCTAATAATACAGTTACTTTCCGTTCGCAAAATGGAATCAATACTTCGGTTATTCTTACCAGTGCTACAGGATCATCTGTTGTTAAATTAAATGGTGCCGATTATATCCGTTTCGAAAATATGACCATTAAAGCTACAGCTACTGTTGCTACTACTGTGGAGTTGTCAGGTGGATCTGATAACAACATATTCAACGGGAATATTATTGAACTGCAGGCATCTGCTGCTACAACCAATAGGGTAATTAACAGTACTGCTACTGCATTGGATAATTATAATCAATTTACAAACAATACGATAAAAGGAGGTTATTATGGAATTTACTGGTATGGTGCTTCAACTTTGAAAAAAGTAGGTAACGTATTCAATAATAACATAATAAAAGATTTCTTTTATTATGGAATGTATATTTACTATAATGATAGTCTAACTGTTTCAGGTAATACATTAAACAATGCTTCCAATTCAGCCACAGTGTATGGGTTATATTCTTATTATACCAATAGCAGTACCTTTACTAAAAATAAAATTAATATTACCGGTAGTGGCACTACATATTGTATGTATATTTATTATAACAATAGTACTGGAGGTGGTACAACTACTGTTGCTAATAATTTTATATCTCAGTCTAATGGTGCAACTACATTGTATGGTATTTCTAATTATTATTCCAATAATGTTAATTACTATAACAATTCTGTGAATATAACAGGTGGTACAACCAGCTATTATGCTTTTTATTCAGCCGGTGGTTCCAATAGCAATGTTGTAAATAATATTTTCTCCAATACAGGTGGTGGATATGCTTATTATGTTTCTACAGTAGCTGGTATCAATACAAGTAATAATAATAATTTTTATTCGAACGGACCTAATCTTGCTTACTGGACAACTGCCCATACAACTTTAGCATCACTTAAAACTGGCAGTGGGAAAGATCTCAACTCTTTAAATATTAATCCTAATTTTAACTCAACTTCTGATCTTCATTTAATGGTTTTCGATTTAAATGGAAAAGCAACACCTTTAACTTCGGTTGTTGATGACATTGATGGTGATATCAGAAATACAACAACACCTGATATGGGTGCTGATGAGTTTAATCTACCTACTAATGATGCTGGAATTTCAGCAGTAATCGATCCAATGAGTCCGAGTGCGGTTGGCGTTCAAAATGTGAAGGTTACTATAAGAAATTTCGGTGCTGCTAATCTCACTTCTGCTAATATTCAATGGTCAGTAAATGGAATCTTACAAACACCTTTTGCATGGTCTGCAAACCTTGTTTCGGGAGATACCAATTCTGTGGTTATTGGTAATTATAACTTCACAGGAGGTAGCAGTATAGTTAAAGTATGGACCAATTTGCCTAATGGGTCTGTAGATGGTTATCATGCAAATGATACGATAGTTCAAAATATAACTTTCTGTACAGGTGCTTTGGCTGGAACGTATACCATTGGTGGTACATCCGCTAACTTCTCAACGATCACCGCTGCTGTTCAATCATTGTATTATTGTGGAATCTCTGCTCCGGTTACTTTTAATATTAATCAGGGAACCTATAATGAACAACTGGTAATTGATTCAATTCCGGGAACTTCTGACATCAATACCATTACATTTAAATCAGCAAATAATGATAGTACATCTGTTGTTATTAGTTATGCTCCTTCAATATCTACTGCCAATTATGTATTGAAATTGAACAATGCTGAGTACATTCGCTTCAAACATCTGTCTATTGTAAATACTTCACAGAATAATATGGGAAGAGTTGTAGAATTAATGAATAATTCTAACAATAATGAATTTTCAAATAATTTGATTAAGAGTGGAGCATCAACTGTATCAACTTCTGCAGTGATTTATTCTTACAATACAATGGATGAAAGAAATACCATTGCGAATAACCTGATACAAGGTGGTTATTACGGTATTTATCTGTATGGTGTGAGTACAGCAGTTGGAGCCAAGGAAAAAGGTAATATTATTACAAATAATATTATAAAAGATTTCTATTACTACGGCATGTATCTATACACTCAGGACAGTGTTGTTGTAACTGATAACATCATTACTAATGCAACTAATTCAGCAACAGCTTATGGAATGTATCTTGGATACAATGATAATGCTAAATATCTGAATAATAAAATACAGCTTAATAATTCAGGATCTACTTATGGAATGTATGTTTATTATAATAACAATGTTAGTGGAAGCGGACTTGTTGCAAATAACTTTGTAAGTCAGTCGGTAAGCACTGGAACTGTTTATGGTATTTACAATTACTATTCAACAAATATGAAATATTATTATAATTCTATCAATGTTACAGCTGGTGGAACAACCAATTACAGTATGTATTTCTATTATGGTGCTGCAAATATTCTTAAGAATAATAATGTTGTAAATACAGGAGGTGGATTTGCTATCTATGCCAATCCGGTTGCTGCTGTCAGTACAAGTGACTACAATAACTTTTTCACAACCGGAGGAAGTTTAGGATCTTATTTAACCATCGCTTATTCAAATCTTGCTACATGGCAAACAGCCATTGCAAAAGATACGAACTCAGTGTCTTTCGATCCTGATTATATCTCTGCTACTGATTTGCATGTATATACTTCAGCTATGAACAACAAAGCTCAAGCAATAGCAGATGTTACAACTGATATCGACGGTCAAACCAGAAGTTTAACAACTCCTGATATTGGTGCTGATGAATATACTCCATTATCTATCGACTTAGGCGTAAAAGCTATCATGCAACCTGTTGTTCTTCATTCACAAGTTGGAGGAAATATACAAATCAAATGTATCATTAAGAATTTTGGTGCTGATAGTGTAACTAATTTCAATATAGTGTATAAAGCAGGTAACATGGCTGCAGTTTCGCAACTTTATACCACTTATCTTCATGCCAATACATCCGACACCGTGATATTTACAAGTTTAATGCCGGTTGTTGCAGGTCCGATAGAAATTCAAGTATTTACATCATTAACAGGCGATGGTAATCACAACAACGATACAACTAAAATTAACTATTTTGGAGTATCAGTGAAGAATGTACCGTATGCTGAAAATTTTGACAATACTACAGAAGAATGGTTTAGTAATGAATCAGGTTCTCAATGGGAAAGAGGCGTTCCATCAGCTTCGGTAATAAATACACCTCACAGTGCACCTAATGTATGGGCAACCAATTTAAATGGAAATTATACCAATACCAATACGAGTGTACTTTATACACCTATATTTAACAATGCTATCTTTAAGGCTGATACCTTAAGATTCTGGCATTGGATGGATGCTGAAAACAACAAAGATGGAGGTTCTATTGAATATCAGTCTAATTCTACCGGTCCATGGACTGTACTAGGAAGCATTTTGCCTGATACCAATTCCAGTAACTGGTACAATGGTTCCACATTGAATGCTTGGACAGGAAACAGTGCAGGTTGGCAACAATCTGTCTATAAAATTTCTAATTTAACCAATTTAGGAAATACAGTTCAATTCAGATTTGTATTCAATGCCGATGCTGCAAATAATAATAACGGCTGGGCAATTGACAATTTTGAGCTGACATTGGCTCCAATTGCTAAAGATGCCGGTGTAGTTGCTATTACGTCACCAGCTGCAACCTCTTTGGTTGGTGAAAATATTACTGTAAGTATTACTGTTCAAAACTTTGGATTAGATACTTTAACTAATATTCCTGTGAAGTATCAGGTAGGGAATGGTCTGGTAAAAGCTGATGTTATGGCTGGCCCTATTGCTCCTGGAGCAACTTCCAGTTTTACATTCACTGCACAACCATTCCAGGTAGGTAATCAAAGTTATGCAATACGTGCCTATACGGAAGTATTTGGTGATATTTATATCCAAAATGATACAACAACTAATCTGGTTACTGTTATCCCTGCTTTAAATGATGTAGCTGTTACCGAAATATTGATGCCCGGTTCTTCAGCAAGTCCAGGTACTAGTCCTGTTAAAGTTGTAATTAAGAATTTTGGAACTGATACGCAAACTTCTATCCCTGTTTCTTATCGAAGAGGTTCATTAACTCCGGTTAATGCTATCTGGACGGGAAGTTTAGTAGCAGGTGCTACCGTTGAATTTACTTTCCCTGCACCTATGACTGTACCAAACGGAAGTTCTTTCAGCATATGTGCTTATACAATTTTAACCAATGACGCTTACACGCTCAATGATACACTTTGTAAATCGGTTTCAATCGGAGTAGGTATCAATGATGTCGACGAAAGTAACTTCTGGTTAGGTCAGAATATGCCAAATCCAACAACAGGATTGACAAATATCGAATACAACCTGCCTGTATCAGGAGAAGTTAAATTTGATATCATAAACTTGGTTGGTCAAAAAGTTTACTCATTCAATAAAAAACTGGATGCAGGTAAACATTTTATTGATCTTGATGTTAAGGATCTCTCATCGGGTGTTTATTATTATACCATTGAATTCAAAGACAAACGTCTGGTGAAGAAAATGGTGGTGAATAAATAAATTCACTTAGTATTTTATAAAAAGGGCTGCTGATTTTAGTAGCCCTTTTTTATTTAGAATAGTTTTAAAATACTTCATATTTGGTTTATATTTATGTTTTTAGAGAATATTAACTTGTAAAAATGTAAATATTAAAAGATAAATGAGCTCTGATTCAGATATTTTCCCTAATTTTGTGAGATTAAATAATAGTATTATTTTAAAAAAGTATTCAACTTAATTCATTTTAAAAATGGCAAAAGTTAAAGGTGATATTGTAATTGACATTGAGAAGTGTAAAGGCTGTGAAGTATGTATTACAGCATGCCCAAACGATGTTATTGCAATGGCGAAAAATGTAAATGGAAAAGGCTATCATTATGCCGAATCTATAAATGAAGAATGTATTGGTTGCGCCAATTGTGCAATTGTATGTCCTGACGGTGTAATCACCGTATATAAAATAAAGTTATAAAAACGTTTTTTACAGTTTTAAATACAAAGGAATGAAAGAACTGAGATTAATGAAAGGCAACGAAGCAATTGCAGAAGCTGCAATACGTGCTGGTTGTGATGGATATTTCGGCTATCCTATTACTCCTCAATCGGAAGTAATGGAATATTTGATGTACCAGGAACCTCATAAAACAACAGGAATGATTGTTTTACAGGCTGAAAGTGAAGTAGCAGCTATCAACATGGTATATGCTGGTGCTTGTTGTGGTAAAAGAGTGATGACATCCTCTTCTAGCCCTGGTATAAGTTTAAAACAAGAAGGAATTTCCTACATTGCAGGAGCTGAACTACCTTGTTTAATTGTAAATGTAGTTCGTGGTGGTCCCGGTTTAGGCACCATCCAACCCGCTCAGTCCGATTATTTCCAGTCTACAAAAGGTGGCGGACATGGCGATTATAGATTGCTTGTACTTGCTCCTGCATCTGTTCAGGAAATGTCTGATTTCGTCGGATTAGGATTTGATCTTGCATTTAAATACCGTAACCCTGTTTTGATTTTATCGGATGGTGTTATCGGTCAGATGATGGAAAAAGTCGAATTATCAGAAACCAGACCTCGTTTTACAGAAGCAGAAATCCGTAAAGATTCTCCCTGGGCTACCCTTGGAAAATTAGAAGGTAAAGAAAGAAATTTCATTACTTCTTTAGATCTTGATTCGAATAAACAAGAACTGCATGTTGCCAATTTACGTGATAAATACCTGGCAATGGAAGAAAATGAAGTAAGATACGAAGAAATTAATTGTGAAGATGCCGAATATCTTATCGTTGCTTATGGTTCAAGTGCACGTATTAGTCAAAAAGCTGTAGAATTGGCAAGAGCTAAAGGTATCAAAGTTGGTTTATTCCGCTTGATTACATTATTCCCATTCCCTAAAAAACCATTGTTAGCACATACTAATAAAATAAAAGGGATTTTAACGGTTGAAATGAGTTTAGGCCAAATGATTGAAGATGTTAAACTTGCAGTTGAATGCAAAGTAAAAGTTGAACATTTCGGTCGTTTTGGTGGTATCATCCCAACACCCGACGAAGTTGTGGCTGCTTTAGAACAAAAAATAATAGGAGGTTAATACGATGTCAGATATAACAAAAGAACAAATCAGAAGACCAGAGAATTTAGTTTATACAAAAACTAAATTGTTAACCGATAAAGCGTTGAGCTATTGTCCTGGTTGTGGTCATGGTACAGCTCATAGAATTGTGATGGAAGTGATCGAAGAGTTAGGTGAACAGGGAAATACCATTGGTATTGCTCCGGTTGGCTGCTCAGTATTGGCTTATGAATTCATGGATATTGATATGCAGCAAGCTGCACATGGAAGAGCACCTGCATTGGCAACAGCTGTTAAAAGATTAATGCCGGAAAAATTGGTATTCACTTACCAGGGCGATGGCGATTTAGCTGCTATTGGTACTGCCGAAACTATTCATGCTTGTAACCGTGGCGAAAACATTACCATTATTTTCATCAACAATGGTATTTATGGAATGACAGGTGGTCAAATGGCTCCTACAACTTTGCCTAATATGAAAGCATCAACTTGTCCTTATGGTCGTGATGTTAAAACTATGGGTAATCCACTTAAAATGACAGAATTGGTTGCACAGCTTCCCGGTGTGCATTATGTAACCCGTCAATCGGTTCATACCCCCGGTAATGTTCGTAAAACCAAAAGAGCCATTCGTAAAGCTTTTGATCTGCAAAAACAAAACAAAGGTGTTACTTTTGTCGAAATTGTTTCTAATTGCAATTCAGGTTGGAAAATGACCCCGGTTCAGTCTAATATATGGATGGAAGAAAATATGTTCCCATTTTATCCATTAGGCGATATTAAAGTAGATGGTCAATTGATTAAATAATTTTTTATTATAAAAAAATTGAAGTTATGACAGAAGAAATAATCATAGCCGGTTTTGGAGGTCAAGGCGTTTTATCTATGGGTAAAATTCTTGCTTATTCCGGTATAATGCAAAATCAGGAAGTAAGCTGGATGCCTTCTTATGGTCCCGAAATGCGCGGTGGTACTGCAAATGTAGCAGTTGTACTCAGCGATGAACGCATCAGTTCACCGGTAATCAACAGTTACGATACTGCTATCATTTTAAATCAACAATCAATGGATAAATTCGCATCCACTGTTAAACCCGGCGGACTGCTTATTTATGATCCAAACGGTATTATTAATCCTCCTCAACGTAAAGATATTAATATCTATACCATTGAAGCTTCTGAAGCTGCGGGTAAATTAGGATTGATGAAAATTTTCAACATGATTGTTTTGGGTGGTTTCCTAAAATTAAAACCATTGATTGGCCCCGAGTTTATTCACAAAGGTCTGGAAAAATCACTGCCTGCCCGCCATCATAATCTGATTCCTGAAAATGAAAAAGCAATTGAAATTGGAAAAGAACTCATAAAAGCAGTTCATTTAATTTAATCTTTTCATATTTATAGTATACCCTTTATTGACTTTGGTTGATAAAGGGTTTTTTTCTTTACTTCTAATCAATATATTGCTTATCTTTGCAATTGAAATACATCGTTCTTTATTTAGTATCTGTAATGTTCTCAGTTAGCTTTTAATAATAAACTGATCACTCAATCCTTAAGTGCTTTACTCATAAGCGATTAATAGCCATCAGCATTGCAACCTTTATAAAATATTTATTTCATTTACTTCCTTGCATTATTAGCGCAATAACACATTAAATAATTGTTGAGATTTCTTCAATCTCTTTAATATTAACTTTTTCATCAAACTTATGGAATACAATTCAACACGCAATAAACTTATTATCGCTGAATATGGACGCAACGTCCAGAAGATGATAGAACATACAATAAGCGTAGAAGACAGAGACAAACGCAATCAATTGGCAAAAGGAATTATCAGGGTAATGGGACAAATTAATCCCCATTTACGTGATGTTGCCGATTTTACACACAAACTCTGGGATCATATGTTCATTATTTCTGATTTTAAATTGGATGTGGATTCTCCTTATCAAATCCCTACTACTGAAATCTTAAACATCAAGCCCGAACAGGTACCCTATACCGATAAAAAATTTGCTTTCCGTCATTATGGTAGAAATATCGAATTAATGATCGATAAGGCTACCACCATGGAAGATGGCCCCACCAAAGAGCGAATCGTTCAACTGATTGCCAATCATCTTAAAAAATCATACCTTACCTGGAACCGCGATAGCGTGGATGATGAGGTTATTGTTGAACACCTGAATGTGATGTCGAAAGGATTGCTTAAGCTGAACGAAAATTTTAAGTTTAACAGCTCATTTGATATACTTGCCAAAAACAAACCTGTCACCCCCAAAATTAAATCAGGGCTCAACAATCCTGTAAAAAGGAATAATCCTATTAAGAAAAGTAATAATTATAGCCAGGTAAAAAGAAAAGAGAATTAACAGTTAATCCGTTACAGTAATGAGTTCATTTGAAGTTTCAGGCGGCAAAAGGCTGCAAGGCGAAATTACACCCCAGGGGGCAAAAAACGAAGCATTGCAGGTTATCTGCGCTGTATTGCTTACTCCCGAGAAAATTACGATCAGCAATATTCCCGATATCAGGGATGTGAATAAACTCATCGAGTTATTAAGCGAAATGGGTGTTGCGATTACAAAAACAGCAAACGAACAATTTTCTTTTCAAGCCAATCAGGTAAATCTTGAATATTTAAAAACAGACGAATTTAAAATCAAAGCTGCCTCCTTAAGAGGTTCTGTTATGTTAATAGGCCCATTGCTTGCACGTTTTGGCAAAGCTTACCTTCCGCAACCCGGTGGTGATAAAATCGGTCGCCGCCGCTTAGATACCCATTTCGTAGGTTTCGAAAAATTAGGTGCAAAATTCGAATACAATAAAGTAAGTAATTCCTATCAGATTGATGCCTCTCATCTCGAAGGCTGTTATATGCTACTTGATGAGGCATCCGTTACAGGAACTGCCAATATCGTGATGGCTGCCGTTATGGCAAAAGGCAAAACAACTATTTTTAATGCTGCCTGCGAACCGTATTTGTTGCAACTCTGTAATATGCTCAATCGCATGGGTGCCAACATCCAGGGTGTGGGTTCTAACCTTTTAATGATAGAAGGCGTAAAAGAATTGCATGGATGTGAACATACGTTGCTTCCCGATATGATTGAAATCGGCAGTTTTATTGGCTTAGCTGCTATGACACACTCTCAAATTACCATTAAGAATGTAAATTTCCAGCATCTTGGTGTGATTCCTGAAGTATTTAGCAGATTAGGCATTACTTTACTTCACCAAAATGATGATATCATTGTTCAACAACAAGATCATTACGAAATTGAACATTTTATGGATGGTTCCATTATGACCATTTCTGATGCACCCTGGCCGGGTTTTACACCCGACCTTATCAGTATTGCTCTGGTGGTGGCTACACAAGCCAAAGGGAGTGTCCTCATCCATCAAAAAATGTTTGAAAGCCGTTTGTTCTTTGTAGATAAACTCATTGACATGGGCGCTCAGATCATCCTTTGCGATCCTCACCGTGCAACAGTGATAGGCTTAGACCACCAATATCCACTTCGTGGTATCGAAATGATATCTCCAGATATTAGGGCCGGAGTCGCTATGCTGATTGCAGCCCTTTCGGCACAGGGCAAAAGTACCATCCACAACATCGAACAGATTGATCGCGGATACCAGCAAATTGACGAACGCCTGAGGAAATTAGGTGCGGATATTAAACGCATTTAAGTGAATGTCACAAAATTTGATCCTCATTTTATTGAGATCGAATTATTTCTTCTTCTTTTTTTTCAAGCTGCTTTCTTCTGTCTTCTGATCCCGAATCGCTTCGCTTTCGGGATTTCGCTCCGCTCAACTTCTGTCTTCTGTCTATTCCTTCTTTTAAGAATATTTAACGGCAAAAGTTCTTGTTAAGTTAGAAGCTTCTTTAACTTTGTACTTTTTAAAATCTGAAAGTATGGCAAAATTAAAAGTATTGATTGTCCTGAGTTTTTTTATGACAATTACATTGCAAGCTCAAAAGCTGAACAAGAAAATAATGGATACAAAAACTCAAAAAGAAATTTTAACAGGAAAATGTAATCTCAAGGGATTAAAAACAGGTGAATTCGGCGAAAGCTTCAATGTCGAATATAATAATTATATCTCTGATACTGCTACAATTGCGTTGCTTCATTCGAAGACGAAAAATATTACATTTGAAATTGTGTTAGGAACATGGTGTGGCGATAGTAAAGAACAAGTCCCACGCTTCATCAAAATACTGGATGATTTAAAATTCAAAATCCAAAAAGTTAGTTTTATTTGTGTTAACCGTACTTTTGTAGCCAATGGTTTTGATAAAAAGAAAAGCAATGTTTTAAAAGTTCCTACTTTTATCATTTACCGAAAAAATAAAGAAATAGGCAGAATTGTTGAAACCCCTGTAATGTCTTTGGAAAAAGATTTGTTCGAAATATTGAGTAAATCGAAAAATTAGTATTTCAAAACGTAGAGTAAATCTTTTTTAATGAAACATCGTCTATTAAAAAAAGCTGCCGTATTGATATCAATACGGCAGCTTTTTTTTAATGATTGTTACTATTTATAACTGAGGTCCGGCAGCTACCAATCTTTTACCTTCTTCATTATCGGTAAAACTTTCAAAGTTCTTGATAAACTTCTCTGCTAGATTGCGGGCTGATGCATCCCATTCTGTTGGATTCGTCCATAAATTACGTGGATTAAGCAATGCAGGATTTACATTCTTCACTGCTTTAGGAATCGCAAGGCCGAAAATTGGTAAGATATCGTATTCCGCATTATCTAATGAGCCATCCAGAATGGCATCAATGATTGCACGTGTTGAAGGAATATCAATGCGTTTCCCAACTCCGTAAGGGCCACCAATCCATCCTGTATTTACCAGATAAGCAGTAGATCCATTTTCTTCAATTTTACGGATTAATTCCCTGGCATAAGTTGTTGGGTGCAACAGCAGGAAAGCAGCACCAAAACAAGACGAGAAAGTAGGAGTGGGCTCTTTGATTCCCCTTTCGGTACCGGCCACTTTAGCTGTATAACCACTCAAAAACTGGTACATGGTCTGATCTTTGGTCAGTTTAGATACTGGAGGCAATACCCCAAAAGCATCAGCTGTTAAGAATATAATCTTTTTGGCATGTCCTCCTTTGGAAACCGGTTTTACGATATTGTTAATATGGTAAATCGGATAAGAGACCCTTGTGTTTTCGGTTTTGGAGCCATCATCAAATAAAATGTCACCCGTTTTCTCGTTATATGCAACGTTTTCTAACAATGCGTCCCGTTTAATTGAATTGTAGATATCAGGTTCGTTTTCTTTACTGAGATTGATGCATTTTGCATAACAGCCACCTTCAAAATTAAACACTCCATTATCGTCCCAGCCATGTTCATCATCCCCAATCAACATGCGTTTTGGATCTGCAGAAAGAGTAGTTTTTCCTGTTCCCGATAAACCGAAAAATACTGCAGTATCGCCATCTTTTCCCATATTGGCTGAACAATGCATAGCTGCAATGCCTTTGAGTGGAAGGAAATAATTCATGATAGAGAAAAACCCTTTTTTAATTTCACCACCATACCAGGTGCCACCAACTACTGCTCTGCGTTCTTTGATATTGAAAACAGTATATACATCGCTGTGAAGATTGTGTTCTTGCCATTTTTTATTGGTAGTTTTACAAGCATTGAGCATCACAAAATCAGGTTCGAAATCCTGTAACTCTTCTTCAGTTGGACGTATAAACATGTTTTTTACAAAATGTGCCATCCAGGCAACTTCGGTAACCACTCTGATTTTTAAACGGGTATCTTCGTTTGTACCGGCAAACCCATCCATTACGTATATTTTTTTCCCATTGAGCTGGTTGGTAGATGTATCGTATAAATCCTTCCAGACCGCTTCCGATATAGGTTTGTTGTCAGAAGATTTACGGGTTGGATTCGCCCACCATATATTGCTTTTCGATTCGTCTTCTTCAACAATATATTTATCTTTAGGCGAACGCCCTGTAAAAATTCCCGTGTCTACTGTTACAGCGCCTGTATTGGTTACAAAACCTCGCTCAAATCCTTCTAATTCAGGATTGGTCTCATGCTCAAATAAATCATCATACGAAAGGTTATAGTAAACTTCTTTCGCTTCAATTCCATATGTTTTTAATGCAGCTTTTATCTTTGCCATAATCATAGTTTGTATATCCTTAATTTATAATGTAAAAATCATATATTATAAAAACAGCTTTACTAAAACAAAATATTAACCTGTAGGAGCAATCCAATTAAAAGATTGATTTGTTTATTATATTATATTTAAGTAACGCTGTTTATGAATACTAAAAATTTAGGCAAAAATACATAATTTTTTATTGTACAGTAACTTTTGTTATAAGATTTTAAAAAAATAATTACAATAAATCTATTTGAATTTTTATCTTTGTACATTAAATTTAAAATAATATGGAAAAATTAAAAATAAATCTTGAAAATCTTGACAATGTATTTCCAGAAAACTTCAGTCCTGAACAGATTGCGAAAGCGAAAACATTATTTTTGAAAAGGTTATCAAAGAAAGCCCATCAGTTTTATGGCGGTAAAATACAAACTGTACCCAAAGCACCTGTCCTTGGTTTCAACTGGTTCAACGTTTGGTATACACCCGGAGTATCCAAGGTTTCTACTGATATCAGGGATCATAATGATGATTCTTATGATTTAACGAACAGAGGCAATTTAGTTGCTGTAGTGAGTGATTCAACACGCGTATTGGGTGATGGTGACTGTACACCTTCCGGTGGGCTAGGTGTTATGGAGGGCAAGGCTTTTTTGATGAAATACCTCGGAGGTGTGGATGGTGTGGCTTTATGCATTGATAGTAAAGATGAAACCGGTAAAAATAACCCTGATAAAATCATTGACTTTGTAAAAATGGTACAGCATAGTTTTGGTGCCATCAACCTGGAAGATATTTCGCAACCCAATTGTTTTAAAGTACTCGATGTATTAAGAGAAGAATGTGATATCCCCGTATGGCACGATGATGCCCAGGGAACTGCTTGTGTTACACTGGCCGGTCTGCTGAATGCTCTCAAACTTACCAACAGGAAAATTGAAAATACTAGAATTGTATTTTTAGGTGCAGGCGCTTCTAACACTACGATAGCGCGTCTGATCATTGCTGATGGTGCCAATCCTGCCAATCTCATCATGTTCGACTCTAAAGGGTCATTGAATGTTGGAAGAAAAGATATTGAAGACGATAAACGCTTTTACCGTAAATGGGAATTGTGTCTAAAAACCAATCCTAAAAATATCAATTCCATGGAAGAAGCCATGACAGGTGCTGATGTGTTGATTTCGCTTTCAACACCGGGACCTGATACCGTAAAAAAAGCATGGATAAGCCTAATGGCTGAAAAATCAATTGTTTTTACCTGTGCTAATCCCGTCCCCGAAATTTATCCTTATGCTGCAAAAGAAGCCGGTGCTTATATTGTTGCTACCGGAAGAGGCGATTTTCCGAATCAGGTAAACAACTCAATCGGTTTTCCGGGAATTCTGAAAGGTGCTTTGATGGTGAGAGCCCGCAAAATTACCGATAATATGGCCATAGCAGCTGCGCATTCTTTAGCTGATTATGCTGAAAGACGTGGTATTGATAGCGAAAATATTGTTCCTACCATGAGCGAAGCCGGCGTATTTCCTCAGGAAGCTGCTGATGTAGCTATGCAAGCCATCAAAGATGGAGTGGCTAGAGTGATTATTACAAGAGAAGAAGCATTCGAAAAAGCCAGAACCGATATCGAATATTCACGCTCTATGGTGGATACTCTTACCAAGGATGGGTTTATTAAAGAACCTCCTCAGCAAATGCTTGACGAATCCATTGCATGGGCAATTGAACAGGTTGCATTGTAATAATATTGTATTAAAATCTAAAAGTCATTTTTAATGTTTGACTTGTAATTTAGTCATAGTTTCATGCAAATGGAACTATGACTTTTTTTTAATCTGTTTCTTCCAAATAAAAAATTTCTTCAACCTTTTTGCCAAAATATTTTGCAATTTTAAGCGACAAAACTGTGGAAGGAACATATTTGTTGAGCTCCATCGCATTAATGGTCTGCCGGCTAACTTTGATGATGCTGGCAAGTTCTTCCTGGGTGATGTTTTTGATAGCACGCTCTACTTTCAGATTATTTTTCATTTTTTAATTGTCTTTTTGTTTTAATGGGAAAAATCTTGTTTTCATCAATTAAATTTTTTAATAATATCTTAATTTAACGTAACAAAAGTAAAGTATATTTTACAAAAAGCAAGAATATTTTACATTTTTATTTGAAAACATTATTTATCTTTGCAAAGCAAAAAAAAATGTATAAAAAGAACTGAAAATCTCCGATAAATAATATATTTTTGACAAAAATTAAAACCTTAACAATTATGTTTAAAACAAATGAATATTTCGATGGAAAAGTTAATTCCATTGCTTACCAAACTACCGAAGGACCAGCTACTATAGGCGTTATGGCAGCTGGTGATTATGAATTCGGCACTTCTTCTGTTGAATATATGACTGTAACTTCCGGAGAAATGATAATTCTATTAGCAGGCGAAACCGAATGGAAAACGTATAAAGAATTTGAAACATTTATCGTTCCCAAAGACAGTAAATTCAAACTTAAAATTGCTGAAGATACCACTTACCGTTGTTTGTACAGATAGTTAACTTTTAAAAAATTGAAAATTAATTGAACGAATAACGATTTGCGATTTTTGAATTTTAGAATCATCTTACTTTACTTCTTACTTCTTAAATCGTTGATAATTAATCGAAAATCAAAAAAAATGCTGAAAATAAGTATCTATTTACCTTAAATTTAGCAATCAAAATTTCGACTAATCTAAGTGTCTGAATTTTTCCGACTTCGGTCTTCGGTCTTCAGACTTTTATTAACCATTCCCGAATAACAATTTCTAACTTCCCGAATAACAATTTCTAATTCATGCTTCGACTCCACTCAGCAACAACTTCGTAAGAAATTGGAAATCGGGACTTATCTATCGCTTAGCATGCTTCGTAAGAAATTGTGGCTCGGGACTAGGCTAAAGCTCAGTAACCATTAACAACTAATCTACAGCCAATTGCAATCAATAGAAAAAATAGTAATGATCGGTGCTGGAAACCTGGCTACCAACTTAGCAGTGGCATTGCACAATAATGGATTACAGATTGTACAGATTGTTAATAGAACGCTTGATAATGCAGAAAAATTGGCAGAAAAAGTGAATGCTAAGTTTACAGATGATTATGATGGTATTAATGACAAAGCCGATTTATATATTATCGCAGTATCTGATGATAGCATTTGTGAACTATTGGGAAAGTTAAACCTCAGAGATAAATTGGTTATACATACTGCCGGTAGTATTGACATGGAAGTGCTTCATGCATTTTCTAATAAATATGGCATTTTTTACCCATTGCAAACATTTTCAAAAAATGAAATTATTTCTTTTGAAAATATACCTGTTTGTATTGAAGCTAATACAGTTGAATATGAAACTGTACTTTTTCAATTAGGGGAGAAGTTATCAAATAATGTACATAAGGTTTCCTCTGAACAAAGAAAAATTCTGCATGTTGCAGCAGTGTTTGCTTCAAATTTTAGCAGTTATTTATATTTAATAGCTGATAAAATATTGTCTGATAACAATATGTCTTTTGATTTGTTAAAACCACTTATATTTCGGACTGCTGAAAAAATACAGTCACAAGCCACTGAAAATGCACTTACCGGACCAGCACGGCGCAACGATACAGCAGTATTGCAGGCTCATTTACAATTATTGGAAAATCTTCCTGAATATCAACAAATTTATAATCTAATCAGTAACAGCATTGTTAAACACTTTCATCAATCTTAAACCCAAAGCATGTCAAATTATAAAGAAAAATTACAACCCATTACCACATTTATTTTCGATTACGATGGTGTGTTAACCGATGGTAAAGTATTGGTTATAAACGAAAATGAACAACTTCGAACTTCAAATGTAAAAGATGGTTATGCTTTGCAATATGCAGTTAAAAAAGGATACCGTATTTGTGTTATATCCGGTGGCAAATCATTATCTATGGCTCAACGGATGGAAAGTCTTGGGGTTACTGATGTTTTTCTTGGAATAGAAAATAAACTTGAAACTTTAAAAAAATATCTGTTAGATAATAATTTAGATAAATCTCAAGTACTTTATATGGGAGATGATATTCCCGATTATGAAGTAATGATTCATGTGGGCGTTGCAACATGCCCTTCAGATGCTGCCATGGAAATTAAAGCCATAGCTGATTATATTTCCGATACTAAAGGTGGTGAAGGTTGTGTAAGAGATATTATTGAACAAGTACTCCGTTTACACGATAAATGGTTCCACAAAGAAGCATTTCACTGGTAATTTCACTCTTCACTCTTCACTGATCACTGTTAACTGTTAACTGATCACTGTTAACTGTTAACTGATCACTGTTAACTGTTCACTATTCACTATTCACTATTCACTATTTATTTCACTGTGTTTCTCATCGATACAATGTCTTTATCAAAAAGATATAAACTATGAGTTCCAATCATGTTTAATTTATCCAGAATTCCCTTTACTGATTTTTCTTCTTCAATTTGTTCGGTAACAAACCATTGTATCCAATTGTTGGTAGAAAAATCTTTTTCTTCCATACAAACGCCTACTATTTCATTGATAGATTTTGAAATAAATTTTTCATGTTTAAAAACCTGTTCAAATAAATCTCTGATATCAACATAATCAATCGGAGGTTGTTTAAGCGAAGGGATAATAGATTTTCCACCTCTTTCGTTGATATAAGTGATGAATTTTAACGTATGCTGGTGTTCTTCTTCAGCCTGAATATATAACCATTGTGCAGTGCCTTCAAATCCACTGTTTTCGGCCCATGAAGCCATAGCTAGATACAAATTTGAAGAATAAGCTTCTTTTTCAATTTGTGCAACTAAAATACTTTCTAATTTTTGTGTCAGCATAATTTTATAAATTAATAGACTTTAAACATTGATACAGTTGGAATGTTCATCGATTTTGAAAAAAATATTGGTTTTATTTTCTTAATTGAATAAACAATTAAAAAGCAAGAACTTTTTTTTAAAAAATGAGTATAAAGTATTATATCTGCAAATCAATGAGACGTCAAAAAATAAGTCTTTATTTAGAATCATTCTTTTTAACGATAGAACATTAATTTTAAGTTATTTTAAGATTATTTTTCTTACTTTTGCGTTACTAAATAATAATACGAATACATATAGCATTCAATTGCAAGCAAGTAATATTGTAATTGATTGATAAAATGATAGTTATAACCAACTTAGTCTGATTAAATACCAATAAAACAGTTTTTTAACAATATAATTATTGTTGTTTCGAAATTTTTTTTGTTATTTTACAGTCTCGTTTGGGAGCTTTTACATAAATCTATTTACTATGAGAAGTAAAATTTTTACGTTTTTACTAATTTTATTGGTTGCAAATACCACGGTTTTTGCACAGCAGGAAGCTCAGTTTAGCCAGTATATGTTTAATACTATGGCTATAAATCCTGGTTATGCCGGAAGTAGTGGCTCAATATGCCTAAATACTTTTGCACGACAGCAATGGCAAGGATTTAAAGATCCTGATGGCAGTAGTACATCTCCTCAAACATTTTTGTTTTCAATAGATGCACCTATAAAATTTTTGCATGGTGGTTTGGGAGCAGTGGTTAGCAAAGATAAAGCCGGATTCGAAGACAATACCCATTTCCGTTTGGCATATGCCTACAGGGTAAATCTGGGAAGTGGTTTCTTAGGTATAGGTATAGAAGCAGCTTTTTTGGATAAAAAAATAGATTTTGCAAAATTTAGAACCGGTGATGTTAATAATTTAGAAGGAAATAATGATCCTGTAATTGCAACAGGTAAGGCAAAAGGCAGTGACTTTTATACCGATTTTGCTTTTGGTATTTACTATAATGTTCCCGGTAAATTTTATGCTGGGATTTCTGCTTTAAACCTTAGTGAACCTACAGGTTTTGCTTGGAAAGCATTAGATATTAATTCTCCGGTACAAAGTGGCAATGCAGTGTCTCTGAAAAGGACATACTTTATAACTGCAGGTTACGAATATGTTTTTCCCAGCAATCCTTCGTTTGAATTAGATCCATCGTTCTTAATAAAAACTGATTTGGTATCGGCACAATATGATATTGCTACGATATTAAAATATGAAAACAGATTTTGGGGTGGTTTAAGCTATAGAGTGCAGGATGCTGTAACTGTATTAGTAGGGATGAATTGGGGAGATTTTAAATTCGGTTATTCTTATGATATTACAACTTCTAAATTAGGAGGGTCTGGCAGAAGTAATGGCAGTCACGAGATCTTCTTAAGATATTGCTTCAAAATAAAAGTGCCTACTTATGTAAAAAGTTATAAAAATACAAGGTATTTATAAATTAACTGTAACATAAAATAAAAATTTTCGTTCAATTTAATCACGAATAATACGAAACGATTAAAAAAAACCGTTATGAATATCAAATCAAAATCCAATATGAGAAACGTCTTTTTTTATCTTACCATTGTACTGCTGCTTGCGAGCTGTGGTAATTCCGGTAATGGAGAACTCATCGGTGTTCAGGACAGACCGAGATTTTATCAACCCGATCCTTACGGAACGCTTTTCATTCCTTTAGGTTCATATACCATGGGTGGTGCTGATCAGGATATCTTTTATGCCAACGTCTATCAGTCCAAAACTGTGAGTGTATCATCTTTTTATATGGATGAAACTGAAATTACAAATAACGAATATCGTCAGTTCGTATATTGGGTAAGGGATTCAATCGCTCATACCAAATTGGGTGAAGGCGGTATCGAAGATCACTTAATTGATGAAGATGAAAATGGTGAACCCATTGATCCTCCCAGTATTAATTGGGATACCGATATTGAATGGGATGATCCTGAAAATAAAGAAGCGTTGGAAGATATGTATCTTCCTGAGCATGAAAGATTTTATAGAAGAAAAGAAGTGGATACCCGCAAATTGAATTATATATACTACTGGATAGATTTACAGGCTGCAGCTCAAAAAGATTATTCTCAACCTGCAAATTCTCAAAATGCTTCATTAATGAATCGCCCACAGGGTTTAAAAGATCGCTCGGTTTATATTAGAAAGGAAATAATTAATGTTTATCCTGATACACTTTGCTGGATCCATGATTTCACTTATTCCTTTAACGAACCTATGGTTAAATCTTATTTCTGGCATCCTGTTTATGATAATTACCCTGTAGTAGGTGTAAGCTGGAAACAGGCCAAAGCATTCTGTAACTGGAGAACTATGATGATGAATAGTTTCCTGGAAGGTGTAGGAGAATCAGGCGTTAACGATTTTAGATTACCCAACGAAACGGAATGGGAATGGGCTGCAAGAGGTGGTGCTGCTTTAAGTCCATATCCATGGGGTGGTCCTTATATCAGAAACAGTAATGGATGTTTCTTAGGCAACTATAAACCATTGCGTGGTAATTATGTTGATGATGGCGGTATTCAAACTGTTATTGTTGGACATTATGCACCAAACGATTTTGGATTGTATGATATGGCTGGTAATGTTAGCGAATGGTGTGCCGATGCTTTTGATGAATCAGCCTACAATTTTGCACACGATTTGAATATGTATTATAATTATGACGCAAAAGACAGCGAAAATGCAGTTCAAAAAAGAAAAGTAGTAAGAGGTGGTTCATGGAAAGATATTGGTTATTACATGTCTGTAGTTGCTCGTCAATATGAATACCAAGATACCTGTAAATCTTATGTTGGATTCAGATGTGTACAATCTTATCTGGGTCGTAAAAAAGGTGACAGCCCAAAAACTGAATCAAATGTTTACAATTAGAATCATTTTAAATCAAATAATAAATCAAATCAATCAAATTAATTAAATTTTTTAATCATCATGGGTATAAAGAACGTTGTAGGTAGTAAAGGCTATAAACAATTTATGGCTAAACTTTACGGTTGGGGAGCTTCTGTTGTAATTTTAGGAGCGTTATTCAAAATTAATCATTATCCTTTTGCGAATGAAATGCTAATTGTAGGACTTGGAACAGAAGCATGTATTTTCTTCTTTTCAGCCTTTGAACCATTACATGTTGAATACGATTGGAGTTTGGTATATCCTGAATTAGGTGGTATGCTTGATGAAGATTTTCAAAGAGGGAAACCACAAAAAAAAGCTGCCAGTTTAACACAAGATTTAGACAAAATGTTAGCTGATGCTAAAATAGGTCCAGAATTGATCGACAGTTTAGGAAAAGGATTGAGAAACCTTTCTGAAACAGCTGCCTCTTTAGTAACTGTGACTGATGCTGCAAAAGTTTCTGAATCTTATACATCTACACTAAAAGTTTCAGCTGAAAAATTAGCTGCAATAAATGCTATTTATGAATTACAATTGCAATCAGCAACTGCTCATATGGAAACTACAGCTAAAGTTCAAACCAATATGGATCAATTTGTAAGTCAATTGGAAGAATCTTACGAAAATACCGTTAAATATAAAGAACAAGTTGATTCTATTAATAAGAAAGTTGCTCAATTAAATAATGTTTACGGAAATATGCTTTCAGCAATGAGCATGGATAACAAATAGTTCATACAATACATTAAATATATAAACATTAAGATATGGGAGCAACAAATTGTCCGGAAACACCGCGACAACGAATGATTAGTATGATGTATCTTGTATTGACTGCCCTTTTGGCGTTAAACGTTTCTGTTGAAATTATCAATGCATTTATCATTGTTAACGAAAGTGTAGAAACTACTAATACCAATTTTGGGAAGAAGATAGAAGGGACGTACTCAAATTTTGAAATAGCTTACCTTGGAAATCCTGAAAAAGTAAAACTTAAATATGATCAGGCTCAAAAAGCTAAAAAATATTCAAAAGATTTAGTTGAGTATATAAATGGATTGAAATTTAGTTTAATTGCTGAAACTGAAAACATTACTTTAGACGAAGCAAAAAAAGTAAATCTTAAAGACATCAAAAGAAAAGACAACTATGATACACCTACTTTGTTTTTTATCGGAAAAGAAGGTGGAAATAAAGGGAAAGCATTTGAATTAAAGGATAAGATTAATAAATATCGTGCAGATATGCTTAACTTGGTTGATCCTAAATATAAACCTTTTATGGATAAAAGTGTGGGATTGAAAACAGATGAAGGATACAGTGATAAAGACGGGAAAAAACAGGATTGGGAAAATCACAATTTTTACCGCACCATCACAGTAGCTGCTGTTACTATTTTAAATAAAACGATAGCAGATGTTTTAAATACTGAATTTGATATCGTAAATCAGTTGTATTCTTCTGTAAGTGCTGACGATTTTAAATTTGATAAAATTGATGCCAAAGTTATACCTACATCCAATTATGTTTTATTAGGTGATCAATATCAGGCGGAAATTTTTGTTGCCGCTTATGATACCAAATCCTCTATTTCCGCTGAAATTAACGGAGCAACTGTTCAGGGTGTTAATGGTATGGTTCTTTATAAAGCAGCTGCATCATCAGAAGGATTGAAAAAATATACCGGTAAAATTAACATTAAAACATCTTTTGGAATGAAACAATATACATTTGAAAATGAATATATTGTTGCAAAACCAAGTGCTACTGTTTCAGCCGATAAAATGAATGTATTTTATATTGGCGTTGATAATCCTGTTACTGTTTCTGTTCCTGGTATTGGCAACGAAAAAGTGAGACCTCAAATGACTGGCGGTACCATGACTTCAAAAGGTGGTGGAAAATACATCGTTCAAGTTAATAAAGCTGCTCCAGGTGCTAAAGCAATCATCAATATAAATGCTGATTTTGAAGGTAAAGTTCGTTCAATGGGAAAATCAGAATTTCGTGTAAAACGTGTTCCAGATCCAATTCCTTCTATTGGTGGTGTTAATGATGGTTTTATCGAAAAAGGAAGGATGTCTTCTTCAGGTGGTGTCATCGCAAAATTAATTGATTTTGATTTTGATCTCACTATGGTTGTAACTTCGTTTACAATGCAAACAATTAAAGGAGGCGATTTATCACCAAAACTATTATCAAGAGGGAATAAATTTACACCTGAAATGATGTCGGAAATGTCGCAAGCTAAACGTGGACAAAAATTCTGGTTCGAAAACATAACTGTAAAAGCACCTGATGGTAATCGTAGACTTCCGTCTGTTAACTTAACAATTAGGTAAATTTACCCTTAGGGGCTTATAGAATTCATTAATTTAAATTATATTTTCAAATGAAAAAAATAATTTTAATAGTATTGTTAGTTTTCAATGTTGGATTAACAATCGAAACATTCTCTCAGGTATTTGACAGTCCTCCAAGAGATGGCGCATGGGATAAAACACATTCGAAAGATCGTAAAGTAATTTCATATGCTCCTGTTAGAGAAGCTGATGTGTCGTGGTATACAAAAATCTGGAGACAAATCGATTTCAGAGAAAAAATGAATCAAACATTCTATTATCCTGATGAAGCCATCAGAGATAGAGAGAGTTTTATGCAAGTAATCATGAATGGCTTAAAAGAAGGCTCATTAACAGCTTATTCTAATGACGAATTTACCAAGCCCCTCAACTATGAAGAAATGATTGCCCAATTTGAACGAAGCGATTCAACACAAATTGAAAATGTCGATTTCCCGGGCGAATATTTTGATACTATCATTAAAACAAAATTGGATCCTACTGATGTCAAACAAATCAGATTAAAGGAAGTTCAGTTTTTCGACAAACAACGTTCGGTATTGGATGTAAGGATTCTGGGAATATGTCCACTTTTGCAGGATAGAGATGACAAAGGTGAACTAAAACCAGGTTTTATGCCTATGTTTTGGATTTATTTCCCCGATGCACGCCCTATATTTGCAAAAACTGAATTGTATAATCCTAAAAATGGAGCAGAAAGAAGAACATTTGATGATATTTTTATGAAAAGATATTTCCAAAGTTATATCATTAAAGAAGACAATACGTATAACAGATCTATTTCAGCATATAAAACTGGGCTAGATGCCTTATTGGAAGCTGAACGAATTAAAGAAAGTATCTTTACTTTAGAACACGATTTGTGGGAATTCTAAATAAGTGATTATCTCTTAAACAAGTACTTATGAAAAAGTCCGATTTTATATCGGACTTTTTTTTTGCTTATAGATAGCTGAATGGATTTTAAAAAACAGGAGTTGGTTATTTGCTAAAATATTATTTTTTTAAATATTTTAGAAGTATTTGTTGGGAATCAAATAATTTTGAACATAATCTGTAATTCCTTCTTCTAAGGTAAAGAAGTCTTTAATATAACCAGCTTTATGAAGTTTTTCCATATTGGCTTCGGTAAAGTATTGGTATTTATCTCGAATGTCAGCTGGTGTATCAACGAAATTTATTTTCTCAGGTTTACGAAGGGCTTTAAAGGTTGCTTTGGCAAGATCAAGAAAAGCTCTTGCATTGCCAGTGCCAAGATTGTACAATCCAGACTTTGGCTTGTTTTTCATTAAAAAATCAATCACATTCACTAAATCTTTTACATAAACAAAATCTCGTAATTGCATGCCATCTTTAAAGTCAGGGCGATGCGACCTAAAAAGGTTTACACTCCCTTTTTCGTTGATCTGATGAAATGAATGAAAAATAACAGAAGCCATCCTGGATTTATGATATTCATTCGGTCCATACACATTGAAAAACTTTAAACCTGCCCAGAATGGAGGATGCGTAGATTGTTGTAAAGCCCATTTATCAAAGTTGTTTTTTGATTCTCCGTAAGGATTGAGCGGTTTTAGTTTTGCTACGATGGCATGGTCGTCAGAATATCCAAATTCTCCCATACCATAAGTAGCTGCAGACGAAGCATAAATAAGCGGAATATTGTAATTACTGCAATTTTCCCACATTTCTTTTGTGTAATTGAGATTAAGTTCATTAAAAACTTTTTCGTCAAACTCTGTGGTATCTGTTCTGGCTCCGATGTGAACAATAAAATCTACATGTGAATGCTGCTTTTTCAGCCACGAAAAGAAATCGTTGCGATGCACCTTTTCCTTAAATATTTTATGCTCCAGATTTTTATTTTTGTTTTCGTTCGAAAAATCGTCTACTACAACAATATCTTCTGTTCCATTGCTATTGAGCAGGCTCACCATGCAACTGCCGATAAATCCAGCCGCTCCTGTAACTACTATCATTGAATTGAATTTTATTAATTTACAAAAATATGGTTTTTTGAGGAATTCCGGGAATTATTTTTTTTGCCACAGCCATTTCAAAAAGGGTTGTAATGGCTTTTTTCCCCTCTATTCCTAAATCTATTGAATATTTATTTACATAAAGCTCAATATGCTTGTACATTACTGCTTCACTCATTTCCTGCGCATGACAGCGTACAAAATCTTTTGAAGCATCAGGGTTTGCAAATGCATATTCAACACTACGTTTAAGTATTCTGTTAATGCTATGTTTGGTGGCTTCCGGTAAATCTCTCTTGATAACAATACCACCCAAAGGGATTGGTTGTTGTGTAAGTTGATGCCATTTTTTCCCTAAATCAGCGATTAGTTTCAAGCCTCTTTCGTGATATGTAAAGCGGTTTTCGTGAATAATCACGCCGGCATCATATTCTTCACTTAAGATTTGGTTTTCTATTTCAGAGAATACAATTTCCTGTTTGTTTTCAATTTCGGGATAGGCAATTGAAAGCAGTAAATTCGCAGTGGTATATTTTCCGGGGATTGCTACTTTTATGTTATTAAAATTCTCTTTACGGAGATTTTTTTTACTGATAAAAAGTGGACCCACTTCATCACCCAGAGCACTTCCGGCATCCAATAATACATATTTGTCAATCAAATGCAGGAAGGCGTGGTAACTTACTTTGCATACATCAGGTTGATAATTGAATGCTGACTTGTTTAATTCTTCAATATCTGCCATAGAATATTCAAATTCAAACCCTTCAGTATCTATTTTGTGATGTACCATGGCATCGAATATAAAAGTATCGTTGGGGCAAGGGGAGAAGGCTAAAGAAATGCTGTTCATAGGTTCTGTTCAAATAACTATTCTGTGATTAATTTCTGTTTTTAAGGTTGTAATCTCTGTCTTTTGATTAGTAAAATACTTATCTATTCATCCAGAATTGCAATTAAGGATGTATTCAAATTTTTGATGGCCAGTGGGATGTTCCACGAAGCTTTGTTTCGTTTCTCAACGTAATTGGAAATAGAACGTATTTGTATGTGTTTTAAATTCTGCAACATACAGGCATACATAAATGCAGCTCCTTCCATGCTTTCGGTTAAGGGGTTAAACAGTTTTGTTATTTTAGCAATCGCATCTTCATTGCCATGAATCGTATTTACAGTGATACCTTTTGCTTTTGTAATTTGATTGATAATACTGCTTTGAAAAACAGAATCATTGATAAGTTCCATATTATTGAATGGAAAACTGTTTTCCTCAATAAGTTTCAAATCAATCAGTGATAAAAAATATTCACCATTATCCGACCCTAATTCAGAGAAACAATCGGATGCGATATTTAAAACTTCACCTAAAGCGATATTTTTATCGAAGCATCCTGCTATACCTGCGTTGATAGCTACATCATAATTGAATGACTGTAATGTTTTACCCATATAATATGCGGTTGCTACCATGCCAATACCCGTGATAAGTATATCAATATCAAATTCTCTGTATTTGTATGTATGGAGGTTGCTTTCCTTTTGAGCTGTAAAAGTAAGATTTTCAAGTAATGGTTTTATTTCCAGTGAAGTTGCTGCTACAATGAGGATGTACATATTCCTGTTTTATTATGTTTACAAAAGTACTACAAATGTAGCAAAATTTAGTTGATTTGTGATTGGTTTTAGTAACTTAGTAACTGAATAACTTTTCGTCGAAATCCGGTTTATACCCGAAAGTAGTTTGTCTTATCGATTATTATTTCACTTTCAACGAAATAGTTGAAGGAAATAATAAAAAATAATTAATTTTGTGTTCAATAATTTAAAAATTAAAAAAATGCAAAAAAGATTTCAATTGAAAGCTGTTTTTATGCTGGTTTTTATGCTGGTATTCAGTTATGCAATGCAGGCACAAAAGAACTACAAGTTCGAAACAGTTGCAGGTGATCCGCTCAAGGCGAGAATTTATACACTCGATAATGGGTTAAAGGTTTACATGACTGTATATAAGGATGCTCCTCGTATTCAGGTACATATTGCAGTAAAAGTCGGGAGTAAAAACGACCCTAAAGAAACGACCGGTTTGGCTCATTATTTTGAACACATGATGTTTAAAGGGACACCAAATTTCGGTACTTCCGATTGGACAAAAGAAGAACCCATGATCGCTCAAATTGAAAATCTTTTTGAAAAATACAGGGTAGAAAAAGACATCAGTAAACGCAATGAACTCTATCATTTAATTGACAGCACTTCATTTGAAGCCTCTAAAATTGCTATACCGAATGAATATATTAAACTGATGAAAGCAATAGGTTCGCAAGGTACCAATGCAGGAACTTCCAACGATTATACCACTTACATCGAAAATATCCCTTCCAATCAATTGGAAAATTGGGCGATTATTCAGGCGGATCGTTTTTCACATCCTGTACTTCGATTGTTTCATACAGAGTTAGAAACTGTTTACGAGGAAAAAAATATGTCGTTGACCAATGACGGTCGCAAAGCCAATGAAGCGATGTTGAGTGCATTATTTCCCAATCATCCTTACGGAACCCAAACAACACTTGGCGATGCTGAGCATTTAAAAAATCCTTCGATGAAAAATATCAGGGAATTTTTTGCTGTATATTATGTGCCGAATAACATGGCAGTTGTAATGTCAGGCGATTTCGATCCTGACGAAGCCATTCAATACATTGATAAGTATCTGGGAAAGCTTAAACCGGGTAATCCTCAACCCTTGAAGTTTACGACCGAAAAACCCATCATTTCTCCAATTGTTAAAGAAGTAATTGGTCTTGAAGCTGAAAATGTGAGATTAGCATGGCGATTTGGAGGTGCTAATTCCAGTGATGCATTGATGATTGATATGATCAGCAAAATGTTATCTAACGGAAAAGCCGGTTTGATAGATGTAAACATACAGCAAAAGCAGAAAACAATGAATGCAGGTGTGTATCCTTATCAATTGACTGATTATTCATCTTTAGTAATGTATGGCAATCCAAAAACCGGACAAACGCTGGATGAAGTGAAGGAATTATTATTACAACAAATAGATTCACTAAAGAAGGGTTCTTTTTCCAATACATTGTTGCAATCAACCATTAATAATTTAAAATTAAGAGAACTTAAACGTTACGAATCCAATTCAAGTAGAGTAAGTGCTTTATCTGATGCGTTTCTAAATAACAAACCATGGGCTAAAGAAGTAAATTATATCAATGAATTAAGTAAGGTGACTAAAAAAGATTTGATAGATTTTGCCAATAAGTATTTGAATGATAACTATGTAATTGTATACAAACGTCAGGGTAAACCCGAAGAAGTTGCAAAAGTAAACAAACCTGCCATAACGCCTGTATTTATTAACAGGGATGGTGAATCAGAAATGCTGAAAAAGATAAAATCAAATCCTACCAAGGATATTAATCCTGTGTTTTTAGATTACAAAAAAGATTTAACGATACAGAAAATTGGCAACACACAAATTCTTTATATAGCCAACATCGAAAACAATACCTTTAATATGTATTACTACTTTAAAATGGGCAGCAATAATGATCTGATGATGGATTTAGCGGTTTCTTACCTTGATTACCTTGGGACATCCAAACATTCACTGGAAGAAATTAATCGTGAATTCTATAAATTGGCCTGCAACTTTAATGTTTCAACCAATGATGAAGAAATATATGTTTCGATAAGTGGATTAAGTGAAAATATGGAAAAAGCAATGGTTCTCGTTGAAGAATTACTTGCAGATGCTAAACCTGATCAAAATGCACTGGATAATATGATCAATGATATTTTGAAATCGCGTAACGATGCCAAAGCAAATCAACAAAGAAATTTTAATGCTTTGGTTGATTATGCTACCTATGGTGAAAAATCTCCCGGAAAATATATGTTAAGCGAAAAGGAACTGAAAGCCATAAAAGCTGAACAACTGGTTCAGAAAATAAAAGGGCTGACAAAGTATGCACATGAAATATTATACTATGGTACATTAACTCCTGCAAATCTGAGTGCATTGATCACAAAATATCATAAGATGCCTGCCATGTTTGTTCCTTATTCACTCCCTGTAAAATTTATCCCATTGGAAACCAATGAAGAAAAAGTATTTTTTGCCAATTACGATTCCAAACAATCCTATTTGCAAACAAATACAAAAGGAGGTCTTTACAACGAGAAGCTTATACCCAACGTTAGTTTATACAATTCGTATTTCGGAGGAAGCATGAATGCAATTGTGTTTCAGGAACTGAGAGAGAAACGTTCATTGGCTTATACTGCCCGTTCTGCATACAATTCACCTTCTGATATTGATAAGTTTTATATCAATACAGGTTTTATCGCAACTCAGAATGATAAAGTAATTGACGCATTAAATGCTTACAACGATTTGTTTAACAATATGCCGGAATCTGAAAATGCTTTCTTATTATCCAAAGATGCAATTATAAGTAAAATAAATACTGAAAGAATTACCAAAATGAGTGTAATCTGGAACTATCTGAATGCTCAGAAATTCGGACAAACCTATGATATCCGTAAAGATATATATACTAAAACTGCAACTATGACGCTGAATGATGTAAAGACCTTTAATTCAACTTACATTAAAAATAAAACCAAAACTTATGTAATCCTGGGAAGGGAATCTGAAATGAAATTTGATGAATTGGGAAAATTCGGGATTGTAAAGAAATTGAGTCAGGAAGATATCTTTGGTTATTAAGTTTGTATCTTAAAATTAGAAAGAGGCCGGAAGATTTGTGTATCTTTCGGCCTTTCTTTTTATTTCAGGTCTCCAATCAATTAATATATAATTACCATGACGGGGTTTTGTTTTTTTAAACTAACTTATTTCCTTTTCAACCCTGACAGGGTTTTTAACCCTGTCAGGGTTATAAATATTTAAACTATTTTTATTACTTTTCAACCCTGTCAGGGTTTTTTAAATAACTTATCCTACTTTAAATAACTTCCAACCCTTAATTAACTTCCAACCCTGACAGGGTTTCCAACTCAGAGTTACCATCTTCTAACCCTGTCAGGTTTTATTACAAATGATTTTTAATTCAAATTATAACATTAAAAAAGAATATCTGTCGATCGGATGATGTTGCTTTTGTGAAGCTGACGGTCATAAATATAAGCTTCAAATTGAAGTGTGTCGGAATGAAGGAAGGGGAGCATCAGGAATATATCCATTTTGGTTTCCAGTTCTCCTTTCAGCGATCCGTTTGCACTTACAGGTTCAATGTATGGTATTCTGTATTTAAATACAATGGTGTCATTTTTTTGTGTTATGGAGTTAAATATGTAGAATGGTTGAAAAACACCATTGATTTTTTCATAAATATGGATAAAAAGGTTGTTGTAGTATATGCTGGAAGTATCAAAGGGAAAGTAAATGTCGGATTGTTTAAGTCCGATATCACCATCCCCGTCAGTAAATTTAAAAACAAATTGTCCTTCCTGAGAAACGGGATTGTATAAAAATTCTTTGTACTCAATAACAGGGGTTACGGGATATTCCTTTTCTTTTTTACAAGAAAAAAGAAAGGCAAACAGCATTATTACCACAAAAAAATATATCTTTGACATTAATTTGAAAGTTATTTATTGAACCAAATTGGTTTTAATTCTGTAATATAAATATTTATTCATTCAACAATAGAACTGTTTTAATGTTTTTCGACCAAACAATTGATACTGTATTTTCAAAAACATCTATTTCAGAATTTAACGAAATAGCACTTGAATTATTTCATTTTCAGTACAAAAATAATAAAATTTATCATCAATTTGTTCAATTGAATCACATTGATCCCAATTTTGTAAAATCTGTTGAACAAATCCCATTCTTACCCATTGAGTTTTTTAAAAGTCAAAATGTAGTTTGTGGTGATGAAATTCCTTTAGATTATTTCGAAAGCAGTGGCACTACAGGGATGCAGCGAAGTAAGCATTTTGTTGCTTCTTTAGCCGTTTACGAGAAAAGTTTTCTCAATGGTTTTACGCATTTTTATGGAGATATTCAGGATTTTTGTTTGTTGGCTTTGTTGCCTAATTATATGGAACAAAAGCATTCTTCATTAATATACATGATAAAGCATTTGATTGAAAAAACCGGGCATCCGGAAAGCGGGTTTTATCTGAACGATTATAAAGAATTAGCAGATAAATTAATACACCTAAAAAACACGAATCAAAAAACTATTTTATTGGGTGTTTCCTATGCATTACTCGATCTTGCAGAACAGTATCCAATGAGTATTCCCGATGCGATTATTTTTGAAACGGGTGGAATGAAAGGAAGACGAAAAGAAATGATCAGAGAGGAATTGCATGCTGTTATACAAAATGCATTTCAAGTTTCATCGATTCATGGAGAATATGGTATGACTGAATTGCTTTCACAAGCGTATTCAAAGGGTGATGGTTTGTTTAAAACGCCTCCTTGGATGAAAGTATTGATCAGAGCTGCCAATGATCCAAAAGCAATGTTAGGATATAACAAAACAGGTGGCATCAATGTAATTGATTTTGCAAATGTTTATTCCTGTAGTTTTATTGCAACTCAAGACCTTGGGAAACTCCACCAGGATGGCAGTTTCGAAGTCCTAGGACGGTTTGATAATAGCGATATAAGAGGATGTAATTTAATGGTTGGTTTCTAGCTAATATAAAACTTAACCCGCAAACAACCAACCTGGAAATCCTGAGTTTACTTCCATTTATCTTTTCAAACTTTTTTACAATATCACCAATTTTTTGGTATAAGTGGATTTGTCGAACTGGAATTTGATAAAATAGATACCCTTGACCAGTTTTTCATTCTGTACATTGAAAGTTTGCTGGCTGTTTCCTTTTTCTTTGAATCCTTTTTCGATTATTTTAATTTCTTTACCTGTTAAATCAAACATTCGTATATCTACTTCAGCTGCTCTAACAAGATTGTAGCCAATAGTGAACTGATTACTTACAGGATTAGGATATATTTTAATACTTTCACTTCCTGTAATTGGTTTTTCAATTCCAACAGGAGTCAGGTTTCTAACAGAATCGATATATTGAATGGTAGTAGTAAATGCCGGAAATAATTCAAAACCGGTTTCGATGATTTCGAGTAACGGAATGCCATTGTTTTTACCTATCCATTTATATTCAGTAATGATTCTTCCAATAGCAGGCATTGGAAATGGACTGGCGTCCAAACTTACGCTGTCTCTTTGGTAAATTTCTGATTTCACTCTTAATACAGGATAGCTGCCATAAGGTGTTGTGAGTGTGCCCCAGCCATCCACTGTGTTTTTGCGTTTTTTTGATTCTTTTAAATAGCCAAATGTTGGAACACTGAGAGCTGCAACTGAAGTGGATGAATCAATATTTCCAAAGTTTAATGGGAATTTATAAATGCAATCTGCTGTAGTATATTTAAGTGGAATCGGAATGGCATTGATCTGGGCTGCATAGCCAGCCAGGTTGTAAGCAGCAGTAGTTTTATTGTAAAAGTTATATACATTGCTCATTTGAGCTACACCCAGATTGATATCTGTTTGTTTTAATGCCTGATTGGCACTTGTTATAAAGGTTAGGTAATAGAAAATAGGAGTAGTATTTACCGTAACAAAAGTATCTATCTTTTGACTTTCAGGTACCAATGTAGAAAAATTCCAGTTGTAATTTGCTCCGGTAAGTGTATAATCAATTGCTCCGGAAGTGAGTGCAATGCTTTTGTTAATCATATTACCATTTGAAGGCATATCAGTACTGGTTACAGTTATCTGCGAATAAGCATTCAGGATTACGATTGTAAAAATCACGAAAAATGTAAATATTTTTTTCATCTGAATAAGTGTTTATTAATAAACAAAAATAAATTTATTTTGATGTAGTTTTACAGTATTAAGATATTTTAACGTATATTTATAGTGCATTTTGAAAATGTGACTAAAAGCGTTATGTAAAACCTTGTTGAGCACACAAAAAGTATGCCAATGTATTTCGGAAAGTATTAGTTTCTTATAAGTTGTACTCTAAGTGAAACTGAATTGTTGATGTAAAAATAATTAGCATGTAGATGCCATGAAAGTTGGTTTTCATTTGTAATTTATTTCAACAGTGTAATGGAACCATTTCTATCATATACAATATTATCGTAGCCTTTTGCAATGAGAACATAGTAATAAACTCCTTCGGCGGCAATGGAACCATTGTTGGTTTTTCCATTCCATCCTTTGTTGATGTCAAACCATTCATAAATTTGCTTTCCCCATCTGTTAAATATAGTGCAACGGAAATTTACAATACCAAAATGTGTAATCTTAAATTCATCGTACAAATCATCTCCATTGGGTGTGAGGAAATTTGGGATTAAAAGTTCTGAACCGGGAAGAACCTCAATTTTTTGTGTTATGCTGTTTTTACAGTGCCAACTATCTGCATAATCATAAGTTATGGTATAGGTTCCAATTCCAACATTTGTTGCATAAAAATTGGGGCTCATTACGCCTGGTCCGCTAAAATATCCTCCTTTGGGTTGTACAAAAGGATTTAAATCCAGTGGCTTTTCATTGTTTAGGTAGAAAACAGGAATAGGGTTAAAAGTCAAAGATGGAATGAAATTTTTTATCTCTGTACATGCTGTTTGTTGAATATTCATGGCATCTGTAACTATAACACAATAGGTTCCTTTACAGAGGCCACTGGCTGTATTGGAAACAGATGCAAAAGGAGTATCCCATTTATATGTATATGGTGGTGTTCCGCCTGAAACAGAAACGGTAGCTTTGCCATTGCAGGTAACAAAGGGAGGTGGATTGCAAACGGTATTGCAGCTTCCCATGGTGGGTATTGCTGCATTAAAATTCCAGAAAGCTCCATCAGGAGTTCTTCTCCATGATTTTCCTCTTGAAATAAAAGGATCCTGGCTGGTAATATATGTTTTTCTGTTTGCAGGAATCGAATCGTAGGAGGGCAATGATGTTGCATTTGAACAACCCGGAAAATCAGGAATACAAGGTTGACAATTTGTACATGCGTTGGTTTTACTGTTCCATGAAATGGCATCCTGTGGGATTCCGTTATTATCGTAAAAAGCAAACCAACCTCCTGCATTGGGAAACCATAATCGGTTTCCTCCCGGGCTTATGCAAATGTTATTGAAAAGATTATCGACAATTAATTCAATAGTTGTCCCACCGTTTTGAACCAGTAAAGTAGGAAGTACCGATGGTGTATTCATACCTCTGATAACAACAAATCCCATGGGTGGTACAATGGTATTAGCCGGAATCCGGTATCCTCCTCCATAATCATCAAAATCGGGTGAATTGTTGCCAAGATAATAACAGGAAATGTCGACAGATTTGCATTGATCAGGATTGTACAATTCTATCCATTCACCTCTGCGGGTATTGTTTAAGTCAAAAACAGAACCATCACCGGTTATTGGTGTTAGCATTACTTCATTTATAAGAATAGAAGGACCGGTATAGGTACATGGATTTCCATTGCAGCCATGATTCTCTTGTGTGGTAAATCCAAGTGTAAACTGAGCGTTCACGGTGTAACTGAGATTATAGATAAAACAAAAAAAGAAGAAAGAAAACTTTTTCATTTTTCTTATTTTTACAATATAAATATAAAGTATTTATTGTGTAAAATGTTCAATAAATTTCATGAAGTTTTAGATTGCTGACTGAATTTTGACTGATGATATTGAATGAATTATTAAAAATAATGAGATTTCAATAGAAGATTCATGACATTAAATTTTACGAAGGGAATATAAAATATCAAATTTCAATGTATAAGAATGTGAAAACGTAAAATTTAAAACTGATTTAATTAAAACAGTATTAAATTCAGTAAAAAATCACAATCTTATACCTTATGTCTTAGATATTATTAGTACTTTTGCTGTAAAATTAAAAAGGACTATTTTTAAAGTTAATACACTATAAATCAGTTTTTTAAAAAATATAGAATAATGGAAAGAAAGAAAAAATTTATTACGTGTGACGGAAATCATGCTGCATCGCACATCGCTTATATGTTTAGCGAGGTTGCTGCAATTTATCCTATTACGCCGTCTTCAAACATGGCTGAAAACGTTGATGAATGGGCTGCTCACGGCAGAAAAAACATCTTTGGCGATGAAGTTAAAGTAGTTGAAATGCAATCGGAAGGTGGTGCTGCAGGTGCTGTTCACGGTTCGTTACAAGCCGGTGCACTAACTTCAACTTACACTGCTTCACAGGGTTTGTTGCTGATGATTCCTAATATGTATAAAATTGCCGGCGAATTATTGCCTTGCGTATTTCACGTAAGTGCACGTACTTTGGCTGGTCACGCATTATCAATTTTCGGTGATCATTCCGATATTTATTCATGCCGTCAAACCGGATTTGCTTTTCTAGCTTCCGGTAGTGTTCAGGAAATCATGGATTTAGCTGGCGTAGCTCACTTAGCAGCTATCAAATCAAGAGTTCCGTTTTTGCATTTCTTTGATGGTTTCAGAACCTCTCACGAAATTCAAAAAATAGAAGTATTAGAAGATGCTGATTTAGCTCCACTTCTTGATTTAAATGCTGTACAAGAATTCAGAGACAGGGCTTTAAATCCCGAACATCCTGTAATGCGCGGAACAGCTCAGAATCCTGACATTTTCTTCCAGGCAAAAGAAGCTTCTAATGTTTTCTACGAACCAATTCCTGATATGGTGGATGGTTATATGCAGGAAATTGGTAAAATTACCGGTAGAGAATACCATCCTTTTACCTATTATGGTGCCAAAGATGCTGACAACATTATTGTTGCAATGGGTTCAGTTACCGACACCCTCAAAGAAGTGATTGACCATTTGATTGCAAAAGGTGAAAAAGTTGGTCTGATTAGCGTTCACTTGTATCGTCCGTTTTCTTCAAAATATTTCTTCAACGTTTTACCAAAAACAGTGAAGAGAATTACAGTTTTGAATTGTACCAAAGAAATTGGTGCCAATGGCGATCCTTTATATTTGGATGTAGTTGAAATGTTTTACAACAGAACAGAAAAACCACTTATTGTTGGCGGTCGTTATGGATTGAGTTCAAAAGATACTACTCCTGTTCAAATGATTTCTGTTTTCGAAAACATGAAATTAAATGAACCCAAAAATCAATTTACAGTAGGTATTGTGGATGATGTTACTTTCCATTCATTGCCATTGCTACCAGAAGTTAGCATTTCTGCTAAAGGAATGTTCGAAGCTAAATTTTACGGTTTAGGTTCAGATGGTACTGTAGGTGCCAATAAAAACTCAATCAAAATCATTGGTAATTCTACCGATAAATATGCTCAGGCTTATTTTGCTTACGATTCTAAAAAATCAGGTGGTATTACCGTTTCTCATTTGCGTTTTGGCGATACGCCCATCCGTTCACCTTATCTGGTAAATACACCGAATTTTGTGGCTTGTCATGTTCCTTCCTATCTCGATAGATATGATATGCTGAAAGGATTGAAAAAAGGAGGCGCTTTTCTTATCAATTGCTTATGGAGTGCCGAAGAAGCTAAAAAACAATTACCGGATCATGTAAAAAAATATCTGGCAATTAACAATATAAATTTCTATATTATCAATGCTACTGCAATTGCTGAAGAAATTGGTCTTGGAAACCGTACCAATACTATTATGCAAGCAGCTTTCTTTAAAGTTTCGGAAGTAATTCCTTACGAAAAAGCAATAGCTGAAATGAAATATGCCATCAAAAAATCTTATGGTAATAAAGGCGAAAACATTGTAACAATGAACAATGCCGCAGTTGATCGCGGTTGTGATGTTATTAAAGTGGAAGTGCCAGCCGAATGGGCTCATCTGACATTAAAAACAGATAAAGATAGCAGAAATATTCCTGATTTTATCCGCAATATCATGGAACCCATCAATAACCTTAAAGGTGACGACTTACCTGTAAGTGCTTTTGTTGGTAGAGAAGACGGAACATTCCCTGCAGGTACTGCTGCATACGAAAAACGCGGTATTGCTGTTAACGTGCCCGAATGGTTACCCGAAAATTGTATCCAATGTAATCAATGTGCTTATGTTTGCCCTCACGCTGCTATTCGTCCATTTCTTTTGAATGAAACAGAAATGAAAAATGCACCTGCAGGCATCAAAACCATCAAAGCAGTTGGTAAAGAATTGGTAGGTCTTGAATTCAAAATTCAGATTACACCATTGGATTGTACCGGTTGCAGCAACTGTGCCGATGTTTGTCCTGCCAAAACAAAAGCATTGGTTATGAAGCCATTGGCAACTCAATTGCCGGAAATTAAAAATTGGGATTACCTGATTGAAAAAGTTACGTATAAAACTGAATTGGCTCCAAGAGAAAAAACTTTCAAAAACAGCCAGTTTGCACAACCATTATTCGAGTTCTCCGGAGCTTGTGCAGGTTGTGGCGAAACTCCCTATATCAAATTAATTACTCAGTTATATGGCGAAAGAATGATAGTTGCCAATGCTACCGGATGTTCTTCTATCTATGGTGGTTCAGCTCCTTCAATGCCTTATTGTAAAAACAAAGAAGGACAAGGTCCTGCCTGGGCTAACTCTTTGTTCGAAGACAATGCTGAATATGGTTTAGGAATGCTTACTGCTGTTAATAAGATGCGTAGCCGACTTGAGAAAATAATGACTGAAGGTCAGAATTGTAATGAATGTTCAGATGAGTTGAAAAGCTTGTTCCTGGATTGGATTGCCAATAAAGAAGACGCTGTTAAATCAAAAGAAGTAAGCGACAAAATCCTTCCATTGGTTGAAAATTGCGATTGCAATACCTGTAAATCCATATTCCAACTTCGTCAATACCTGATCAAAAAATCAGTTTGGGTATTTGGTGGCGACGGTTGGGCTTATGATATTGGTTATGGTGGTTTAGACCATGTATTGGCTTCTGGCGAAGATATCAACGTATTGGTAATGGACACTGAAGTTTATTCTAATACAGGTGGTCAATCTTCAAAAGCAACTCCGGTTGGTGCTGTAGCTAAATTTGCCGCTTCCGGCAAAAGAATCCGTAAAAAAGATTTAGGTGCAATGGCAATGACGTATGGTTATGTTTACGTAGCTCAGGTTTCGATGGGTGCTAATCAAAGTCAGTATTTCAAAGTATTGAAAGAAGCTGAAGCATTCCCTGGACCCTCTATCATTATTGCTTATGCTCCATGTATCAATCATGGTTTAAAGAACGGTATGGGTAAAACACAGGAAGAAGCTAAAAAAGCCGTAGAATGTGGATACTGGCACTTGTATCGTTACAATCCTGCATTGGCTGAAGAAGGAAAAAATCCGTTTATTCTGGATTCTAAAGAACCTGAATGGGATAAATTCCAGGATTTCTTAAAAAGTGAAGTCCGTTATTCTTCTTTACAGAAAACTTTCCCTGTAGAAGCCACTGAACTTTTCGAAATAGCACAGGAAAATGCTAAATGGAGATTCGATGGTTACAAACGTGTAGCTTCAATGGATTATTCTAAAAAATAATTCTTTCAAATATCTTAAAAAGAGCCGTTCAGCAGTTTGCCGGACGGCTCTTTTTCATTTTATTAAGTAATAGCTTAGCCTGGATTGCGGACTTCCAACTTCCGATCCCGAATCGCTTCGCTTTCGGGATTTCGCTTCGCTCAACTTCCGAATTTTTTATATACTCAATTTAACAGAAAATCCTTATTTTTGTGAATTGAAAAACCTTAAGAAGTATGAAAAAATACTATCGCTTAATTATAATCCTTATCTTTAGCTTATTAATAAAAATGGGCATTTCTCAAACTGCCAAAAGTGAGTACATCGCTCCCACTGAACCCGAAGTGCTGCAAAAAATGGAATGGTGGCATGATATTAAGTTTGGCTTGCTGATGCATTGGGGTGCATACAGTCAGTGGGGTGTGGTGGAATCCTGGTCTATATGCCCGGAAGATGAAGATTGGTGTAAACGCAAAATACCAGATTATAACGAATATGTAAAACGTTACCAGGCTTTGAAATATTCATTTAATCCCATTCGGTTTAATCCTGATAAATGGGCATTGGCTGCTAAGTATGCAGGAATGAAATATGTTGTTTTTACAACCAAACACCATGATGGATTTTGTATGTTCGATACCAAACAAACCGATTATAAAATCACTGATAAAGATTGTCCGTTTTCAAGAAATCCCAAAGCAGATGTTACCATAGAAATATTTAATGCATTCAGAAAACAACAATTTGGTATAGGTGCTTATTTTAGTAAACCCGACTGGCACAACGAAAATTACTGGAGTCCGGATTTTCCACCTATCGACCGTAACGTTAATTACGAAACTACTAAATATCCTGAAAGGTGGAAACGTTTCCAGCAATTTACATTTAATCAGATTGAGGAATTGACTACCCGTTATGGTAAAGTAGATATTCTCTGGCTGGATGGTGGTTGGGTGCGTCGTATGGATGAGCAAACAGAAGAATCACGTTCGTGGTTGAAACATAAAGCAATTGATCAGGATATTAATATGCCGGCCATTACAAGCATGGCCCGTAAAAATCAACCTGGAATATTAGTTGTAGACAGGTCGGTGCATAATAAATTTGAAAATTATTTTACACCTGAGCAGCAGATCCCCGAAAAGCCATTGCCTTATCCCTGGGAAACCTGCATGACGATGGCCAACAGTTGGTCATGGGTATACAATGATACTTACAAACCTACCCATAAATTGATACATTTATTGGTTGATGTGGTTGCCAAAGGAGGAAATTTTCTTTTGAATGTTGCACCCGATCCATCGGGTGATTTAGACGACACAGCTTATGTGCGCCTGAAAGAAATAGGGGAATGGATGCAAATGAACAGCGAAGCTATTTACAATACACGCCCGATAGCTCCATTTAAGGATGGAAAAACCTGTTTTACACAAGGTAAAAACGGGGAAATCTATATGATTTATCTGGCTGATATTAATGAAACAATGCCAAAGGATATCTCTATTCATAACTTTACATTCAAACCCAATTCAAAAGTGAAGTTATTGGGTGGTGATCTGATAACAACTGAAATTATAAACAATGGTTTGAAACTTATAATAGATAAAAAAAATCAAAATAAACCTCCTTGTAAGTATGCATGGGTGTTTAAAGTAATTTGATAAAGGTTAATTTAATATAAGTCGGAAGTCAGAAGACCGAAGAAAGTGAACAGTGAACAGTGAATAGTGAATGATTATTTGATAATTATGAACTAGCACTGAGCTTAATCGAAGTGTGGTCACTGAGTGGTTCGGATATCAAACTTAATAACCAATAACCCAATAAACCAATAACCAATAACTCAATAACTCAACAACTTAATAACTCAATAACTCAATAACCCAATATCCTTTTTAAATTTTATAAAAAAGATTGACTTCCAGAAGAAAATTTTCACTATTTTTGTTTACTTATATATAAAACAATTAGCATAGCAGATGTATATTATTGATGAGGAAATTGAGAAAAAGGAGATATTACGTCGCTATAGAAATATCTTTACGATATGGAGAACAAATATAAGTAAAGAAGATAAGAAATTAATCCGCAAGGCATTTAATCTTGCCGTAAATGCACACAAAGATACACGTCGGCGAACAGGTGAACCTTATATTTATCATCCCCTTGAAGTAGCTTATATTTCCATTCAGGAAATCGGGCTTGGTACTACTTCTGTTATTTGTGCCTTATTACATGATGTTGTTGAAGATACAGATTATACAATAGCTGATATTGAAGCTCTTTTCGGAAGTAAAGTTGCTCAAATCATTGATGGGCTTACCAAAATTGAAGAAATATTTGATCATACCACACTTTCTCTTCAAGCTGAAAACTTCAAAAAAATTCTATTGACGTTATCTGATGATGTAAGAGTTATCCTTATCAAACTTGCTGATCGGCTTCATAATATGCGGACATTGGATGCAATGCCTAAAGATAAACAACTTAAAATTGCTTCTGAAACAATCTATCTTTATGCTCCATTAGCTCATCGTTTGGGTTTGCATTCTATTAAAAGTGAACTGGAAGATTTATCGTTAAAATATACAGAACCTACAGTATATGAAACAATTTCAACTAAGTTAAAAGAATCGGAAATTGAAAGAGCAAGGTTCATTGGTAAATTTATATATCCAATCAAAAAATCTTTGTCCGAAAAAGGATTTAATTATACCATTACCGGCAGGGCGAAATCGATTTCTTCCATTTGGGGGAAGATGAAAAAAAAGGAAATTCCTTTCGACGAAGTATTTGATCTGTTTGCCATCAGAATCATAATTGATTCTCCTTTGGAAAATGAAAAAGCCGATTGTTGGAACGTATATACTATCGTTACTGATTATTACCGGCCTAATCCTGACAGACTCCGCGATTGGATATCCATTCCCAAGGGTAACGGTTACGAAGCCTTACATACAACGGTTATGAGTCATTCCGGAAAATGGGTGGAAGTACAGATTCGCACCAAACGGATGGATGAAATTGCCGAAAAAGGATATGCAGCCCATTGGAAATATAAAGATACAGATATTGAAATCAATAAAACAGAAACAGGTCTCGACGATTGGTTGAATAAAATTAAAGAAATTCTTCAGAACACTGAATTAAATGCTTTAGACTTTTTAGACGATTTTAAACTCAATCTTTTTGCAGAAGAAATATTTGTTTTCACCCCAAAAGGAGATATGAGAACACTCCCTGTAAGTTCTACTGTACTCGATTTTGCGTATAATATTCATTCCGATATTGGCAATAACTGTATAGGCGCAAAAGTAAATCACAAATTAGTTCCTGTCAATTATCAGCTTAAAAGTGGTGATCAGGTTGAGATTATTACATCAAGTAAACAAAAACCAACTGATGAATGGTTTGAAAATGTTGTAACGGCAAAAGCCAAATTAAAAATAAAATCTGCACTTAAAGAAGAACATAAATCTCATTCGGAAGAAGGAAAAATTATACTTCAGAAACTACTGGATCAATTAAATGTTGAAATAAATAAACCAAATATTGCCATCTTAAAAGAATGTTTGAAAATACAAAGTACAACACAACTTTATTATTTAGCATTTACAAACAAGCTTACGATTAAAGAGTTAAAAGTTTGTTTTCAAACTGAAGAAAAATCCAATTGGATAGATTATATCAATCCATTTACAATCACAAAAAAAGCAATTTATAATCCAATTGTTTCACTCACCGAAGAAATTAAAAAGCAAATAAAGAATAAGCCTGAAACTTTAATGTTGGGTGAAAAAAATGAAAATCTAAAATATATTATTTCAGCTTGTTGCAATCCAATACCGGGCGATGATGTAATCGGACTGATTACCCCTGATGAGGGTATCAATATCCATAGGACCAATTGCCAGGAAGCTATAAAACTCATGTCGAAATATGGGAATCGTATAGTGAAAGCTAAATGGAAAGAAAACGAATCAATAACATTTTTAACCGGAATACAAATCAGAGGGATTGATAAAAAAGGTATCGTTAAAGACATCTCCCGCTTAATTTCAGAAGATTTAAGCTTAAATATCAGATCGTTTAACCTGCAAAGCAGCGAAGGCGTGTTTGAAGGTTTGATTATGATTTATGTGAGTGATACAAAGCATTTGAAAAATTTAATGAAGAAATTAAAACAAATTGAAGGGATTCAAAAAATTATCAGAATGAGCTAATTGCGTTAAATTTAAAATTAAAAAAACTATTTTTTTAATATTTATTTATTTATATTAATTATGAATAAGTTTTTTTACTAATTTTATGCAATCAAATAATACCATAAAAATGAAAGAGGTTATTGATAATAGTTTTGAATCAGTTAAAAAACATTTTCTTAGATATTTGGAAGCGAATGGGCATAGAAAAACGCCTGAGAGAAATACGATATTGAAAGAAATCTATGCATTCAGTGGGCATTTTGATATTGATTCTTTGTATGTAAAAATGCGAAAAAGCAGGTATGCTGTGAGCAGAGCTACTTTATACAATACAATGGAATTGTTATTGGATTGTAAACTTGTCACCAAACATACTTTTAACGAAAACAGTGCTATTTATGAGAAATCGTTTGATTTTAGACAGCACGATCATGTATTGCTTACTGATAGCAACGAAATACTTGAGTTTTGTGATCCAAGAATCGAAGAAATTAAAAAATCAGTAGAAAAGTTGTATAATATTGAAGTTTATGAACATTCGTTAATATTTTATGCAAAAAAATATAAAAATATAATTAAATAATGAAGAAAGTTGATGTATTACTTGGTCTGCAATGGGGCGACGAAGGAAAAGGAAAGATTGTAGATGTTTTAACGCCTGATTATGATATTATTGCACGATTTCAAGGTGGTCCCAATGCTGGTCATACTTTGGAATTTAATGGAATGAAGCATGTATTGCATACAATACCTTCGGGCATTTTTCATGAAAAAACGATTAATATCATTGGAAATGGTGTCTTAATTGACTTGTTCATTTTCCAGCGGGAAATAGAAAAACTTCAGGAACGCAACGTAGATGCTACCAAAAACCTAAAAATATCTAAAAAAGCACATCTCATTCTTCCATCACACAGGTTGCTGGATGCTGCTTACGAAAAAGCGAAAGGGTTGTCTAAAATAGGTTCTACCCTCAAGGGAATTGGACCTGCTTATACCGATCGCACTGCTAGAATTGGCATGAGAATTGGCGATTTGTTAAATCCCAATTTTATGCAAAAATATACACAACTCAAAACTGAACATCTTGAGTTATTGAAATTTCATAAATTTGATTACGAAAACCATCAGATTGAAAATATGTCGTTTGCCGAATATGAAGCAAAATGGTTGGCAGTTATAGAAAATATTAAAAAGTTTGATCTAATTGATAGTGAGTATTATATAAATCAGGCGCTCAAAGATAATAAATCTATATTGGCTGAAGGTGCTCAGGGAAGCATGCTGGATGTAGATTTCGGTTCTTATCCTTTTGTGACTTCTTCAAATACAATTACAGCAGGTGTATGCACAGGATTAGGTGTTTCTCCCGATAAAATAGGAAAAGTAATCGGAATTTTTAAAGCATATTGTACGAGGGTTGGAAGTGGTCCATTCCCAACTGAATTATTTGATAAGGTAGGTGAAAAATTAAGAGACGAAGGTCGTGAATTTGGCTCTACTACCGGTCGTCCACGTCGTTGCGGCTGGTTAGATTTACCTGCTTTGCAATATGCTGTTATGTTGAATGGTGTAACAGAATTGGTAGTTACCAAAATAGATGTGTTGAATTCATTTGAAACCATAAAAGCTTGTCAACAATATGATTACAATGGCACGTTTATTGATTATTTGCCTTTTGAAAATGAAGAAAATTTATTGAAACCTGTATATGATCAAAAAAACGGGTGGAACAGAAACTTAAATGAAATTTCCTCGTATAATCAATTTCCTGAAAATTTAAAAGCATATATTCAATATATTGAAGACATTGTAAAAGTTCCTATTTCGATTATTTCAAATGGACCCGACAGGACACAGACCGTTTTTAGAGAAAGATAATTTGTTGAATAATAATATAAAAGTTGCAGAAATTCAGTTTATTACAAAATTAAAATAAATTGTTGTATATACTTTTCTATAAATAATAATAATAAATAAATAAGGTATGAAATCTAAAATTCTTTTTTTTCTGATTGTAGTATCATCAAATATTTTCGCTCAAAAAATTGATGAAGACCAAGTCCCGAAAGATGTTTTGATTGGGTTAGAAACAATTTATCCTGAAGTAAGTGTGAAAGATTGGGAAATAATTGAAGGCAATTATTTTGCCGATATCAAAGTAGATGGTCAATCAGGTAAAGCTGAAATAACCTCGGATGGGAAATGGATTATTTCTAAATTCCCGGTTGGCGAAAAAGAATTACCCAGCAACATCGTCAAATTTTTTTATGATTCTTATGCAGGTTATAAAATTGCTATTTCACAATATATTGAAGAACCTGATGACAATAATTATTATTACTTAAAAATTCAGAAAAAAGGGTTAAACCAGGAAGAAAATGGTGAACTTTTCTTTGATTTAAAAGGGAAATTAACTAAAAATACAGCTCCTGAAATAGTTAAAGCGAATCCGATTACAAAAAAAGAGGATGCTTTTGAAGAAGATCAGCCTGTTAAAAGTAAAAAGAAAAAAATAGAAGCCGATGATTCTGAAAATGAAGCTAAATCTGAAACAGAACCAGAACAAAAGGTAAAACCCGTAAAGACTGTAAAAACCTCTAAGAAAAAAATTGAAGAAGATGAAGAATCGTCTACCGGTAATGTTGATGTTCCTGTTAATGTGAAAAAATATTTTGATAAAAAATTCCCAAGATCAGAAGATATAGAATGGGCTCAAAATGATTCTAATTTTATAGCTACTTTCTTTTTTCACGAAATGGAACAAAAAGCTGAATTTGCACCCGATGGGAAAATGGTAGGGACCACTACCATTATGGATCCAAAAAATATTTTTAGACCCATAGAAAACTACTTAATGAAAAAATATGATAAATATAAAGTAGTTAAAGGTGAAAAAGTAATGTACGAGAGAACCTATCAAAAACTATTTCCTGAAAAGAAGTTGAAAAACTATTACTATGTTGAAATCTCACAAAAAGTTAAAGGAAGTAAAATTCCTAAAATAACAAAACTTTGGTTTGATGCAGTGGGTGCTATCGATCGTATTGTAGAAGGAGATATGGAAGAAGAAAATGATTATGGTGATGATGATCGGCAAAGCAAACACGATAAGAAATTTAAAAATGAATTAGAGGAATAATAATATAATAATAATTTTATTTTTTTTTAAAACCCACAGCAATAACTGTGGGTTTTTAATGTATAGCTATGTTAAAAAAAACGTCTTTCATAAAAATTATCTTTTTTTTGCTGCTTGTCTTTCCAATGCTTACATCAGGACAAACCAATATTACCTATGAAGCAGATCTTATGCGATCGCATGAAACAACTAAAAATATCAACGTCCTTATTGGAAATGTTGTATTTAATCATGATGGAACGCGGCTGTATTGCGATAGTGCCTATTTTTTTCAGGTTGAAAATAAAATTGAGGCCTTCAGCAATGTAAGAATACGAATGAGTGATACTTTGAATATTTATGGTGATAATTTAAAATACGACGGGAATTCAAAAGTTGCAGAAATTTTCAACAATGTAAAACTACTTGATAATCAGGCCATTTTAACTACAGATTATCTGAATTATAGTAGAATAAGTGGGATTGCAAGTTATACCACTGGTGGCAAAATTGTGGACAACGAAAATGTGTTGACTAGTAAAATCGGGAATTATTATACAAACAGGAAAGAGTTTTTTTTCAAAAAAGATGTATTACTTGTTAATCCGAAATATACAATAGATTCAGATACACTGATGTTTAATACCATCACCGAAATTGCCTATTTTTATGGGCCTACCAATATTGTGAGTAAAGAAAATACCATTTATTGTGAAAATGGATGGTATAACACCAGAACTGATAAATCTCAATTTAGTAAAAACGCTTGGTTGCAAACAAAAAGCCAGCATCTTGAAGGTGATAGTCTGTATTACGACCGAAAAATCGGATTTGGAAAAGCGTATAACAATGTAACATTAATTGATACGGCTAAAAACATTATTATAAAAGGCAATTACATCGAAAACAGTGAGTTGTTGCATAAGTCAATGGTTATTGACAGTGTTTTAGCTATTTTTGTAGACAATGGTGATTCATTGTTTTTACATGCCGATACACTGAGAGCTAAATATGATACAAGCCAAAATATAGAACTGATGATAGCTTATCACAAAGTAAAATTTTTCAGAAGTGATATACAGGGAAAATGCGATTCTCTTTCTTTCGTGATGAAGGATTCATTGATGAGTATGTTTTACAATCCTGTTTTATGGACAGATAAAAATCAGTTGACTGCTGATACCATTCATTTACTGAACGGTGAAAAGGAAATGAAAGAAATATTGATGCGATCCAATGCTTTTATTGTATCGCAAAGCGATACCCTTCAATATAATCAGGTTAAAGGAAAGAATATGCAGGGATTTTTCAGTAATAACCAATTGTATAAGGTCAATGTAAAAGGCAATTCCGAAACTATTTATTACATGAAGGAAGAAAATAGCAACGATTTGCTTGGAATCAATAAAGCGGTTGCCAGTGATTTGCTGATTTTTATCAACAATAAACAAATCGAAAGCATTACCTTCATGAAAAAACCTGAAGGAACTTTGTATCCTGAGAAAGAACTTGCTGAAACGGATAGGTATTTGAAAAATTTTAAATGGTTAGATCAACAAAGACCCAAACAAAAATCAGATGTTTTTATCTGGAAGTAATGTTTTTAACCCTTTTCAGGATTTCCCTTTCATTACAATAAATTTTTCCAATTCCTGCTGAGCCAATTTGTAATCTTCGGGAATACCAATGTCGATAAAATAATGCTTACATAAATAGGCTGCAAAATAGTACTTTGATAAAAAGCGTTCTAAAAAGTCTTTTTCAAAAGAAAATTTCCTTGGAAAATTTAACGAATGAAGTATCTCTTTATCAAGTAAATATACACCTCCATTGATAAAACCTTCTTCCATATATCTTTTCTCATTAAATTGAAGAATACGATGATTGGATATTTCTACCGTTCCATATCTGTCAAATTCATGCATTGGTTTGATTGCCAATGTAAAATCAGCTTTTTGTTGAAGATGAAATGTGTATAATTCATTCAGATTAACATCAAAAAAAGTGTCACCATTAATGAGATAAAATACATTGTTATTCAGATATTTACAAGCATTCAAAATACCCCCGCCTGTTCCCAGAGGTTCTTCTTCAACCGCATAAACCACCTCGATATCTTTGTATTTTTTTCCAAAATATTGCTCAATCACTTCGTATTTATACCCAACCGAAAGGATTACTCTTTCTATTTGATAGCCGGATAAATAATCCAATAAATATTTTAAAAATGGTTTTCCATTGATGTCAGCCATTGGCTTTGGAAGATCTTTTACAACGTTTTGTAATCGGGTTCCGAGTCCGCCGGCCAGTATAATTGCTTCCATATCAGTTATCAGTTATCAGTTATCAATTATCAGTTATCAATTATCAGTTATCAAGTTAACAGTTATCAGTTATCAGTTATCAATAATCATTTACACTGTTCACTATTCACTATTCACTGTTCACTATTCACTGACCCACGTTTCCAATCCCTGTTTAGTAAATTCATACCTTTGCACGCTGCCACCAAATTTTTCAAGGGATTTTATTACTTCATATCTTGTATTTCCCGGACAATAGAAAAAGATAAACCCGCCACCACCGGCACCGGAAATTTTTCCACCGGTTGCACCTGCTTTTAAAGCGGTGTCGTATAAATCTTCAAATAAAGTGGTTGTGATGCCTTCTGCCATTTGTTTTTTGTATTGCCATCCCATGTTCAGGATTTCGCCAATCTGATTCAATTCGCCTTTTAAAAGGGCTTCTTTCATCATAACCGATTGTTCTTTCAATTTGTGCATGGCTTCAATCGATTTTGTATTTTTTGCATTTACATTTTTTTGCTGTTGCTCAATAATATCCGATGAATTTCTGCTGGTTTGTGTATAAAAAAGTACAATGTTGTATGACAATTCATTCATAATGCGATCTTTAATCCGCAATGGATTGATAATTACTTTGTCGTTTTCATAAAATTCCATGAAATTGAAACCACCAAATGTGGCTGCATATTGGTCTTGTTTTCCGCCTGCCATTGCCAGATCAACCCTTTCAATTTCATAAGCTAAATGTGCTAAATCGTATTCACCCAATGGCAATGAGAGCCATTCGGTAAAAGCACCCAATACAGCTACTACCAGCGTTGATGAAGTTCCTAAGCCTGATCCCGGAGGAGCATCCACAAAGGTAGATAACTCAAATGACAATGCTTTACCGATAAATTTTTTTACAATTTTATTGTAAATTGCCTTGAGTAAATCTGCATTTCCATCCATGGGAAGTTCCATTTCAGCAGCATATTCATAATTTTCAATTCTGTCGTTTAGCTTGAAAACGATTTTACCATCTGTACGGGGAACAATATTCGCATAAGCATACAAACTAACCGTTGCGTTTAGGATAGCACCGCCATAAATATCCGAATAAGGTGATACGTCGGTTCCACCACCGGCCAAACCAATTCTAAGTGGGGCTTTACTTCTGATGATCATTTTTCGCTGTTTTAAGTAATTCATAAATAGTAGCTGTCATTCTGCTCCAGAGATATTTTTGTTTTTCTTTTAAAATTCCTTCAGTAAAATAGTCAACTTTATTGTTTTCGTAAAAATCAACCAATACATCTGCTATTGCCGTTGGATTTACATCCACTACATATCCGGCAATTCCATCGGGAACAATTTCGGGTAAACCACCTACATTGGTCACCAGCATTGGTTTGTTGAAGTGATAACATATCTGGGTAACCCCACTTTGCGTAGCATTTTTATAAGGTTGAACCACCAAATCTGCAGCACAGAAAAAATTTCCTACTTCGTTATCCTGAATGAACTCGGTTTTTAATACAATATGGTTGATGAGTTGGAGCTGATCTATTAAATCGGTATAAGGTTTCGAATCTTCGTAAAATTCTCCGGCTATAATCAGTTTTACGAGAAATTTGCGCAAGCGTTCGTCGGCAAAAGCTTGAAGCAATAAATCCAGACCTTTATAAGCCCTTATAAATCCGAAAAACAGCAGATAAGAAAACTGAGGATCCAGGCCCGCTTTTTTACAAGCAGTTTCTTTATCCATAATTTCTCCAAAATTATCGAACAATGGATGCGGACAAAAAGCTTTTGCTTTGGTTTTGTCGAAAAAGGCAATGTCGTTTAACACTGATTTTGACATGGCTACGAAGCCGTCAACCGGTTTTACAAAATATTGGGTAAGCTGATTGTCGCCGGGTCTTTTTTCGTGAGGAATGATATTATCAACAATGCAGATGACTTTCGTTTTCCGGTTTCTTTTGACAATACGGGCAATGGTTCCAAAACACGGAGCCATAAAGGGCAACCAGTATTTTATAATAAGCATATCCGGCTTAAGTTTCTTAATTTCTCTCCCGATTTTAATCCAATTCAATGGATTGATCGAATTTACACTTACACGAATAGCTATATCTTTAGGAGCTTCACATTCGGCAAATTGTGATTTTCCGGGGAATAAAAACCCCGGGTATTGAAGACTAAAAGTATAAATAGTAACCTGATGTCCTTCGTCTTGAAATTGTTTGGCTAAGCGTTCGTTGTATGCAGCCAGTCCGCCTCTGAAAGGATGTGCAGTTCCAAGCAGTATGATGTTGAGTTTCTCGCCCATTTGTTAGAGTTTGTGAATAGCAAAAATACAAAAAAAAGTAAAGTTATTGGTTATTTAGTTACTAAGCTTTTGCGCAGTCCCGTGCTACAATTTCCGCTAAGCAACAGTTTAGTCCCGAGCTACAAATTAAGTTGTTCACTATTCACTGTTCACTTTCAGCCGTCTACCGTCTTCGGTCTTCGGTCTTCGGTCTTCCGACTTCTTTAGTCAACAAATTTTTTAAACCAGATTTCCATTGCCATGATCTGCCAGATCATATTTGCATAATTTGCATTTCCATTTTGGTATTCTTTGTATTTGTCTTTGATGAGCTGATGATTATAGATACTTCTGTTTTTGAAATCAGCAGATTCGAAAATGTTTTCAATAAATGGTTTCATTTCTTTTCTGAGCCAGAAATGTTCTCCTGGAGCCAGAAATCCAACTTTGTCTTTACGATCCATAATTGCTTTAGGAACAATGGTTTTCAATGCTTCACGATGAATATATTTTCCTAAATGTTTATGAATCTTGTATTCGGATGGTTGTGAAAATGCAAATTCTACCAAACGGTAATCTAAAAATGGAACTCGGCTTTCAATAGAATGTGCCATGGAATTCCTGTCTTCAAAATGCAGCAAGGTTTGTATGGAAGTTGACATCATCTGGTTGTACAAAAAGTTGGATAACTTATCTGTTTTCAAATCTTTAATATGATTAAAGATTTTTGAATCATCAAATGAAATGGACAATGGATTTTGTAAATTACGTTTTGCTTCTTCTTTATACAAAGTAGATTCTGAGAAAAAAAGCACAGCTGCCAGTTTCATCATCTTAGTAATCGTATTTCCTTTAGGATTGTATTTTAAATAATCAGGATATTCTCTGGCAAACCGTTGAAGTTTTCCTGTTTTCAGTAAATAAGCATAATAACGGTAAAATGCATGATGGTACCCTCCGGTGATTTCGTCGCTTCCCTGGCCGTCTAAAAGCACTGTAACGCCATTTTCGCGAGCGGCCTTCATTACATAATTCTGGGATACAACGCTGGAACCCGGTACTGGATAATCATGATGCCATGTAATGTCCGATAATTCCTGCATTACAGTTTCTGCCGACGCAGAAACGAAGAAAGGTTTTGTGTTATAGGTATCTGTAACCAACTGTATCCATTTTCGTTCGTCATATTGTGGGGTGTGGGTATAATATGAACTAAATGTTTTGAACTGCTTATCTGTACATCCCACAGCAGTTGCCACAATTGCAGAAGAATCCAAACCTCCGCTCAATGCACTTCCTACTTCTACATCGCTTCTCATACGAAGTTTAACGGCATCCATGAATAAATCGCGGTAAGCGTCACAACTGTCTTTGAAATCCAATGTGGATTTACCAAAAGTTGTAGGATTTAAATCGTAGTATCTCTGGATTTCCATTTTCCCATTTTGAATGGTAAGGTAATGAGAATGGGGGAGTATTTGAATATTTTTAAAGAAAGTTGAATTAGAATTAATTAGATAAGAGCCAATTTTAAGGCTTTTGTAAATTACTTCTTCGTTCAGCGTTTTATTTACATCGTTGGCTAGAATTTGTTTAATTTCAGATGCAAATATAAATTGCTGTCCATCAAAAAAATAATTAAATGGTTTGATCCCGAATCGATCTCTGGCGCAAAACAACAATTGTTTTTCATCATCCCACAATGCAAACGACCACATGCCGTTGAAACGATTCAGACAAGTTTTGCCCCATTGCTTATAAGCCTTTAAAATTACTTCGGTATCGGTAGCCGTTGTAAATGTGTGTCCGAGCTGTTTTAATTCCTCCCGCAACTCAATATAGTTATAAATTTCGCCATTGAAAACAATCCACATGGATTGATCTTCGTTGCTCATAGGCTGATGTCCTTTCGGACTTAAGTCAAGTATGGACAGACGGCGAAATCCCAAGCCTAAGTTTGCCTGAAAATCGTTGTGTAAGAAGGATGTTTGTGCTTTTATTTCAGGAATGCTATCCTCAGCATGACAATGTCGAATTTCTCTGTTGGTGGTATTCACCAGCAAAAAACCTTCATCATCAGGACCGCGATGGCGAATGATTTTAGCCATTCGATTGAGCTTAACCGCATCAATCGGTTGATTGTTAATATTGTATATTCCGCAAATTCCGCACATAGGATTATTCTTTAGTATCTATAAAAATTCTAAACCACATCTCTACCGATAAAATTCTCCATATTTCATCGGGTTTAAAATCTGAAGGAGATTCTCTGTATGTTTTTGCTATTTGCTCAGCATTAAAAATACCTCTTTGCTTGAATTGCTGTGAAGCAAAAATCTCACTAATTTCTTTCTTCAATAATTTAGTTGTCCATAAGTCAGTAGGTGTGGCAAACCCAACTTTATCCATTCTTGTTCTTACCTTTTCAGGTAATATATTTTTCATTGCATTTCGAAGTATGAATTTGGTTTCTGCTCCTTTAATTTTTTGATCAGTAGGTAACGAAAATACCCATTCAACCAAACGATAATCGAGAAAAGGAATTCTGCTTTCAATAGAGTGAGCCATTGAATTTCTGTCTTCCCAATGTAAAAGATGAGGGATGGATGTATTTACTAAAGTCTGATATAAATTGTTGGTTAACTCATCTTTATATTTCTGGATAAGTTCAAAAGGTCGTTGAAAACTTTTTAAATGATCTGAATAAAATTTTTCATTGGCAACTTCTTTGTATTCAAATTTTTTTAAAAATTTATCGGATAAAAATAGTCTAAGTCCTATTTTTAAAAACAAGTTAATAATTGCCAGGGGTGATAATTTAAATTCATTTTGATAGCTTTTAAATTCTCTGATTAATTTAAAAAATTTTAGTTTTTTTACTAAATTAAGATAATAATACTTAAAATAAGTATGATAGCCGGCAAGCAATTCATCGCCTCCTTGTCCATTGAGTGCAACAATTATACCTGCATTTCTTATGTTTTGATTGTTTTTATAGGCTGAAAAAGGACTTGCACTCATACAGGGTTCATCCTGATGATAGAAAAAACGACTAAGTTCCTCAAAGGATACATTTTGATTGGCAGTATAATAAACAGGATCAAAATTTCCATTTTTAAGTACTTCGGTTATAAATTCTCTTTCATCAAATTTCTTGTTATCTTCGTAATAAACGGAAAACGTTTTAATAGAATCTGCAATATATCTTCCGGCTATACATGCTATTGAACTGGAATCCAATCCGCCGCTAAGTGCAATTCCCAAAGGGACATCACTTCTCAACCGTAAACGGACAGCATCTGCAAATAATTCTTCAAACTTTTTTGCATAAGCTTCATCACTTAATCCTGAGGTTTTTTTATTTTCATCAATCTCCCAATATCGTTCAATTTGAATGCCATTTGCTGATACTTCCATACTATGAGCAGGGGGCAATTCAACAATACCTTCAAAAAATGTTGTTTTATCCACATTCAACCGCGACATCATCAGGTAATTGTAGACATTTACATAATTTACTTTTGGTATCACTACGCCTGATTTTACCAACTGTTTTATTTCGGAAGCCCATGCAAATTGGTTTCCGTCAAAATGATAATAAAAGGGTTTTATGCCCATTCGGTCTCTGGCACAAAACAAAGTTTGTTTTTCAATATCCCATAATGCAATTGCAAACATGCCATTAAAACGGGTTACACAATTTTTTCCCCATTCAAGATAAGCATTGATAATTACTTCTGTATCCGTTTTAGAATGAAAGGTATAGCCTAATTCGATTAATTCGTTTTTAATTTCAATATAATTATAGATTTCTCCATTGAAAATAACCCAACATTTGTTTTGAACATCTGTCATTGGTTGATGACCAGCAGGAGTGAGGTCTATAATAGATAGTCTTCTGAATCCCATTCCCAGATTGGCGTCAAATTCATCTAAAACATAAGGTAATTTTGATTGATATTCAGCAATAGTATCTTCTGCATGACAATGTTTAATTCTATTTTCATGCATATTAACCAGCAAATAGCCTTCATCATCAGGTCCTCTGTGATGAATGAGTTTACCCATCTTTAATAAATGGTCTTTATTAATAGATTGTGAATTAATATTAAAAATACCACAAATTCCGCACATATATAATTATTAAAGTGTTGAATAAAAGTTTATTAATGGTTGAACCGTTGAATGCCAATTGAAATAATCAAATACTGCTTTTTTCCCGTTGAGCCCCATTTCTATTCTTTTTCCTTCGTTTGAATACAAATAAAAAACAGTTTCAATAAATTTTTCAGGAGAATCCTCAAAGTTAATTAAAAATCCACAATTAAATTTATTTATAAATTCCCTGGGTAATAAATGATCACTTGAAATTACAGGGATCCCCATCGCACAATATTGAAACAACTTTGTTGGAATGGTTTCATCAATTCCTTTGTATTTTTTTTGTGGGTAAATTCCTATCTTTGATAGTGCAATATTAGCGGCTAGCATTTCAATAGGTTGAAATCCTGTAAATTGAACGTATTTTGCAACATTATATTTTAATGATAATTTTTTTAATTCGTCTACATATTTTCCCGAACCAACGATTAATAGTCTGAAATTCTCGATTTTCTCTTTTATTATCCCGATAAGAGGTATAATATATTGCAAACCTCTTAACTCATCAATTCCTCCTGCATAAATAACAGTGTAAAAATCATTTATTTCATTGTTAATTGAAGTATCAATATTTTTAATATCAAAAATACTTAGATCCGGAGTATTTGGGATATTGATAACTTTAGTAGCATCTAATTGATAGCTTTCAATCATCTTATCTACAAGAGGTTCTGATACTCCAATAACCAAATCGCATTGACGCAGGCATTCTTTTTCGTATTTTCCCCATTTTTGAAAAAAACGAAGTGCTTTTTTTAATCCTTGGTTATATAAAGGCGTATTTAGTATCCAATCAGCAAAATCTTCATGCATGTCGCAGATTAGCTTGATGTTACTTCGTTTTTTAACCATAATGGCTGGTTTACACAATGGTAAATCGTGTACATGGAGCATTTCAATATTATGATTTTTCACAAAACTAGTTATTTGAAAAAACCAATACCATTTATAAACAGGCAAAATAAAAATTAATCCTATTAGTTTTTTGCCAATTTTGAAATGTAAATTGGTTCTGCTAATATGAATGCCTCTCCAGTTTTCGTTTTTGGGTTGATCTGCATTGGAATAGCAAAGCAAAAAAACTTCATGACCGTTTTTTATCAATGATAATGCTTCTTTTGCAACTCTGTCGTCGGGTGGGAAAGAATTATCGAGGACCATGCCAATTCTCATATTGAACCTCCTCCCATTAATTCCTGGATGTTAGTTTTGAATTTTGCGGGATTTTTCCATTTCATCCATGAACCTTTAATGCTGTGTAGTTCTACTTCTTCGTAAAAGTCCCAGAAATATAAAATTACAGGAAAGAGCAATATCATGATGAACTTAACTAAAAGCCTAGGAAATAATGAGAATTTTGCAAAAAGTAATGAAATCAAAAATAATACAATTCCAATTCCAATTAATTTCATGATCTTAATCATTTCATATGGAACACGATAATTTTTTTGTGCGAAATAAAGCATCAATAGGAAATACGAGAATTGTGAAATAATAAATGAAACAGCAGCACCCATAGAACCATATTTTGGAATAATTATAAAGTTTATTAACAAACTAAATACAGCAGATGTAATGACAATTTTGCTGATTAAAGCAGATTTTTTTACAATTTGTAAAGGGATTGTCAATAAATCTTTAAGCATTGCAAAAATAATACCCAATGAAATAAAAGGAATAATTTTAAAAGAATCCCAGTATTCTTGTTTTTTGGCAAGTACTTTTATAATTTCCAACCCGTAAAAATTTAAAAATAAAATAAAAAACATGACGCCAAAAGTGAAATAAGTCATCATTTTAGAATAAAATCTTTTGGCATCGGGATCATTCATTTTTTTAAACATCATTGGGAAAATTGCCATTTGAGCAGATGCAATTACAAGTACAGATAATGTATTCGCGATTTTGTACCCAAACTGATAAATACCCAGATCGCCTAAACTTCCAAAAATACGGATAAAATATCTGTCGGAGATACTGATAACTAATGCTGCAAAATTTGAAATTAACATGGGACTTGAATAGATGAGCATGCTTTTCAATAATTTCAATTCTAATTTAAAAGCTATATTGTTATAAATAAACCTTGAAACAATTATAAAATAGGCGCATAATGAAATGATTTGTGCATAGTAGATGCCCAATAATCCTAAATTCAGATATACAATAAAGTATATAGTTAAGGCCAATTGAATGATGAGGATTGATATATTTGACAGGGTGAATAATGCAGCTTTCTGTTGTAATTGGAACAAGGTTGAAATAAGCTGCATTATTATCTGTAGTGACGATGCTACAATGACCAGAAACAAAAGATCCTGGTATTGTGGATCACCAAAAATTACTTTTGAGAGATGTGATGTAAAAAAATGTAAAGTAAAAACTGTTAATACAAGAAAAACGATTGAAAATAAGAGTAAAGTAAAAAAGATAGATTTTTTTTGCGATTCATATTCTTTATCCCAATACCAGCGATACAATGCTTGTGAAAGGGAAAGTCCAAGAATTGATACTAAAGCTATACCTGTTACCTCTAGTAAACCTAAAACACCATAAATAGCGGTAGAAAAATACTTTACATAAATAGGAATCAGAATAAAACCAACAAGTTTAGTTGCAAGATTCCCAACTCCATAAATAAGGGTATTTGTAAACGATGATTTTAAAGATTTGAGCATTTGCAATTATATTGTTCAGACATTTGTGTAATTTCCTTAATCTTAAATAAGTTAGGTTAAATAACTTCTGAAATAGCTTCTTTTAAAGCTTCCAGATAACCTCTTCCAAATTTTAAATCTGGTTCTATATAGTTTCCTTCCGCCCATTCATTCCATGATTTTAAAAAAATAATTCTATGCTCAGGATCTTTTTCTTTAACAGATGCTAATACTAATTTTACATGATTTTTAAAAGCTTTTGGAGTGGAATTAATAAAAATATGGCCCTTTCTTCCTGAGCGAGGAGAATGATCCCAATTGGGGATTATGGTTGGATAACAATTTTCTATTTCATCACTTTTTGCAGAAAAATATTTATAAAGTTTGCTATAGTCAAATAATTGTCCATGTTGAAACCATAAACGCATCATTTTCATATAGGCTCTTTCTGGTAATGTGTATTTTTTTTTAAAAAAATCAAATAAACGAACAATATTTACTGCATCGAATCCATTTTTCAATATTGAGTCAAAATCTTTTTCAGAGAGTGTATGACCTACAAAATGAATACCATCCAATCCATTTTGTTTAGCAAGTCTTTGCCATATTTCTATGAATTTATCAACTTCCGGAAAATCTAATGGAATGTAAATTTGGAACAAAGGTTTATTGTCAACCCTAATATATCGTTTATCTTTAAATGCAGGAAGCAAGGTATTAAAGTGTGCAATGTAATCTGCCTCCCCCAAATATAGTTGTTCGATCAGTAGCTTTTTGGTACCTTCTTTATTAAATAGTTTATCTTCCCAATTATGGTTTGCCCAACTTAAACAGAATGGAAAATCCGGTTTGCCCGATTTGAGTACTTCATTAAATGGCATTTCAAGTAATCTTTGTCCATTACCAAACCAGTAATGCCAATAACAGAATCCTTCTATACCATGTTCTTTTGCCAAATCAGCCTGCTGTTGACGTACTTCAGGAAGTCGTAAATCGTAATAACCTAAATCAGCAGGAACTCTTGGCTGGTAATGTCCGCGAAATAATGGTTTAGCTTTTCCAACATTAGTCCATTCAGTGAATCCTTTTCCCCACCATTCATCATTTTGAGGGATAGGATGAAATTGTGGTAAATAAGTAGCAAGAATCCGGACTTTTTTATTTTTCATTTTTTATATGAGTCAGTTAAATTTTTTAATAATAAAGCATCTTCTATAGTTTCAATTTTTCTATATATAGCTTTAATATTATCACGAATCCAGTTCTCTGAAAAATTTATAAAATAGATTGGCATCAATACATTAATTATATCTTTTGAAAACCTAAAGCGTATAAGTTTTGCTGGGCTACCACCAACAATGGCATATGGAGGAACATCTTTTGTTACAATAGATCCAGCCGCAATAATCGCACCTTTTCCTATCCTGACTCCTGAAAGTATTTTAGCACCTGTGGCAATCCAAACCTCATCTTCAATAATAATCTGACCTTTTGTAAGTGCATCAATAGGTGATCTCTCCAAAAGCATCGAGTAAAAAGGGTAGGTTGTAATTGTTTCTGTTTGGTGATTTACACCCATTAAAAACAATACATCAGGAGCTATGGATACATAGTTTCCAATAATTAATTTTTCATCAGGCGTAACATATAAACTTTGAATTGTAATATCACCGTAGGTACCTTTCCCAACAGTAACAACTTCCATAGGGAAGAAGCGAGATCCTATTATTGTTGTATTGTGAGGGTTTCTTCTTCTCCATTCATTATGGAAGTTTAATTTCTCTTTTGCTCTTATCAATGAGCGAAGTACAGGAATTTTACTTAGTAGTTTATGCATGTTTTATTTTTTAGTGCACCTGATTATACCCTTGCTCAGCCTATTTTCCCAATACGCCGATCTTATATCTTGCTCTGTTAAAAGTGCACGATAATCTGTTGTTATTTTTTCAACTGTATAAAAATCAGGAAAATATAATTTATTGCTATTGTGAATAACGTATGGTAGGTTCAACTCATGGTCGAGTACAACTTTAATTGTCTTATTTTTATATTCAAGCATAAATTTGTAAGGATAAGATGTTAGCCCGTGTTGTCCAATAAATGCTAAGGCTTTGTTTTCTCCTGTTTTTGGCAGAATAAAACTAAACAAAAATATTATTTTACTTTTTACCAGAATATTGAAATTTCTTGAAATGAAAAGAATTTTTCCAATGAATAAATTATATAAAAAATAACGGAATTTATCAGATAGAATCTTTCGATAAATATTGGTAAGCATAGTGAAATATGTTTTATAAATGGTAATTTCAAATATTTGATTTTCAATAATAAGAGTCAGATTATTTAATAAAATCTTAGTTAATGATTTTATTAAATGCAAAGATACAAATTTGTTTGATTCAATCAAGCAAATTTGTATCTCGATAACTTATGGTTTTGAATGATAAAAAAACAGTAAATTCTGTTTTTTAAATCATGATTATTTAATAATAGAAATTTGTTTAGTAAATATTTTTTGCCAATTTCTATTGAGATGTTGTAAAATCCTACTGGGAATGCATTAATATTTATCTCTTTGTGAAATTCATCAGTCATGGTTTGAAAACTATTGTTATAAATGCATTGCCCTAATGAATTATATATATATATTCTCTTTTCCTTTCTCTTTTAAACATATTTCGAAAATCCCTTTGCTTGGATTTGGAAATATTAATAGAGCGCTTTCGATTTCATTTAAAGAATTAATTTCAAAATGTTGTTCACACTGTTTTTATGCTAAAAGGAGATGGTGTCAACGAAATTTTTTCACCGGTATATACAAATATTGATGAAATTACACTTTATATATTCAACCGTTGGGGTAATCAATTGTATGAAGGCACAGGAAAAGCAGCTTTTTGGGATGGGAAATATATGGGTAAAATTTGTTCAGATGGTGTTTACTATTACCTTATTGAATATGAGAACAAAGGTGCAATTAAAGGTATGCGAAAATTACATGGTTCTGTCACATTGTTATGATAATGTAGTAAAGATCAACGAGAAGTATTACCTATTAAACAAAACCATCAGCTTTTAGGAAAAAAGCTGATGGTTTTTGATCTTTTCAATTTTAATTTTTTAATTATTTCTTATTTAATAACACTTTCAACCTCTTCTTTTGTCAGACTGGGTGGGAAAACATTGTTTTTAAGTTTTTCAACTACCAATTTTGCTATTTTCTTTGCTTCTTCCTCAGATTTAAACGAGAAGTTTCCATCTATTGCAGGTATGTTAGGCTGGTGTATTGTAACTTTTCCATTCTTATAAATATCATATCCCCAACCTGAAGCATCTGCTTTAAAAGTCTTTATAGTATAGTCGTCTTTCTTTACACCGTTCACTTTATCATTACCATTGTTGCATGCAAATAATAGAATAATCAATAGAAAGGAAAATAGGTGCAACTTTTTTTGAAACCTGCTTTTCATTGATTAATGAATAATGAATTTATCTGTTTTTGATTGATTATCTTTACCGTTAACAATGTAAATATAAGTGCCTTTTGCAAAATGGCTGATGTTTATTGTCTGAATTGAATTGTTTATTTTCTCATTTGTAAGTAATTGACCTGCTATATTGTAAATTTTGAAAGATGCTTTTTGAAAGTTTCCGTTCATTGTAAGCAAAATAGATTTATTTACCAAATCAATGCTGACATTTGCAATATTCTGCTCAGAAGTTTCAATTATTGAAGTGCCTGAAATAGAATATTCCCATAAATCATTCATATAGTTACTGTTTGTACCTGCACCGAATCCCATATAGCCTTTGTTTCCTATTGCAAATCCAATACCAGCATTTCTTTTGGTAGTTCCAAGATTAGCAATTGAAATCCAGCTATCTATAGTTGGATCATATTTCCATAAATTATTGTTGTAAAGTAAATCATTATCCAATCCTGTACCAACGTATGCACAATTTGATAATACAAAGGCAGAAGCACCTCCTCTTGCATAAGGATAATTTGCTTTTTGTGTCCATGCATTTGTGAGTGGATTATATTCATAAAAGTCAGATACAAAATGACCATTACCATCATCCGTTCCTAAACCTGCATAGCCTTTATTATTCATTGAAACACCTGTACCATGAATCCTTCCAACATTAGTATTGTAACTTGTTTTTTGAATCCATGCATCATTTATAGAATTATACTCCCAGAAATCTGTTAAAAATGGAGGTCCACCTATACTTCCCATGCCAATATACCCTTTATTTCCTATTGAAAAAGAAAATGCACCATAACGGGCACTGCCGGGAAAATTGTTTTTCTGCGTCCATGTATTTGTTTGAGGACTGTAAGACCATACATCGTTCTGACATTGTCCTGTAAAACCTAAACAAACATAAGCTATACTGTCAATTGTAAATGATGAAGGAGAATACCTTGCTCCACCTGTATAATTTGCTTTTTGTGTCCAAATATCCTCATTGGGTTCATACTCCCAAAAATCATTTACATAGGTCGATGTTGCAGTTTGACCACAGCCGATGTAACCTTTTGAACCAATGGCAAAAGCAAAAGCTGAATGCCTTCCGTTTCCAGGTAAACTGGTTTTTTGTAACCAGCTTCCTTGGCTAAACACTATTGTGTTTAAAAATAATAAGGCTGCAAAAAATAAATTTTTCTTCATAGATAATTGTAATTTAAAGTTTTGAATTATTTAGATAGCTACTAATGTCTTGCAAAAATAATATTTAATTTTGATAAAATAATTTAAAGTTTAAAATTCTTCACTATTTCTTCACAAATAAATTCAGCTGCTTTTCCATTCCCAAAGATTGGCGGAAAACTGGTGAAGTTTTTGGACAAAAGCATATCAGCAGCATGTATAATCTTTGCTTCATCTGCATCGGCAATGATAGAACTGCCATGTTCAGTGAGTTCTACCCATTCGGTTTGCGGACGTAAGATAATACAGGGCTTTTGCAGGAAATAAGCTTCTTTCTGAACACCGCCGGAATCTGTGACCACTAGTACCGAATGCTGTTCAAGTGCTATCATATCCAAAAAGGAAACCGGTTCAATGATTTTAATGTGCTGATTCAGCATCATTTTTTGATACACTTCTTTTGAGAGATTTCCTTGCAGCATTTTAGCGGTGCGTGGATGCAAAGGGATGACGAAATCAATATTTTTATTTTCGGCAATTGTAAGTATGGCTTTAAATATGCCTGTCAATCTTACAGTATCATCCGTATTGTGATCCCTATGAATGGTGGCTAAAGCGTATGTATTCTTTTTGAGATTGTTCTTTTTGAGAATGTCACTTTTTTCAGCGGCTATGCCAGAAAAATGCAAAGTATTGTCGAACATAATATCACCACAATGATAGATGTTGGGGTTATCGGCAGTAAAAGGCGGGAGGTTATTTATTGTAAATCCTTCTTTGATTAAATTCTGATATCCGGTTTGTGTGGGTGAGAAAAGCAAGGTAGAACAATGGTCGCAGAGGATACGGTTGATTTCTTCGGGCATTGTTTTGTTATAAGAACGCAAACCCGCTTCAATATGCACAATTTTGCAATGTAATTTTGAAGCTGCAATGGCTCCTGCCAGGGTAGAATTGGTATCGCCATACAAAATCATACCATCCGGTTTTTCCTTCAGTATTATTTCTTCGATGCCTTTTATCATTTCAGCCGTTTGAACACCATGCATGCCGGAACCAACATTCAGGTTATAATCGGGTTGAGGGATTTGTAATTCATTGAAAAAAACAGCCGACATATTGTTATCGTAATGCTGACCCGTATGCACGATGATTTCCTGAATTGAATCCTTATAATGATTACGGATAGCTCTGCTGATGGCAGAAGCTTTAATAATCTGAGGTCTTGCTCCAATAATCGTTAGTATTTTTAGTTTTTGAGGCATTTTTAAAATATAATATTTAAATTTTTATTTTTATTTTTTTAATTGCTTTTACTTTCTTTTTTGCAAAAGAAATACTTGCGTTTAACTCAAATCCAATCAAAAGAATGATTGCATTAAAATAAATCCACATCAAAATGATGATCAATGTTCCGATAGAGCCGTACAATGCATTGTATTTTGAGAAATTTGCAACATAAAAGTTAAATCCCAATATGGTAATTAAAGTAAGTAAAGTGGCCAGTGTAGAACCGGGTGAAATAAACCTGAAGTTCTTTTTTTTGGAAGGTCCAAAATAATAAATAAAGGAAACCCCGAAAAATAACATGGCTATCAGTATGATCCATCGACTTGCAAATAACAGGTAAATTGTCAGTTGACCTTTAAGTATACCATGGTCTACCAGATAATTCAGCGAAAATGCACTAAAAGTAATGAAAGCAATGGAAATGATTAATAAGATAGATAAAATGATAACCAGAAAAATAGAGATCATGCGTTGTTTTATCCAAGATCTGGTTTCTGCAGTATGATAGGTATGGTTAAATGCCTCAATCATAGCATTTACGCCATTGGTAGCAAAATACAGCGTTAGTATAAAACCCACTGATAATAATCCGGTTCTTTTAGTGGTCAAAATATCGCTAATGGTTGATTTAACGGCTTCAAACGCATTGGCAGGTAAAATAGACTGTAATATTTCAAAAAGAGTTGTTTGAAAACCACTAATGGGTAAATAAGGGATCAGAGTGAATATAAATATGATAGCAGGGAATAATGCCAGAAAGAAATTAAATGCCAGCGAAGAAGCCCTTTGAGTGATAGAACCCTTTTGCATACCTTTGATAAAGAATAAAGAAACATCATAAATTGGTATTCCGTCAAAACCCGGCAATACCATGTATTTTGAGAAACCAATGATGATTGCTACCGGTTTCCATCGTAAGAATTTTTCGTTAATTTCTTTGTACATATCGAAATGAGTGGTTATGACGAAATATGCTGATCTTTTTTTTTATTTTTAAATGAGATCCCTCGCGCACTCGGGATGACAAAAAACAAACACTACTCCGGACTTCTGATTTTTATCCTTTAACCTTTTTCAGAAAGCTTTTAGACTTAAATCAAGGCTTTTAATATGATGTGTCAATGAACCTACGGATATATAGTCCACTCCGGTTTCGGCATAAGCACGCAATGTTAATTCTGTAATTCCTCCTGAGGCTTCTGTTTCGTAACGTCCATCAATAATTTCAACAGCTTTTTTTAAATCGGATACTTGGAAATTATCCAGCATGATTCTGTGAACACCACCGATTGATAGAACTTCATTCAATTCTTCAAAATTCCTGACTTCAATTTCTATTTTCAGATCTTTATTTTTTGTTTTCAAATATGCTTTTGCATTGTTAATGGCTTGACTGATACCTCCTGAAAAATCAACATGATTGTCTTTAATCATAATCATATCATACAGACCAAATCTGTGGTTTTCGCCACCTCCGGTTTTTACAGCCATTTTTTCCAATTCACGAAGATTTGGGGTTGTTTTGCGGGTATCGAGCAGTTTTGTATTCAATCCTGAAAGCATTTTCACCATTTGGTTAGTTTTGGTTGCAATGCCACTCATGCGTTGTAGGAAATTCAACGCAAGACGTTCCGATGAAAGCAACGATACAGGATTTCCTTCTACCGTAAATACAATATCACCGGATTTTACTGCATCACCATCTTTCATGATTTGATTGAATTGAATTGTAGCATCCACTTTTTCAAAAACCTTACGAGCAATTTCAATTCCAGAAATAATGCCATCTTCTTTAACCAATAATTGAGCTTTTCCTAATGAACCGGCAGGAATACAGGAGAGTGAGGTGTGATCCCCATCACCAAGGTCTTCTAAAAGTGCATTTTCAATAATTTCATCAAGTGTCATTGGTTAATGGTTAATGGTTAATAAGACCGAAGTCTGAAGTCAGAAGGCCGAAGCATCGTAATTCGTAATTCGTAATTCGTAATTTGTAATTTGTAATTCGTAATTCGTAATTGTTTACTGATCACAGTTTGTCGTTGTCGAATTGCAATTGTTGGATATAGTTTTTGTTTGCAATGCTCTTTATAAGGAAATAGGTTCTGAAATTTCCGTTATTGGTCACCAATGTGCCGATTGCATAATTGCTCCCATCTGCCGATTTTCCCTGATGTTTAATTTCGAAAGATTTAGGTGTGTTTTTTGTAAAAAAATCTTTCATTATCTGTTCTGCCTGTGCTTTACTAAAACTGCCTTCTTTGCCGGGAACGGTTAAATCGATACTGGAATTAAAATACACCGCCAGTTCTGATGAACTTCCTTTGCGAATCGCATTGGAAACATTTTTGGTAATGTCTTCCTGAGAATTTTCGGGGTTTAGGTGTAAGAATGTAAAACCTGAAGCAATTACAAATGTTAGAATGACTGCAATTTTTTTCATCTGTTTATGTTTTTAAAATATTAATTTACGGATTGTTCTTTTTTGATAATTTAACTACAAAAAAACAGCCAGATTTAATTATTTTGCTTTTTTTATATGATTAATGCAAATTTACATTATTTTTGGATGCTAAACTCAATATTTCATTAAATTTCACTAAAAACGTAGGTATGAACGTTTTATTATTAATGGTTGGTAAAACCGAAGACGATTATTTAAAGGAAGGCATCACGATTTTTGAAAAAAGGTTGAAACATTACCTCAATTACCAAACAATAGTGATTCCTTCGTTAAAAAACAGTAAGAATTTGTTATCTGATGATTTCAAAACCAAAGAAGGAGATGAGATTTTAAAACATACTGCTAAAGTAGATTTTATTGTCCTTCTCGACGAAAAAGGAAAATCGTTCCACTCGAAAGATTTTGCAGCTTTTCTTCAGAAACAAATGAACAGCGGTATTAAAAATCTTATGTTTGTAGTAGGTGGAGCATTTGGATTTAGTAACAAAGTCTACGAAAAGGCAGATCTTAAAATATCATTGTCTGATATGACTTTTTCGCATCAGATGATTCGGCTTTTGTTTACAGAACAGTTATACCGTGCTTTTACAATTCTCAAAAACGAACCTTACCATAATGAATAACTTGATGACTAAAATGACTCCACACTATAAACAATACAATTTTCTTGGATTTTACCTTTTGCCAATTTCTATCATCTGGCTGACAGGTCTTGTGTTTTTAATCGCAAAAGGCTATAACGAGAGCTTTTTAATACTCAACAGTTATCATGCTGATTGGCTCGATTTACCCATGTTGGTTTTAACCATGTTGGGTGATGCAGGATTTATGGCAGTGGCATTGCTTTTTATATTCATTAGCAAACAGCCCTACCGGTTGAGTTTGTTTATTCTTGCAATTATAGTATCAGGTGTTACCGTTCAATTGTTAAAGTATAATGTGTTTAACGATTGGCATCGCCCGCCCTATTTGTTTAAAGAACAAGTACATACAGTAGCCAATTATTTACTGTACCATCATTCGTTTCCTAGTGGACACAGCACCACGGTAGCAGCAGTGTTTACAATGCTGGCCTGGTTTCGTAGAGAACACAAAACCGAAATAATCATTTATGCCTTCGTTTGTCCTGTTATAGCTTATACCAGAATTTATCTGGGCATTCATTTTTTAGGCGATGTGGTAGCTGGTATGTTGTTTGGGTTTAGTTGTTCAATGTTGATTGTATTTATGATAAAACCCTTTGAATTAAAGTTGAAACCCTGGTTGGTTGTTTTGTTGAAAGTTGCTTCTGTGATAGCTGCTATAGTGATTTTAACTGCGTTTTTCAGCAAATACCTTTAGAACGGTACTTCATAAAAAATATTAAAAACTTTATAATAGATGAAGTTTTTCCCATTACTTAGAATGATTGTTTTGTCTAAAAAAGTTGTCGGGGATCAAATTAAGCAATTACAAAATTGGTAAATATGATTAGAAAATTTGGTGGGTGAATATCTTATATTTTTTCAGCAGAATTTTTCAGAATATTGAACAAAAACTCTCTGGCACGGAATAATTGTGCTTTTACAGTTCCCAAAGGTAAATTTAATTTATCTGAAATTTCTTCATACGAAAACTCATCGAAATACCTTAGTTTAACCAATTCACGGTAATGTGGCTTAAGTCGTTCTACCACATCGCGCATTAATTTTATTTTTTGTTTTTCAATAAATTTTTCTTCAGGGTCCAGTGTTTCAGAAGGAATATTATGGGCAATTTCAGTACCTTCTTCGTTGTCGTTAAAACCTTTGTTCATCGAAAAAGTCATTTTCTTTTTCTTGCGGATAAAATCAATGCAATTGTTGGTGGCAATTTTAAACAACCATGTACTGAATGCATAATCAGGGGTATACTGGCTGAGGTTTTTAAATGCTTTTCCAAAAGCTTCTATGGTCAAATCATCGGCATCGGTAGCGTCATTGGTCATTTTAAGCATCATGAAAAAGAGTGTATCTCTGTAATTGTTCATCAAATCGGCATATGCTTTCTGGTCGCCATTTTTTAGGGCAAGCTGAACCAAATCGTAATCGCGTAGTGCTTTTTCGGTGAGTTTTAGATTTACTTCCATTTATCTGGCTTTGAAATCAAATTTATTAATACGATGACTGGATTTAAAACAACAAAAAATACTTCGAAAATGGGGACTAAAAGTAATATGTTATTTTCATTTAACTTTAACATTGTTTTTTTATAGATAAACAGTTGACTGATTAATCTTAATAAATACAACGCAGGAACAATTATTAAAGTATATTTAACAACAATTAAAGTAAAAAATGTAACAAAGAAAAGGAGTTGAGATAATGAATAAATCCCTAGCCACCATTTGGTTGATGATTTATAGTAGCTGCCCGAAGTCAGATGTCTCCTTTTTTGTGTAATCCAGGTAGAAAAAGTTTTCTTTGCTTCCGATAGGGTATGCGTTTCGGGAGAAATCATAATCTTTGTATTCTGTTTGCTAGCGGCTGCATTCACAAATAAATCGTCGTCACCCGATTTTATTTTATAATGGTTTATAAATCCATTTTGTCGGTAAAAAAGGTTTTTGCGATAAGCTAGGTTTCGTCCCACTCCCATATATGGTTTACCCGATAAAGCCATCGACAAGTATTGTATGGCAATGTGAAGGGTGTCGAAACGAATCATTTTGTTGATAAATCCAGCTTCTTCTTTGTATTTTCCATAGCCTAATACAATTTCAGTACCGCTGTGAAATGGCTGCTGCATCTGTTCAATCCATTTCATGCTGTGTGGTTTGCAATCAGCATCGGTAAGCAATACGATGTCATTTTTTGCAGATTTAATACCGATGGTTAATGGGAATTTTTTGCCCGTAAAAAAATTAACATTATCCTCAAAATTTACAATTTTAAGATGGGGGTATTTTTCAGATAATATTTTTAATAAGAAATAGGTATCATCATCCGAAACATCATTTACAACAATTACTTCAAAATCAGGATAATCCTGTTCCAGTATAAGCGGGAGGTTTTCTTTAAGGTTTTGAAATTCATTCTTAGCACAAATTACCACAGATACAGCCTGTGGTTTCCGGGGTTGATTATTAGGTTTGTAAAATGCCAATCTACTGAAAATACCCCAGTAATAAAAAAGTTGGATAAGAATGGCTCCGTAAAAAATATAAAGCAGAATATTAATAGTCGGAGAATCAGTAATTAAATCAAAATACATAGTTAGAATAATTGATATGCAAAAATATTTATAATATGTGAATATGATTTGCCTTTTGGAATTATTTATAAACAAATTGATTTATTTGTAAATAATTGATAGATAACGAAGTAGTATAATCAATGATCGTTACTCACAAATTTTTATATTTAGTTTTGAAGGTTATGTTTAAATAATCATTAAATCGGAATTGTTAATGTCCATTTCAAAGCCCAGTTTTCTTTGTTAGGTTTCAGCGAATAAGGACCGTAACGGTGGTATATTCCCAACCCAAGACTGTTAAACCCCAATTTTAGTAGGTTGTTGAAACAGATGCCTGATTCGAAATATCCCTTTTCAGGTGATTTTAACAGTATGTTTCTATGACTGGCTGCATTATTCATGCTACCAAGCAAAACATTTGTCAACACTACAATTTCCGGATTAAATCGTCTGAAACGAAACAGCAATGAACCAAAACTGTGTTTGAACATTAGCGAAACATAACGATTGCTTACAAACTCATTGTAACGCATGGTATTGAATGTAAAAGGAATGTCGATGTAAGCATTGTTGTATCCTGCTCTGGCTGCATACATTATGTTGTAAGGTACATTTTTGTCGATGTAGCCGGCACCGGCTATAAAAGTAGTTTTTCCCAGATAATTGGTAAAAATGCTCTTTTCAATTTTTACATCTATTTTCTGATAATCGTATTCGCCTTCCAAAATGCCTTTTATGCCTTTGGTATAATTAAACCAAATAATTGGATATGTATTTGGTAGGGCAATAAGATTATCATTCGCTTTCATAAATTTTTCCTTGTAGGCGTAACGTAACCCCAACTGTATATCAGTATAATTAAATTGATTAACAAAAAGTGTTGCATTTTCTTGAAAAACAGCGTATTCATAATTAAAAGCTGAGGTTTTAAAAGTTTTGTTCAATGCTATACTGGCTTGCATATATCTGAATGTTCGAAAGCTAACAGAAACGCTGGCTCTTTCTGTATTATCAAAGTTACTTGCGAAAATTTCACGGTAATTTCCATCAAAAAAACGTTTTTTATCTTTATAGAAAAACAAGCCACCACTTTCTTTTAAATCGTTTAGATAAGCTACATTCAATTTCAAATCCCAGGGTTTATAAATAAAAATGGAAACATCAGCTCCGTATTTATCTGTTTTGTCGCCAAAACCATATCCCCAGTATCCCCCAACAGAAAACTTTTTCGAGAATTTATCGCTGGTATGCAATCCTAATCCCAGTCTTATTTTTTCGTATTCATTAAAATAAATCAACTTATCAATATCAAAATCAATAATTCCCCATGGAATTTTGTTTTTCATGATAGACTGTATAAGATTCAAACGGCTTTCGAAATGATACACATCACCCATGCTGTCTACAACATGATAAGTCGTTAATTCTTTTTGCGTTAGTGAATCAACCCGGTGCAGGTTCCAATAGACTTCAGGCTGCATATTGGCACTGTCTTTAAAGTCCAGTTCGATATGGTTGAATGTTTTTTTAGGAATCTCAGGCGAAATGGTAATGTCTTTCAAATAAGCACGTGCATTGGCAATAAAAGGATAAGGGAGGTTTTCAAGCATAAATGACAAATCGGTATTCAACTGCACCGGAAACCATTGTTTTCCATCGATGAGCTCATATTTTTGCTGAATGTTGATGCTGATACCTTCTTTTTGCTCAAAGGCTGGTTGTGCTGTTACATTTTCAATGGCCCAATGAAAAGTATTGATGTACAACAGACCTTTCAGTCCTTCGAAATTGGTATTTGTTTTTGGACGGTATGAAATAACGAAAGTTGTATCTTGTTTATTTTCCGAATATAACGTATCCTCAATCTGGAAATAATACCTTGAAAGAGAACCATAACTGATTGGACTGATATAATATTTTTCGAAAATATTAAAGCTTTCATCATAAAACGAAAAGGATTGAAGTTGTGAACCGATAAATGTAAAAATGGGATTCTTAAAACCCGAAACCCTTGAAGCCATTACTTCTTCATAGTTTTTGTCAGGTTTTAAAAACTTTCGTTTGGTAACACTTTCAACTACTAACAAATGCTGTTTATCCAGAAAGCTTTTCATTTTGATGGCAGTACTGTCTTTAACTGACATTTTTTTGATGGCAATGCTATCGTTTTTGGAAGTAAATATCAATTTATTATAGGAAGTATAGGAAAATGAATTCAACTTTTCAGGATTGTTAATATCGCGGTTTCGCAGTACATTGCGGATGATACGATGGGCAGGGTTTTCACCTGCTATAATTTTAATTTCAGAAAGTTGTAGCAATTTTTCTTGCAAAGGGATTACAAGATTGTTTTTTTTATCTGTAATGGCGATTGTTCTTGTTTCAAAACCTACATAACTAAGTTTGATGGAAACAATAGGTTCTGTATGCTGTAGAGTAAATTTACCGTCAATATCTGTTGAAGTTCCTTTGGTTGTTTGGTTGGCAATAATATTTACAAAAGCGAGTGCTTCCCCGGTTTTGGCATTGATTACCTTACCGCTGACGTTATAATTCTGTGCAAAAGAAAAAAGAGAAGTGAAACCCAATAGAGTAAGTAACAGAAGATTTTTTAGATAGTAGAGCATAGATAGCAATTTTATGCAGATTTTTTAAAGTGCAAATTTACGAAAAAAGAGGGAAAAGAAATTTAAAAATCTATTCACCTTAATTGCTTTTTAATAAAATGTCAAAGAAGTTTATATATTGGCAACCAGAATTTTGATTTGAAAAGGATATACCATATATCAGTAGGTGTATATTAAAACAGAGACATTGTATAATTTATGTATGCCAAGTATCAGTTATTTACTTTTTATTTATAAAATCGTTATAAATGATGGCTGCCAAAGCGTTATAATCGTCATTGTAATGATGATTGCCCGGCAATGTTTCAACCCTGACAGCTGTTTGCTGAAAATGGATTTTTAGATCGGCATCTTCTTTATCTCCAAAAATACAAACCGGATGGTATGTTTTTATCTTTCTGAGCTCATTCAAAACATTATATTTTTCTTTTTTCGAGAAAGAGAGCATATCCGTCAAATGAATCTCGAAGTCACCGGTTTCATCTGCTGAGAAGCAATACACCCCTTTTAAATTTTCTTTTACCGGTACACTGAAATTATTGGCAATAAAAGGAGCCACACATGCTCCGAATGAGTAACCCACCATCACAAAAGTTTTCCTGTTCCATATCTGCATGTAGTGGATAATCGCACTTGCGATCGCATCGGCAGCTTCTTTAGGCTGTTTCTCGTTCCAGAAATATTTTTGTGCATCGAGTCCTACGACAGGGAATCCTTTTTCGGCCAGTTTATCGCTGACTGACTGGTCAAAACTTGTCCAGCCACCGTCACCTGAAATAAAGAAAACAAGCGGAAGGTTTTCTTTGGATGAAGCTGGTATGAGTGTTAAAGGTAAAATGCTGTTATAAGGCGTTAAATGCTGCGATTGCAATAAAACATTTTGAGCTGATTTGATTTCAGCATAACCGGGTTCATTCATAATCTTTTGGTAAGATTTGATAAACTGAGGCCACCAGTTTTTATAATTTGAAAATCCATGCCCCACATCAGGCAGGGTTATCAGTTCGGCTAAAGGGATTTTTTCAATAAAACTTTTTGTTTCAGCATACGAACAAATTAAATCGTCCTTGCCATTCAATACAATAAAAGGTACCGTTAACGTGGTAGTTGGATTAAGATAATAAGATTTGCCTTCTTTCAAAGTTCGGGAGCTCAGCCCCAGTCCATTACAAAGTGGTTTGTTGATGAAAATATCGGGGCAAAAGCCCAGGACAACAGCGCCTTTGAAAGTGTTTGCAGGCGATTGGGCTAAAATACCATAAGCTAACGTAGCTCCGGATGAATAGCCAACCAAAATAGGTTTGAGGTATTGTTTGATTTTGTAATTCTTTTGGATGGTCAAGCTTATTTCTTCAAAATCCCCTGCCGGATAATGACATGTTGTTTTTCTCAATTTGAGATTTTTAAGATAATGCCTGATATCAATACCCACTACCATAGCACCTTGTAATACTAAATTGTTCGCCATTTTGATGGTTTTATTGTTCCATCCACCATCACCCGAAACCAATAAAACAAATGCATCGGGGACTTTGTCGGGATAAAAGATATTTACTTTGCCAAAAACACTGTTCGTAATTGAATCTATCACAGCTGCATGAGATGCGAGCATGAATCCAAAGAAAATAAAAAGGGTACAAACATATTTTTTAATTAAAGTATACCATACCTCCCAGCTTGCCAAATACTTACATGTGAGATTTTCATCCAAGATGATATCGGATTTTCGCGATGCTCGTTTCATAACTTATAATTAAGGTTTTATTACTTTTGATAACACCGAAGGGATGTTCAGCAAATCATAATCATGCTGATAAATAAGATATTTGTTCACCCAATCAGGTTCGAATTTTTCTTTGTATTCTCGCAATCCTTTATAATGAGAAAAAGATTTAATCTTGTCGTAAGCAAATTTCATGGATCTTTCGGGAAAAGTATGAGGATCGTCCATTCCGCTCATAGGCGCAAAACCTAAGTTCACATAGGTATAATTGAGAGTCTTTAAATAATTGAAAAGTTCAATTAAGATAAAATCCAGGACCCCATTCGGTGCATCGTTTGTTTTCCTGATTAAATCGTAAGTAGCTTCCCCCTCAACATGATCGGGTATGATATTGAGGAATGCAACAATTTTCTCTTCAGCATTTTCGACTGTGATAATGGTTTGCTGCTTTAGTTCATCCCATACAAACATGCCTTGTGAAAATATGATTTCATTTCTCTTCATATTATATAGCCATTCATCACTTACCGATTTTAATTTCTGCAGAACGCCGTCTTTAACTGGCGGCAAATGTATCGTTGTTTTAAACCCACGATCCACGATTTTATTTAAAGCGTTTCTCAATGATTTTTTGTTTCCGCCCTCAAGGTTAAAGGTTGAAATATTTACTATCGCTTCCTGCCCTAAAAACAAATCTTTTTTCCTAAGCTGGTGATAGAAATTCAGTGATGCCTCATCTACTCTGTAATAAATACTTTTCAATCCGCTATCGTAACAATATTTGTCAAATTCGTTTATACAGGCAAAGAACTCCTGTTTGTTTGCAGTAACCGGATTTTCGAGGGCTACAGCATAATTTCCCGATATGCGATAAGCAATAAACGCTTTTTTGCTCTTTGATACAAAAATCATTTTATCATTGTATACTTTAAAATAATCAAGCGATGAATTCCCATAAGATTTTATTAAATCATTCGCCAAAGCAAATTCTTCATCATTCACATTTTTTTGATGAGAATAGTTACGTACCAATGTGTATATAAGGAAGGCAATTGAAACAAAACCACTGATATTGATGGAATACAAAAATTCATGGGCAAAAGCTGTATTTGGCATCAATTCATTGCTTCCAATCAGAAAAAAGTATTGCAGGGTATATTGCAACGACTGCAAAAAACTAAAATCAATATTAAAATGATTTTTAGCCAGGAAATAAAACCCGACAATGCCATAGATTAGCGTTGCAGCCGTTAAAAAAATGGATGTCTGGAAACCAATATTTTTTAATTTTGGATTTGTTTTAATGTAATATTCTTTATATGTAACAATCAGGATAAAAATCACAATCAACGCAAAAATGGCTTCTTCATAATCTATTGCTTTGGTAATATGACCTATAAATGACAAAATACTCAAAAACAGGGCAAACCACCATGCCATTCGCAATCCTTTCAACATAAAAGCAGCCGTAACCAGCAAAAATAATCCGGCAAACAATACCAGGAAATTGGAAGTATGTATGATATGAACAGGTAAAAAATCTTTTAAACTTTTCAACCTTTCAGGAATAGCCGGAGTCATTACAGAAATAACATTCACCAATCCCAACATCAACATAAAAAAAGCCGGCAAAACACGCATCAACAGCTTATTAACCTTTGATAGAAAAGTAAATATACCCACTAGTAAAGGCATCCAGAATTCAAAAAAGCGATATAAAAAAGTGGTTGCGATGGCTTCAATATTTCCAAACCCAAAACGAATCAGCACATAGGTCATCGAAACCTCAATGGCTCCCAATCCACGCAAAAAAGGAGAGATGATCAGAAAAATGACTGAAATGATATAACCCATCATGGCAGCAAATAGTGAAGGATTAAAATTAAGTGCAATCATGGCTACATACAAATGTGCAATACCGATAAATTCGATAATCATCGAAATATATATGGTTTGCAAAAACTTTTGTCTGTCAATCCTGCTGTTCTGCAAATCGTTCATAAATACAATGGCAGCGGGAAAAAATTTCGCAATACCTGCAAATACGATTCCTTTTTTAATAATGGACCGATAGATAAGATACAGTTTAATGATCAACATCAATACGGTACCTAAAGCAAACCACTCGCCAGAACCCACAGTGCCTTCAAACAATGCATATATAAAAGCCGGAAGTGCAACCATAACTACCGTCAAAATTCCAACAAAACCATAAATAGAAGAAGCAAAGTGAATTTGCGACTTTTTAATGCCTTTATTTTCGATTGTATCGGTAAAAAAAGCAAGAGAAGAAATACCTCCGGCAGGTAAAAAAACACTAATAAAGTTTCTTTTAATAAATAAAATAATCGAATCGAATAAAGAAACCCTGGTTTTTGCTGATGCAAATGATAAAACATACATTTGACCCTGAAGCAGAATATAAATTGCTGTAAGACCTATTCCTGCCAATACCCATTGCCAGCGTGAAGAAAGAAGAACATTTTTTACATCAATCAATTCAGCACTTTCATGTTGAATAAACCAAATACCTATAGCAATAAAAAACAATGTAAAAATAAACTGAACAATAATCTTCTTATTTTCATTTAAAAAAGGGCTGGCATGCTCTTTAATGAAATAATGAATAAAGCTTTTTGAAAATTCTTTTTCCATAAATATAACAGCGATAAAATTATTACAATCAGCTTATAAAATCATTTAGCAGCTATTTCGCATTTTTAGTACAAATTTAATACACTTTTTAGCAATAAAACATTCTAAAGTTAACATTGATAAAGTAGTTAATAATTTTTAGTAAAAAGCCAATAAAATAAATAGTAGATAATAAAGCAATACAATGTAAATCATATCGATATGGGAAAATGGTCAGCTTAATGTGATTCATTTTATCCCATAATCGAAATTCCGATCAGTTTGCCAATGCCAAATGTAATGGCAGCTGCCACTAAGCCAAACAATACCTGTCGGAAACCTGAATACCAGACGCTTTTTCCTGTAAATAATGTGATAGCAGCACCAATTACAAACAAACCCAATGCACTTACCAGCACACTGATAACGATGGCCTGCATGCCGCTTGTAAACATAAATGGGAGTACAGGAATAATTGCACCTATCGTAAACAAAATAAAGGAATATACAGCCGCTTCAACAGCTGATCCTTTGATGTCCTCAACATTGATACCTAATTCTTCTTTTACCAATATTTTGTGTGCATTGGCAGTGTTTTTGATAATTTCAGCAGCCATGTTGTTTGCTTGTTCTTCGGGTATGCCTTTTGCCATATATATCAGAGCCAGTTCCCTCATTTCGCCTTCGGGATTGGTTTCCAGTTCTTCCATTTCAATTTGCATCTGGTTTTCGTACAGTTCCTGAGAACTCTTTACCGATATCAATTCACCCATTGCCATTGACAAAGCACCTGCCAGCATACCGGCAATACCTGTCAGTAAAACCCCTTTATCACCCGAAGTTGCGCCTGCAACTCCCATTACAAGGCCAAAATTGGAAAGTAAACCATCATTGCCACCCAATACCGCTGCTCTGATTGCATTTCCACCAACAGAACGGTGACGGCTTTCAAATTTTGACATGTATTTGCCGGCAGTTACTTTATCTTGTTCAAGGATGGACTGCAATATTTTTACATGATTGGTTTCACTGCCTGTTATTTCCTGTTTGTTTTTCTGCTTGGTGCTGATGATGGCCGATGATATGCTTTTTTCGGTATCCATCATAATACCCAACACATAATCGTAACCGAATACTTTGCCGATGGCATTCAGCGTTTTTGCCCTGAAAGAAGGACGCATCAGATTTCCGAGACAAAGGTCTTCTTTCTTTGCAAAAGCTTCGGCATGACCTTTTTCAATTTCACTCATCTGCCTGAACACATTGGCAATGGCTTCTTCTGCTTCATGTTCGGCTAGTATATGGTATAAATAAGAGGCGTCAATCTCTGTCTGTATGTTTTTGTTTTTCATAGTATCAGCGGATTATGTGCAATTTGTCCTTTTGCTTTTTTCCCTATTACAGCATCTTCGTCTGTATTGATAGGTTTTAAAAGTATTATTTTTCAAAATTATTCATTTTAGGGATACTAAACATCAGTTATCAATTATTAATTGTAAAAATTAATCTAAAATAGATTAAACAGGTTGAATGCGAATCAAATGCGGGGAAATAGGATTGAGAATGGCTTCACGTGCCGGGAATTGATTTTTTTTTTAATTATTTATTTCACATTCAAGCCCTTCGGGTGGGGTGAATTAAATCTAATATTTTACAAAAATAAATTCGTTCCATTTATAGTTTTTATGTATTTATTATAGTATATTTGTACTAAATATTAATGAACGAAATATTATGGAAAATATTGATTGGGAAACACGTTCCAAAGATCGCAGAATTGAGAATAAAGAACTCAAAAAAAGGATCAAAGAATTGACTATTAGCAGGGATGACTGGAAAAGCAAGTTTATGAAACAAAAAAGTGTTTTGGATGAAATGAAAACGAAAGTTTTAATCATAAAAAAAAACATCCAACACATTCTAAACATTTAAAGGAGATTAAACCCAAAAAATCGCATTTTAATAGTCTTGTTATACTTTTAATATTAACTTCAAAAACTACAACTTCCTGTAGCTTTAGAAGCTTGTGTAAAGTTTTTGTTACATTTAATTTGTATCTGAATTTAGAATTGTCATCACCTTCTTTTTCAACAGCAATGTTGTGGGTAAAAAAAATCGGGTACACAAAATTAAATTCACCGAAAGAAAAAGCAGATGATTGGATACTGATTATGGACGAAAGCATCGGTATAGGCCAAGAAAAGGTCCTTGTAGTATTAGGAATTAGACGTAGTTTAATAGATTTTAGTCGTCCTTTAAAATTACAAGATATGGAACCTATACTTGTTAAATCAAGAGAAAGTTGGACCAGTCAAGATGTTTCAAAAGAATTGAGAATTATTAAAGAAAAGCTTGGGAATGTAATCTATGCAGTGACAGATGCAGGAAATGCATTGAAAGCCGGATTAAGAGAAGCTGGTGTTAACTGGGTATATGACATTACTCATGCTATTGCTAGTTTTTTAGACAAGATTTACAGAAATGATGAAACGTTTAAAAGTTTTACTCATAATGCTGGTCAAATGCGATTTAAATGCTGTTGTAGTAAGCAAGCTCATTTAATACCACCTAATCAGCGTTCAAAATCAAGGTTTTTAAATTTAGATATTCTAAATGATTGGGCCATAAAAGCATTGGAAGCATATAACAATAATGAATTAACTGAAGAGGAAAGATTGTATATTAACTGGATTAAAGAAATAGAATCATTTATCTTAGAGCTAAACACTTTAATGTCAATCATTCAAGAAATTTCGATAATATTAAAGAATGAAGGATTAAGTAAGAAATCAATATTAAAATGTATTGCTTGTTTAAAGAAATGTAAAAAAGGGAAATTAAAAAAATTCAAAAATTATATGTTAGAATATTTAAAAGAAAATTCAAAATATATCAGCAAATACAAGGAAAAACTACTCTGCTGTTCTGATATAATTGAAACAACATTTGGAAAATATAAAAATGAATTAAGCAAAAACCCAATGAGCGGAATAACGGATTTAGTTCTAATAATACCAGCGTTTACAGCAACATTAACAGTTGAATCAGTAAATTCCGCAATAGATAATTGTACGGTAAATGATTTAAAAAAATGG
>JBBRCQ010000007.1:0-90945 GCA_038204725.1 Bacteroidales bacterium | reverse complement strand
GAATAAAAAGAAGATATTAAGTTCATTTTCGAAGATTTTCACCTTAAAGTAGAATGCTGTTTCTTTGTTAAAGTACTGAAATAAAAGTAGATAAAAAGTTTGGCACGGATGTTGCAAGATGCAAAACGTGAATATGAAATTCAAAAAATATTAAAAAGAAAAAATAAATAAATTTAAACAATAAAAACAAAAAATTATTATGAAAAAATCAATTATCGTTATCGCAGCAATTTTTATGACAGCTTTTACTTCTAACGTTATGGCACAAGGTGTAACAGAAAACACAGCAGCTTCAGCTAAGATTGTAACACCTATTCAAATAACAGAAACTTCTGCATTAAATTTTGGTACCATGTCTGGTGGTGTAGCAGGAGGAACTTGTATATTATCTACTTCAGGTGTACGTACAGGTACTGTTAATCTTACCAATAATGCACCTCTTGCATCAAATGCAGCTTATACAGTTAATGGTCAAATATCTTCAACGTATGCAATTACATTACCAAGTACTATTACAGTGATAAAACCTATTACTTTAGAAACAATGACAATAATTCCAATCGCCCGTACTGCTTCTGCAGCTGTAGATGGAGTTACTGGAACACTTAATAATGGTGGTACAGATACTTTTACTGTTGGTGGAACACTCACAGTTGGTGCAAATCAGGCTTCAGGTTCTTATTCTGGAACATTTGATGTAACTGTAAATTACAACTAAGAAACACATTTCAATTCAAAATATAAAAGAGAGAAGTTGAAAAGCTTTTCTCTTTTTTTTTAAGAAAAAAATAAAAAAATAACACCTACCTTTAATAGCTATCAGGATGAAAACATTACAGACATTGGCTTTCATTGTTATTCTGATCACAGGTTTAACTGTAAATGGTCAGGTTTCAGTAACCGCAACAGCCAACGCCGAAATAGTACCCATTACAGCTGTCAACGAAATACAGCAGATGAGTTTTGGGAAGTTCAGCCCCATAGGTGCCGGTGGAAATATAATAGTTACCCCTCAAGGTACCCGCATGAAATACGGATCTGTATTACTCACCGAAAGCATTATCCGTCAGGGAATTTTTGAAGTTACAGGTACCCGCAACAATACATTGAATGTAATACTTCCCAACAGCCCGGTGTATCTTTTCCATCAAAACGGAGTTAATTATCTGTACCTCGATAACTGGTCGGTAGATATGCCCGATGGTGGAAATACAACAATAGGCAAAGATTTTTATGTAAATATTGGTTCCACTATTCATGTAGGTACTATCGATGCAAATCCCATCGGTGCGTATCAGGGCTCTTATACTGTAATCTTTTTTTATAACTAATGGAATTAAAATATAGATAGTATTTTAATAAAGAAGTAAGGAATAAGAAGATAAATGAGAATATTGTAATTAAAAACGATAGCTAACAGCAGCAAAAAAATCAGAAAAATCGAAGAATAGTATACCTTATATGAATGAATTGCTTGCGAAAGTTTGCGTTAAGATACATAAAAACAAAGAGATACAAAAGGAGATAGAAAGAATATTGTAAATTGTTATTTTATTGTGGGTTAAAAAGAAAATTAATTAGTACTTTTACGTCTGTTTTTCAAGAGATAAGCATAGAAAACCATATTGTTTCTTAAAAAGTTGGCTTAACAACCCTTGGGAAAATATGAATTAGTATTAATAATTAATCAATAACAGATGAAGAAAGTATTATTTTTAATGACACTGATTGCGTTAACGAGTATCGATTTGCAATTGCATGCCCAGGGCGACTTACTGGTATCTCCGGTACGTATTGTGTTTGAAGGGAATAAACAAAAAGAAGAAATAAGTCTTGTAAATACAGGCAATGATACAGCGGTATATTCTGTGTCGTTTTTGCAATACAACATGACGGAAGAAGGCGGTTTTGAAATTATTGAAAAAGCAGAAGATGGAAAAATGTTTGCCGATCCTTATCTGAGGATATTCCCACGAAAAGTAACACTGGCTCCCCGCGAATCGCAAGTGATCCGATTACAGCTTCGTAAAACTGCCGATATGGTTGCCGGAGAATATCGTTCGCATCTTTATTTCAGAGCAGAGAAAGGGAAAAGCCCGCTGGGAATGGAAGTAAAAGGCAAAGATACTGCGCTAATGAGCGTTCAGATTACACCAGTATTTGGGATCAGTATTCCCATTATTGTACGTGTAGGTGACGTTAAAGTGAGTGCATCCCTCGATAATTTAAAAATAGAAACCATTCAGGATACCATCCGAAATTTAAAAGTAAGCATCAATAGAGTAGGAAATATATCTATTTATGGCGATTTAATTGCAGAATATGTTTCCCCTCAGGGTAAAACTACACAAATCGGACTGGTAAGAGGCATCGCAGTATATACTAGTGTAAATAAACGCAATGTATCCATCCGGGTGAACAACGATACTAAAGTGGATTTAACCGGCGGAAAAATAAAAATACGTTTCACCAGCCCTAAAGATTCACCTTATGTGTTGTATGCGGAGAAGGAGTTGGTTCTTTAAAGTAAAAAGTAAAAAGTAAAAAGGGAAAAGTAAAAAGTAAAAGAAGAAAGTAAAAAGTAAAAAGTAAAAGAAGAAAGTAACAAGTAAAAAAAATGCTAAATGATTTAGGTGATAGATTGTTGGATTTTTCTGTTAAAACAATATGTGTTTCTTAGGAAAATTGAGAATTCAGTAGAAAATAATGTTATTAAGTATCAATTGATAAGTCAGCAACTTCAGCAGGGGCTAATTATGAAGAATCTCAGGCTGCCTGTTCAAAGTTAGATTTTATTAACAAGGTAAAAATTTCATTAAAAGAAATGCGTGAAACAAATTATTGGCTAAAGATAACATACAAAACATTATTAAGTAATAAAAATGAAAAGGAAGTGCTCGAATTACTGGATGAATCAGAAGAATTAAAAAAAATACTTGGATCTATTAGCAAAAATGCTTCTGACAACAAATAAAATTAAACCATTTTTACTTTTTTTTCTTTACTTTTCCCTTTTTCCTTTTTACTTGATTTTTACTTTTTACTAATAAAATTATTAAAGAAAATATGCATTCAAAAAAGATATAAGGAAATCAAATGTTAGGTGAAAGATTACTTTTCTTTCTTTCCCTTTTCCTTTTTCCTTTTTACTTGTATTTAATATTTATGAAAAATTACATCCAATATATAACCTATTCAATCCTCTTCTTTCTGATAGCATCCCAGTTAGAGGCCCAGCCTACTTTGCCGGTACGGTCGGTTACCGTTACGGCAACCCAGGCCATTAATTTTGGTGCGTTTTGCCTCGAGAATACAGGCAGTTCAGGTGGTACTGTTCAGATCGACTGGCAGGGGAATCGTTCTTCAACCGGTCAGATTGTATTGTTGAACACCGATACGTATCAACCGGCTATTTTCGAAATCCAACTATGTCAGGGGCGTAATGTTATTATTACTTATCCGGCAACTACACCGTTAATAGGAAGCAATGGAGGCTCGGTGACCCTAAACATAGGACCTACCGAAAAAGGAGGCAGCGGTTCATCTTTTCAGGTGAATAGCGATTGTAATTTTGTAACCCGGCTGCGGGTTGGGGGGACCCTTACTGTAGGCAGCAATTCTGCTAACCCCGGTGGAAACTATATTGGGAGTTTCAGCATTACCTTCAACCAGCAATAAAACGTGATTAAAGCATTTCTATCCACTACAGTTTGCATTAGCATGAAAAGGATGCATCCAATTCTATGTTGTCTAAGTGTGGTTCCATCTGTAATTGTCATTTTTATTATAAGTTTACTTTTCTTTACAAATGATCTGAAAGCACAACAAAATCCGAATTTTGAAGATATATCTATTACAGTGCAAATTGAAGGCTTTCCCTTTACCTATAACATTGCAGCTTTGTATTCGGAAGATGAAAAATTATATGTATCGGTTGAAGAATTATTTCAGGTACTTGTAATTCCCTGCAATGTTAAAGAGAATGGAGATATTTTGCAAGGATTTATTGATAATGAAAAACGGCTTTACGAAATCAATTATCTTACCCGTCAGATCAGTGAAGAAGATAAAATAATTGCTGTTGAAAACGGATTGGTAAAAAATATGGGGATGTTGTATCTGGAATCGTCTTTGTTTGAAAAGAGTTTTGGTTTGAATATTTCGTTTAATTTCAGAGGTCTTTCCATTAAAGTTGCCTCTGATTTTGAATTGCCTTTGCTAAAAAAACAGCGACTTGAAAAATCGAGGGATAATATCAGGAATACAACAGAAGAATTCAATGCTGATCAGACCTTAAAAAGAGAATACCATTTGTTTAGATTCGGAAACCTGGACTGGTCGCTTATGTCGTCTCAAACGCCGGGAAGTATTGTGGATTCACGGTTAGGACTCAACCTGGGAGCTGAATTGCTTTTTGGCGAAGTGGATGCATTCCTTAATTTTTCAAACCAAAATAAACCCGATCCCCGTCAGCAACAATTCTACTGGAAATGGACAGATAACGATCAAAAAATCGTTCGTCAGATTCAGGTCGGGAATATTTCGAATATTACCATTGCCTCTGTGAATGCACCTGTGCGAGGTGCCAGTATTACCAATACACCCACTACAGTCCGTAAAGCCAGGGGCGAATACATTATCAGTGATGTTACCCAGCCCGACTGGATGGTTGAACTATATATCAACAATGCACTGATTGATTATACAAAGGCAGATGCAGCCGGCCTTTTCATGTTTAAGGTGCCTGTGGTTTATGGATATACCGTATTGAAATTAAAATTTTACGGTCCCATGGGCGAAGAACGCTCCGAAGAACGGGTGATGAATGTCCCAGCCAACTTTATGCCAGCCGGGGTTTTTGAATACAAAATCAGCGGGGGTAAATTACAGGACGATGGGAATCATTATTTAACCAGAGGCGAAGGAAACATTGGGATAACAAGAAGTCTCACAATAGGTGGAGGTGTGGAATATTTATCAACCATTACCAATTTAAGTGCCATTCCTTTTGTTTCCGTTTCGATGTTACCCATTCCAAAACTGATACTAACCGGTGAATATGCTCATAAAGTCCGGACCAAAGCCTTGTTGAATTATTACCTCTGGTCCAATTCGATGTTGGAAATTGACTATACAAGATATGCCGAAGGACAAAAAGCCATTCTTTTTAATTACCTTGAAGAAAGGAAAGTAAGTTTTTCTATTCCTGCACGGTTCAAAAGTTTTTCGGGTAGCACACGCATTACCTACAAACAAAATGTATTTAAAGATTTTAACTACAATATGGTTGATCTGATGTTTTCTGCTTTTTATGGTAAGTTCAATGCTAACTTGTCAACCTATGCCAACTGGATCAACGATAAACCACTGTATATAAACATAAATGCAGCGCTTTCGGCACGTTTGCCGAGAGGGTTTTCGTTTCGTCCTTCCGCTCAGTTTAATCTGACCAAATATGAAATAATGTCCTTTAAAGCAGAACTTGAAAAAAAGGTGTTTAAATCGGGATATTGTTCGTTTTCTTATGAACGTAACATTGCTTCTGATTTTAACAGCATAAGCGTTTCGTTTAAATACGATTTCTCTTTTGCGCAGACCAATGTTTCTGTTCGTGCCATCAATAAGGATATCTCATTATTGGAAAGTGTAAGAGGTGGTATTGCATTGGATGATAAAAACAAAAGGGTTTTCCCAAGCCAACAATCGATGGTAGGACGTGGCGGTATTGCCCTGATCCCATTTGTGGATGTAAATCATAACAATGTATTTGATCCGGGTGAACGCAAAGCTGATTTTATGGCTGTTAAAATCAACGGTGGACGATCCATGTATAGTGAAAAAGATTCTATTGTTCGTGTGTTGGGATTGGAACCTTTTATCTATTACAATGTGGAGTTGGATGATAAAGATTTTGAATTTATTACTTGGCGGTTAATGAAGAAAAAATACAGAATTCTGGTGGATCCTAATCAAGTGAAAACTATTGAAATTCCTGTTTCCCCCGTAGCCGAAATTACAGGTATGGTAATATTTGACAGCGATTCCACCAAGGAAGGATTAGGCAGAGTAGTGGTAAATATATTTGATAAAGATAGTAGTATTGTTACAAAAGTTATATCCGAGTCGGATGGATATGTGAATTATTTGGGATTATTACCAGGCGAATATGTTGCGAAAATAGATTCGGTTCAGTTGAGTCGTATACAAATGAAGGCGATACCCACTGAAATTAAGTTCACCATTAAGGCAATGGTTGATGGAGATGTATACAACGGTATTGATTTTGTTTTGCGCAATCAAAAAAAGAAATTGCAAAAAATCAAAGATACATCCCTGATTTTAATTAAAAATCCTATAAAAACAAAGGATGGTATCATTGAAAATCAATTAATGGATACGATTCAGCAACATCCTGCTGATAATATGCAAGATACTGCCAATATTCAAAAAGTCACAACAGATACTGCTGAATTATTAAAATACACACCGGAAAAAGAGGATGATTTAATAATTGAAAATCAAATGATCGATACCATTTCAAAACCTGTTGTTGAAGAAATACAATATCCCATCAACAACAATAGAGAAAAGGAAGATACTCTGGAAAAAATAAATTTCAACCCTGTAAAAACTGAGCATATAATTAATAGTGTTTCACCAATTGACAGTTTGTACGCATTTCCATCAGATAAAGCAATAAACAGTGATAGCAATAATAAATTGATAGAAATACCTGAGTTAATTTTGTCAGATCAGATTGAAAATGATAGTAATGTTTGGGTTTTTGGTGATATCTGCCTTCAGAAGGGATATTTTTATATTCAGTGTGGAGCATACAGAGATAAAAGAAATGCCATTCAAATGGCCACCAGGTTAATACAAAATACAGAAGCAACTATTGGTATTGTATTGAATAAAGGACTTTTTAAAGTTCAGTTGGGATGTTTTCCCAAAAAGTCAAAAGCTGTCAAACATAAGCTCAGGCTCGAAAATAAAAAAATATGTGAAGAGTTATTTATTGGAATCAGAAAATAAGGATTTGGAAATTAGTTAATTTACTTTCCAGCCCTGTGTTACTATCTTCCCAACCCTGTCAGGGTTTCGGTCTTTATCAGATTTTAATTTTCCAACCCTGACAGGGTTTCGAACCTTAACAGGTTTTAATTTCCCAACCCTGTCAGGGTTTCGAACCTTATCAGATTTTAATTTTCCAACCCTGACAGGGTTTTCGATGCAATCAGTATTACTATCTTCCCAACCCTGTCAGGGTTTCGATCTTTGTCAGGTTTTAGTTTACTTTCCAACCCTGTCAGGGTTTCGAACCTTGTCAGGTTTTAATTTTCCAACCCTGACAGGGTTTCGATCTTTGTCAAATTTTAATTTTCCAACCCAGGGTTTTCGATGCAATCAAGATTACTATCTTCCCAACCCTGACAGGGTTTACAATACTATCAGGATTACTATCTTCCTAACCCTGTCAGGGTTAAAGAAATTAGAAAAAAGGTTTAAAGAAATTAGCAAAATAATTTACGCTACCTTTAGTTTTGCGATATTGGTTTTTTCCATTTTCTCGCAGGCGTATTCCAACGTAATCTCAATGTGTTTAAGTGCTTTTTGAGAGGGTAATTCAAACATGGCGTCTGTCATAATACTTTCAAGTATGGAACGCAAACCACGGGCACCGAGTTTGTATTCAAGGGCTTTATCAACAATAAAATCAAGTGCTTTTTCATCAAAACTTAAATCAATGTTGTCCATTTTCAATAGCTTGATGTATTGTTTGATCAGTGCGTTTTTGGGTTCAGTGAGTATACGTCTCAATGCATCTTTGTCCAAAGGATCAAGGTTGGTAAGTACCGGGAAGCGACCGACAATTTCAGGTATCATACCGAAACTACGAATGTCTTGTGGTGCAATGTATTGCAACAAATTTTTCTTATCGATGGTATCCGTTTCTTTAGCAGCTGCATAACCAATCATATTGGATTTCATGCGGGAACCTATTTTTCGCTCGATGCCATCAAATGCGCCTCCGGCAATAAATAGAATGTTCTGCGTATTTACCTGAATCATTTTTTGTTCCGGATGTTTACGTCCACCTTGGGGTGGAACACTAACTACGGCACCTTCGAGCAATTTGAGCAAGGCTTGCTGTACACCTTCACCCGAAACGTCACGGGTAATAGATGGATTGTCGCTTTTGCGGGCAATTTTATCAATTTCATCTATAAAAATAATTCCTTTTTCAGCTGCTTCTACATTAAAATCAGCTGCCTGCAACAAACGGGATAAAATACTTTCAACATCTTCGCCCACATATCCGGCTTCGGTAAGTACCGTAGCATCTGCAATACAGAACGGAACATTCAGCATTTTTGCTATGGTGCGAGCCAATAAGGTTTTCCCGGTTCCGGTTTCACCTACGATGATAATATTGGATTTTTCGATTTCCACATCATCCTGGTCTTTTCCATTTACCTGATTGATACGTTTGTAGTGGTTATAAACGGCTACAGAAAGATATTTTTTTGCTTCATCCTGTCCGATAACATATTCGTCGAGGCGTTTTTTAATCTCAAAAGGTTTCAGTATTTTGGATAAAGCAAACGCCGGATTTTTTTTCTTGGGTGCTTCTTCGTCTAAAATTGTTTTAGCCTGAATTACACAATAATCACATATCTTGGCTTCCAAGCCGGCTATCAGCATATTTGTATCGGCTTTGTTTCTTCCACAAAACGAACATTTTTCCTTTTCTTTTTGCATATTCACTGCTATTTATTCAATTATTAAAACAAAACCTAACAGTATAATACACTGTTAGGTTTTGAAACTTGTAACTTGTAACTATCATTTACAAGTTGATACAATGGTATTATTTTTTGTTGCGTATCAATATTTCATCTATCATGCCATAACTTTTGGCTTCTTCAGCTGTCATCCAGTAATCGCGGTCGGCATCCTTCCAAATTTTATCGTAAGTTTGCTTGGAATGATGGGCAATGATTTCGTACAATTCTTTCTTTAGTTTCTGGATTTCCCTTGCAGTAATTTCAATATCAGAAGCCTGTCCTTCGGTGCCACCCATGGGCTGGTGAATTAAAACACGCGAATGTTTCAATGCAGTTCTTTTTCCCTCTGCACCGGCACATAATAAAATGGCACCCATCGATGCTGCCATTCCTGTACAGATGGTAGCCACTTCAGGAGCTATGTATTGCATGGTGTCGTATATCCCTAATCCGGCATATACCGATCCTCCCGGTGTATTCAAATAAATCTGAATATCTTTGGACGAATCTACCGATTCGAGAAAAAGCAATTGAGCTTGTATGATATTGGCTACTGTATCGTCAATAGCTACTCCCAGAAAAATGATTCTGTCCATCATCAATCTTGAAAAAACATCCATTGAAGCAACATTTAGTTGGCGTTCTTCAATAATGGTGGGAGAAATGTAACCATTGCTTAATATCGAATGATATTTATCGAAAGCAATGCTGTTGATTCCTCTGTGTTTTGTGGCGTATTTTCTGAATTCGTTCTGCATTTTGTAAATGAGTTTAAAGTTTGTTACGTTTTTAAAGTAAAAATGCTATTTTTAAATATTATATAACCAATAAATGTATGATCAATGATGTTGTCAAACAAGCTTAAAGTTGTTGAACCTGTATTTATTTATGTTTATGATCTGCAAGTTTGACAAATTCTTCAAATGTAATATCTTTAGGATTTGTATTTACTTTATCTTTAAACAATTCAATCATCTTTTTGTCGTACATTTCATCGTAAATTCTTTTAACTTCTTTCTCATTTTTCATGATGGTTTCTACAATGCTGTCCAGACGTTTGTCTTGTTCTTCGTCTTCAGATTTTGGAAAATACTGTCCTAAAATAAATTCTTTGATATAAGCTTTCACTTCAGCATCTGCAACATGGATGTTGTTGGATGAAATCAGTTTATTTTCAATCATTTGCCATTTCAAAGAACGTTCATAAGCACCAAAATCGGCTTCCAGTTGTTCTTCCGTAATCTTGTTGCGATTGCTTTCGAGCAACCATCTTTTCAGAAATGCGATTGGTAATTCAACCTTGGTTTCTTCGATGAGCTTCGTAATTACATCTCCTAATAATTTTTGGTCGCTTTCTTTTACATAATAAACTTCAGCTTCATCTGCAATTCGTTGGCGGAATGCTTCAATGGTCAGGATGTTGTCTTCAGGATATACTTTCTTAAATAATTCTTCGTTCAGTTCAGCTTCGTGCAGATGACTGATTTCCAAGGCTTTTAAACGGAAAGTGGATGAAATTGCATCTGAATCGTTTTTGATATTCATGATACGACCCACTTCTTCTGCTGATCCAAATGCTTTCAACATATCAATGTCAATGATATCGTCTTTTTTCAAACCGATAACAGTTGCTTTGATGTCATTGTCTGTAATTTTTTCAACTGCAAAACTGGCTTTGGTTTTGATGCCATTTTCTTTTACATTCATGGTTTCATCCAATTCCTCAGCATCCGCATGAATGATGTCATTTTCCTGAGCTTCATCATGAGAATGTGCATGACCATGACGTTTTTGGATGTCCAATACAAACTGGTCAATCATTTTTTCATCTGCTTTGATGCGGAACTGATCCACTTTGATGGCTTCAAGATCAATGTTTACTTCGGGTTGCATGGCAATATCAAAATAAAATACAAAATCATCCTGTGTTTCCCAGTCGATATTTGAATTTTTTTCTTCACTCATCAATGGGCTCCCCAAAGTATCGATTTTATTTTCTGTAATATACTTTTCTAATTCTTCTGATAAAACCTTGTTGATTTCGTCAACTTTTATGCCTCTTCCGTACATTTTCTGAACCATGCCGTAAGGCACTTTTCCGGGGCGAAAACCCGGAACATTGGCTTTTTGCTGGAATCCTTTAAGTTGTTTAGTTACTCTATCCTGATAATCATTTTGATTAAGTTCAATTTTGATAACTGCTGTTAAGTTACCTGTATTCTCTTGTGTAATATTCATGCGTTTAATTTTTTTATTAATTGTTTGCATGCAATAGTTATGGTTATCTTATCTTTTCATTGATAATGTAAGCATTGCTATTTCATTTGGAAAATATTAATTTATTGATAGTTAAGGAAATTTCTGTTTTAAATTAAGTCTGCAAAATTACATATTTTTTTCCAATTACAGGCTATGAAATCCAAAAATATACGAATATATAGATAGAAAAAATGCTTAAATAAAAAAGCCACTTTGGTTTTATGCAAAGTGGCTTTTTAGAAAATATAAATGGGTATTATTTTTTATCCAGCATTTTGGTCCATTCTTTTTGGGTTCTGGCTTTCCAATTGCTGTTATGATAAGCATAGCTAATCATCAGCGGCAATACAGAAGTGGCTTCGGCATATACCATTTGTTCGTACAAAGTATCCACTTTACCCCACGAAGAAGCTTCTTTAAGTGTGGAACTCGAACAGGCACCATCTCTTGAATCGGCTACTGTGATTTGTACTGCATATTTATGCATTGAAACTTCTTTGCCCAATACTTCTGCACAGATTACGGTATCTTGTGTAAAGTTTTTAGGAACGCCGCCACCTATCATAAATAAACCGGTAATTGGAGCAGCCATTTTGATTTTGGTAAGTTCCAGAAAATCTTTCACTGAATCAATGGATACATGTTTTTCAGGGTTTTCCCATTGGTGGAGTACCAGTCCGAAACCTGCACTGCTATCGGTAAAGGCCGGGCAGAAAATAGGAACATTCATTTCGTAACAAACCTGAACCAGTGAGTCTTTTTTCTTGGAATGTGTAGTTAAATATTTACCCATTTCGCGGATAAATTCACGGGATGAATAAGCTCTTTTTTCAAGGGAATCTGTAATTTCTTTGATAGAATGGTCGCAGAGTTGTAATTCCTGTTCATCAATAAAAGTGTCATAAATTCTGTCGATATAAAGGTCGCGCAATTTGCTGTCGTCTACAAATGGAGAGCCTTTGTAATGTTTAAATCCCAATGCTTCGAAAAAATCCATATCTACTATAGATGCTCCGGTAGCAACCACAGCGTCAATCATATTGGCTTTTACCATGTCCACGTAAACCTGCATGCAACCTGCAGCACTGGTGCTTCCTGCAAGGGTAAGAATGATGCTGCAATCATCCTCATTGATCATTCGGTTCAGGATATCTGTAGCATTGGCAGTGTCTCTTGAAGTAAAAGACATATCGCGCATAGCATTTACGATAGGAGTTGAGTCAAATGATTTGATATCTATGTGTTTTACAACTTCTTTTAATAAATCTGATTTTTTCATATTTAATTCTTTATTACTGTAATAATTTACAAAATTAATTAAAAATTGGAACTAATGTATATTTATTATTAAGTCCTTCCCTTTGGGAAGGATATAGGATGGGACTGTTAATATCCTAGTATTTTAAGCATGGATTTATGACTTTGTTCTTTTGCAAATAGTTTGGTCGTATATTCCCCTTCTTCGTCAATGTCGATGATTATATGCTTTGGAGCAGGAATTAAGCAATGTTGTATGCCTCCATAGCCACCTAATGATTCCTGGTAAGCACCCGTATGGAAAAATCCGATGTATTGTAAATCTTCCGGAGTTATTTTAGGTAAAAAAACTGCGTTAGAATGTGCTTCTGCATTGTAAAAATCCTGACTGTCGCAGGTGAGTCCTCCAAGGAAAACTCTTTGGTATTCTTTGTCCCAATTGTTCACAGCCAGTAAGATGTATCGTTGATTGATGGCCCAAGTATCGGGTAATGTAGTCATGAAAGAACTGTCGATCATGTTCCAGAGTTCACGGTCGTTTTGTTGTTTTTGATCGATTATAGAAAATAAGGTTGCTCCACTTTCGCCAACTGTAAATGACCCAAATTCTGTAAAAATATGTGGTTCAGCTACTTTTTGTTGCTCACAAATAGTTTTAACTTGTCCAATAATTTCTTCAGCCATGTACTCATAATCATAGTTGAATCCTAAATTATTTTTAATTGGAAAGCCACCACCTATGTTCAAAGAATCCAATTCAGGACAAATCTTTTTGAGTTCGCAGTACACATTAACACACTTGGATAACTCATTCCAGTAATATGCTGAGTCTTTGATACCTGTGTTTAAAAAGAAATGCAACATCTTTAATTCGAACTTTGGATTGTCTTTGATGTTTTCCAGATAAAATGACAATATGTCGTTGTAACGCATTCCCAGGCGTGAAGTGTAAAATTCAAACATGGGTTCTTCTTCCGAGGCTATTCTAATGCCGACTTTGCAGTGTCCGGTAATTTTTTCATCCAGCAACCGGATTTCGTCTTTATTGTCCATCACTGGTATTGTATTGATAAAACCCTGGCTTATCAATTCAGCAATATTCTCAACGTATTGCGGGCGTTTGAATCCATTGCAGATAATATGTCGTTCTTTGTTTATTTTTCCCAACAGAAACAATTCGTTGATAATATTGATGTCGAAAGCTGAGGATGTCTCTATGCTAACATCGTTTTTCAGCACTTCTTCCATGATAAACGAAAAGTGGGAACTTTTGGTGCAGTAGCAGTAATTGTAAGTGCTCTGGTAATCAACTTTTGCCATCGCAACATTAAACATACGTTTTGCTTTCTGAATCTGAGATGTAATTTTTGGTAAATAACTGATTTTTAAAGGTGTTCCGTACTGTTTAATAACGTCCATCAATGGCACATTGTTAAAATACAATTCGTTATCTTCTACTTTAAATTCGTCGTTCGGAAATTCAAAAGTTTGTTCAATTAAGTCAATATATTTGTTTTTCATTTCAAAATGTAAGTAAGTTGGATGTGATTAAATTTTGCAATCCAACTTAGTTGGATTGTATTTATTTGAACTGCAAAATTAAATTAATATTTTATAATATCAATAAATAAAAATAAAAAAAAGCATAAAATATTTTTAAAATACTTTATGCTTTCTTATCGAAATCAACATAACCAATTAATTTACTTCAGAATGGTTGATTATTATCAGTATAGGTTATATTAGACATTTTGCTACTTATTCAATGAAATTTACAATTCCTGTTTTCTCAAAAGATTTTAATTGACCTCCGTATTTAATCTTTAAATAATAAACATAAATTCCTGCTTCAACAAGTTTATCATTATAAGTTCCATCCCAACCATTTTCATAATCTCTGGTTTCGAATAGTAATAAACCCCATCTGTTATAGATCGCAAAATAGTATTCTGTATTTGATAAAAAGTTTCCTGAAGGTTTAAAGATTTTATTAAATCCACGAGGTACAAATGCATTTGGGACGTATATCGTATTGCAGTTTTCGTCAAAGATAATATATATACTGTCCATACTGTAACAGTTATGAATCGTTACTTTTACCCATTGTATTCCCTGCTTTGTTATTTGATAAATCGGATTAACTGAACCATCTTGCCAAAGATAAGTTGCATTAGCTGTTGTAGCATTAAGTAAAATGTTTTCGCCTTCACATATTATAGTATCGTTTCCTAAATTCACAATGGGTATGGGTTGAGTTGTAAGATGAGTGGTTATAATACTATCGCAACCCGATATTGTTGTAAGCGTGTCAATGTAATTTCCTGTTGATGTGTAAACATGCGTTCCTGTTTGAAAAGATTCTCCCTGACAAATAAAAGGATTTAAAATGGTGTGCTTTATTGGATTTACCTTTATAACAAGGTCTGCAGTATCACTGCAGGTGTCATTAACAGCAACCAGTGTAATGGTGTAAATTCCTGTGTTATCGAATATGTAATTTGTATCTTTGCTGGTGGCAAATTCTTGTCCGTTTACAAGCCATTTAAATGAAGTCACTGGTGGGAGTGTTGAATTTGTAAATGTAATCTGCTCTCCTTGACATATATTGGTAGCTGATGTTAGAAATGATGCAACAGGGTAAACAGGATGTTTTATGATGAGTGAAGTAACAATATTTGGCAATCCAAACTGACATATTTTGCCGTTTAAATAGATTGCATTTTTAACAAAATTGCAAACAGTATTATCAGGATTATTGATTACACTTAATGAATCATTTCCATATTTGGAGAAATATATTTTTTTATCTAATCCAATTTGTAAAGCACCACCACAACAAGAGTGATCATTATATATGATGCTTTTAGAGTTCGCAATATTGGCTGACAATAAATCGTATTGATACACCGAAGATGTATTATACACCGATGCATAGAGTTTATGATTGTCAGGTGAAAATTCTACCCCGTAAAATTTGTCATTATTCCCTATTTGTATAGCGTTGAATACTGTTCCGTTGCTATTGTCGAAATCAAATAATTCTAAATTACTATCATGATAATGTGCAGAGGCCAATTTTTTACTATCATTGGAAGCTTTTAAGTAACCCACTAGATTTGTACTGTCATTTTGATAAGAGCCCACAGAACTAATAACAGGAATCGTATTAATACCGGCAGAAGTTACAAGAAAGCTATAGTAATTGTTGTTTCCGGTTCCATGCGTTATAATCCAATAATCAATATTGTTAATATGCTGAGCAACCGTAACTTTTTCTTGTGTTGGTTTTATTAATTCAATATTTTTAGTGATTACTTTTCCTAATCCTCCATTCATACTAATATCCACTTCAGAATATTGTAATCCATTCGCCCCAAAATTGTTTTCTTCGGCATCGATAGTAAAAATATAGTAACGTGTATGATCCCCCGGTTTTGGAAGAATAATTGAAGACTGAGCAGCAGCAGCAGTACCGTTAAGTCCGGTTCCATTGTCCATTATCTGATGATTTTTATTCCATACAGTTGCTCCTTCTGTATAAAAAAGTAATTGACCAATAGAATCGCTAATCGTTGCACAACCTTCGTAGGTGGACATTTGCCCGTTTGTGAGTGCAGTTGGTGGATTGGTACCGAAAGTGATGCCTGCATGGTTACCAAAATACCAAATATTGCTTACTAATTGTGCATTTACTTCAAATAGTGTGGTTAATAGGAAAATTATTATAAGTAATATTTTTTTTAATAGCATTCATACATGTATTACAAAGTCTGATAATTTATCAGTAGACAACTTCTAATGCATAATGGTTGTCTTATATTGAATTTTATTACAAAATTTAAGTTTCAACATTGGGTTTGAAAGTGCTAACTTACAAAATTTTTATTGTTCTGAAACATTCATCTAAAAAGCAATTTAATTACAAAAAAATCACTATTTTTGAAGCATTAAAAAATGAGATATGCTTAAAAAGAAATTTCCACACACTTATGTAATTGTGTTCTTCGTCATCTTGCTTGCGGCTATTACCACATGGATAGTTCCTGCAGGAGAGTTTAACCGGCAAATCATTGAAACCAATGGTAATAAACGGGAAGTTATTCAAACGGATTCTTATCATCAGGTTGATCAGCAACCGCAAACCTGGGAAATTTTTTCTGCTTTTTACAAAGGATTTGTACGTTCTCCAAAAATCATCGTCTTTATTTTAATTTTAGGAGGTGCATTTTGGATTTTAAATGAAAGTAAAGCCATTGATGCCGGCGTTTTTGCTTTTTTAAAAAGGAGCAAAAAGCTTGAAAAATATTGGGTTTTCAAAAAACTGGGGGTCAACAATATTATTATTACTTTGGTAATGTTGATGTTTAGTTTTTTTGGAGCAATATTCGGCATGAGTGAAGAAACCATAGCATTTGTAATTATATTTGTTCCGTTGGCGGTATCAATGGGATACGATTCTATTGTAGGTGTTTGTATGTGCTTTATTGGTGCAGGAATAGGCTTTGCTGGTTGTCTACTCAATCCTTTTACATTGGGAATTGCTCAGGAAATTGCTGGATTACCCTTGTTTTCAGGTATCGAATATCGATTGGTTATTTGGTTGGTTGTAAATGTGGTTGGAATAAGTTATGTATTACGTTATGCTGCCAAAGTGAAAAAGGATCCTACAAAATCGATTGTATATGAGGAAGATAACTACTGGCGCTTACACCACAGCCAGGCTACAGAAATTATTCGTGAGAGCAGCCTGCCTAAAACATGGATAGCCTATTTTATAATCCTCATTACAGGTATTGTTTATGCCATCATGATGCCAATGAGCAGTATCAAGTTTGGTACTACAGTTCTTAATCTGCCATTGTTACCAGTTTTGAGTTTGTTGTTCGCTTTCTTTGGTTATATTACGGCCAAAAAATCCATACAATACTTTGTACTGAACATACTCCTTTTTACCATAGCATATTTGATGGTCGGGGTAATGGGTTTCGATTGGTCGTTGATGGAGATAGCAGCTCTTTTCTTTGCAATGGCAATGTTTTCGGGCATAGCAATGGGCAAAGGACCGAATGATATTACCAAACTGTTTGTAGCAGGCGCTAAGGATATTCTTTCGGCAGCTTTGGTAGTTGGTTTGGCTGGTGGTATCATTGTAATACTGGAAGATGGGAAAGTAATAGATACGTTATTGTATGGCATCTCTCAATCGATGCAGGGTCTGGGAAACATTGCCACTATTTCGCTGATGTATGTTTTTCAATCTGGTTTAAATATGATAATAACCTCAGGTACCGCGAAAGCTGCTTTGATCATGCCCATTTTAAGGGATGTTTCAGATATGATAGGATTGTCGAAACAGGCTACTGTTACAGCTTTCCATATTGGTGATGGATTTACCAATTTAATCACACCCACTTCAGGTGTTTTGATCGGCGTATTGGAAATTGCAAGAATTCCATTCAGCAAATGGTTCAAATGGGCCTGGCCGCTCATACTGATCCTTACCATTGTGGGTTTTTTGATGTTGATACCTACGGTAACCATGAAATTGAACGGGTTTTGATAATTGATTGAATAGTGAATAATACCACGCTAAGTGAAAAATGAGAGTTTCATTCTAAGTGCAACGATCACTCAATAATAAAATTTAAAAGAGAAGAATAACAGTATGAAAACAATAAAAATAATTTTATCCATTTTACCATTTTTCTTTTACATGATTGGCATGATATTTCGCATAAAGGCAATTGCCGGTGAGGAATATTATGAATTAGGAAATCTAATGTTCTTATTAGGAGCAATGATTCAGATTTTTACTCAAAGAAATGAAATAGTTAACCTAAAACAAAATATTAAAGAATTACAAAGCAGGCATTAACCATTTTTCAGATTATTTGTTTAATGAATGTGTTCTTGAAATTTTGGAAAGAAAACACAATATTGTTGGATGGTTTGAAATTCCTGTATTGAATATGGATAGAGCCATAAAATTTATGAAACTGTATTCGGTTTTAAATTGACCAAATGGGATCGTTGGACAATGCGATGTGAAATTGTAATGCATCCCAAATTAATGAAAATATTTTCATCTTTCGTTCTTTATTCCTGGACTTCAGATTATTTTTTTAAAATTAAAAAAGCAAAAAGCAACACCATACCATCATGATACACTTAAAAATAGATTACAGTAAAGTAAAAGCATTTGTTTCTGATGAAGAAGTCAATGCTTTTGAAAACGACATAGAAAAAAGTTACAAAGCTTTATTCAACAAAACAGGCAAAGGCAGCGAATTTTTAGGATGGGTAAATCTTCCATCTGAAATGGATGAAGCATTGATTACAAAAATTGAATCAGCTGCAAAAGCGATCAGCTCAATGGCTGAAATTTATGTGGTTATTGGTATTGGAGGTTCCTATCTGGGTGCAAGAGCTGTTATTGATGCTTTAAGTCATCATTTTGCAGCTTTAAAAAAAGACAGCAAACATCCTTTGATCCTTTATGCCGGACAAAATTTAAGCGAAGACTATCTTACAGATTTGTTAGAAGTGTTAGACCATAAAGATTATGCATTAACCGTGATTTCTAAATCGGGGACTACCACTGAACCTGCACTTGCTTTCAGAATCTTAAAGAATCATTTAGAGAAAAAATATGGCAGGGAAAATGCAAAAAAACGCATCATAGCAATTACCGATCATTCAAAAGGTGCATTGAAAAACCTATCTGACAATGAGGGCTATCAAACCTATGTTGTGCCTGATGATGTAGGCGGACGATACTCTGTTTTAACTCCCGTTGGCTTATTACCCATAGCAGTAGCAGGTTTTGATATTCGCAAATTGTTGGAAGGTGCTAAAAATATGCAACAACATCTAGCGATTTCATCAGATATTTCAAAAAACGTTGCAGCACAATATGCTGCTGTTCGTAATGCTTTGTATCGTAAAGGTAAAACCATTGAAATCATGGTTAATTTTCAGCCAAATCTTTTTTATCTGACCGAATGGTGGAAACAATTGTTTGGAGAAAGTGAAGGGAAGGAAAACAAAGGAATATTTCCTGCAGGAGTTGGATTTACCACCGATTTGCATTCAATGGGACAATACATTCAGGAAGGGATGCGAAATATATTTGAAACTGTATTGAGTATCGAAAATCCTCATCATCAGCTGGATGTTCCTATGGATGCTGAAAATCTGGATGGCTTGAATTTTATAGCCGGCAAAAGAATCAACCAGGTAAACAAAATGGCAGAATTAGGTACATCAATGGCTCATGTTGAAGGTGGCGTTCCCAATATCAGGATTTCATTACCTGAAATTAATGAATTCATGTTGGGTGAATTGATTTATTTCTATGAATTTGCATGTGGATTAAGTGGATATTTGTTAGGTGTAAATCCTTTTGATCAACCGGGTGTGGAAGCTTATAAAATGAATATGTTTGCTTTATTGGGTAAACCAGGTTTTGAAAAACAAACGGAAGAGATTCAGAAACGGAAGTAAAGCTCATATTTGTTTACAATGCGAATGCATTCGTTTTTGCAGTATGTTAAAAACCTAAATGGGTGTAAAATGTTCTGCCTTATTTTGTAATAATATACTGTTTTATTAAAAAAAAGAACTATTTTTGTCAAAAAATTAACTATACTATTCATTATCGAAGATTATGCAAAATTTCTCTGGGACAATCAGTTCAAAATTACCTGTTACAGAATCATCTATATTCACTGTAATGTCAGCTTTGGCTAACGAATGCGGTGCGATCAATTTATCACAGGGTTTCCCAGATTTCCCGGTTTCAGAAAAACTTATTGAATTGGTTCACAAATACATGAAATCAGGGATGAATCAATATGCTTCTATGCTTGGTGTTCAGGCACTAAGAGAAGTTATATCTGAAAAAATATTTAATTCTTACGGTGTTTCCTATCATCCTGATAAAGAAATCAACATCACTGCCGGTGCAACACAAGCTTTGTATACAATAATCTCTGCTGTAATACACGAAGGTGACGAAGTGCTTATTTTTGAACCAGCTTATGACAGCTATATTCCTGCAATCAGGATCAATGGAGGAATTCCAATACACGCTCAGTTACATGCTCCCGATTATCATATCGACTGGGATATTGTTAAAAAGATGATCAACAAAAATACCAAAATGATCATTATCAACTCTCCTCAAAATCCTACAGGGAGTATTTTGAAGAAAGAAGATCTTAAAATGCTGAGTAAACTGACAGATAAAACAGATATCGTGATTATAAGTGACGAAGTTTACGAGCATTTGATTTATGATGGTTTACGTCACGAAAGTGTTTGCCTTTATCCTGAACTGGCCGAAAGAAGTTTTATTGTCTATTCATTTGGTAAAACCCTTCATGCTACAGGCTGGAAGCTCGGTTATGTGATTGCACCTGAAAATTTAATGAAAGAATTCCGTAAAGTTCATCAATTCAATGTTTTTACATGTAATACGCCCATACAATACGCGATTGCCGAATATATGAAAGACAAAGAGAATTATATCCACTTAAACGAATTCTATCAGCAAAAACGCGATTTCTTTGTGTCGATGATTAAAGATTCACGGTTTAAAATAGTACCCTGTTTTGGAACTTATTTCCAGTTGTTGGATTTTAGCAACATTACCGATGAAAAAGAAACTGAATTTGCTGTAAGATTGACCAAAGAATTTAAACTGGCTTCTATTCCGCTTTCTCCATTTTATCATAATAATAAAGATAATAAAATGTTGCGCTTTTGTTTTGCCAAAACAGAAGATACCATGAAAAAGGCGGCTGAAATTATAAATAAAATCTAACCGGATATTATTCCTTTTCTTTTCTGATCATCAATATTTTCATTACTTTTAGGATAATTCCAATTAACAGTATGATATTAAATACAAAGTAGGTGATGTTGAACTGTTGTGTGAGCCGATAGGTGAAAAATACACATCCACTTATACCAATGATAGCAATAACGACATGATAAGCAATATTTTGCTGCCAATTGAATCGTTTAGCAAAATAAAAGACTATAAATGAAAGGATAAATGCTGCTATAAGAATGTAAGGATTGATATTCATGTTTATTTGCGTTTTCTAAGTTTTAATATTTTGGTTTTAAAATCGATAGCAGCTTTGTACTTATATAATATATCACTGCCCAAAACCCCGTCAAAAGCTTCCAGCCCCAGATTCTGATACGATTCGTTTACATGTTGCATATCTATTACAATAGCAGAATAGTTGATGATTTCAAAATTCCCTATTTTTAAACTATCCAATACAACAGATTTGCTGATCAGTGTATTGGTACCTAAACCTGCAGAAAGAATCTCGTTGTCAGTAAAAGTTGTAATATCTGTGTAATTCTCAATGCTGGATAAATCAAAAACTGTTTTGGAAGCACCGGTATCAATGAGTAAACGTGCTTTTCTCTGATTGATTATTACGTCGATCAACAGATGGTAACCATTATTTTCAATTTTGACAAGTTGAAATGGAATTTTTGTTATCATGGTTTTTTTATAGTGAATAGTGAATAGTGAATAGTGTATAGTTAATAGTTAATAGTTAATAGTTAATAGTTAATAGTGAATAGTTAATATTCCGATTTTGCTCAGTATGCGAAGTCTTCCGTCTTCGGACTTCGGACTTCGGACTTAATAACTAATATACAAAGCTGCTTCCTCCTAAAAATTCTCTTAAAATGGAAGTGGGAGGAATGTCTCTTTCTGAAATAGGTAAAAAATAAGAAATAAACTTCTGTAAGCGGACAGCTTCGGCGTATTCAGGCATATTTTCGGGAACTACCCTTAAGATAGGTTCCGCAAAAGTTTTTAAAACGCCTAATTCGTATAATAAAGCCGAATTGAACATCATATCAGCATTTTCCTGATAGGGGAAGATGTTGAGTTCTTCGCCTTTTCTGACACTTTCCCAGCGTTTCAGTGTATCCAGCGCACTGTATCCTCTGTTCCTGTAGTCGCGGACAATTCTTCTTATCAATCGGTTATCAGTGGTAGGTATCGGGTTTTGCTTATCAATGGCCAGCTGAGTGAGTGCAGATACAAAAATTCTGTATTTCATCTTTTCTTCAATCAAATGGGTAAGTTTTGGATTCAGCCCATGAATTCCTTCTACAATAATCAAACTGTCTTTGGCAAGTTTCAGTATGGTGTTGTTATAATATCGCTTTCCAGTAATAAAATCGAATCTGGGAATTTCAACTGATTTTCCATCCATTAATTCAAGTAAATCTTTGTTAAATTGTTCAATGTCTAAGGCTTCAATGCATTCAAAATCATAATCCCCAAATTCGTCTTTAGGGGTAAATTCTCTGTTTATAAAATAGTTATCCAATGAAATTTGAACAGTTTTAAAGCCCAACACTCTTAATTCTACAGATAAGCGCATGCTGAAAGTGGTTTTGCCGGAAGAGGATGGACCTGAAATCAGAATCAGTCGGGTTTCGTTTCTTCTTTTAAAAATATTATCAGCAATCTTAGCTATTTTCTTTTCGTGTAAAGCCTCAGAGATCTGGATTAATTCATAGTCTCTTTTTTCAATTACGGCTGTATTGAGCGAACCCACAAAAGGTACTTCAAGAATTTCACACCATTTTTTATGTTCGCGGAAAATTTTAAACAATTTATTCTGAACAACCAGTTCATCAATTTCATCAGGTTGTTTCTGCTTGGGAACCTGCAAAAGCAAACCATTAAAATATTGAACGACATTAAATTTTTTTAAATAACCGGTACTTGGCACTAAATAACCATATAAGTAATTGATTGTATCATCCAGATGGTATACAGATGAATACAGTTGGTTTCGCGTTTTGAATAATAATACTTTGTCATACAGTCCGTTTTCTTCAAACAATGTAATGGCTTCTGTTGTAAGAATTTCTTTTCTTATAAAAGGAATATCCAGTTCAATTATTTCCTGCATCCTTTTTTTTATCAAACCAATCGTAATTGCATCCAAAAAAAGATGTGAATTACTTATTTCGCAGTACCAACCCTTAGAAATTGAATGTTCTATACTTAATACTGCCGATGGGTGGATGTCTTTAATTGCTTTATATAATACAAAAGCGAGTGAACGGATGTACATCTTTATCCCAATATGATGCGTAATATCAATAAATTGAATAGTTTTAGGTTTGAAAACCTGATAATTCATTTCTTTCAGTTTATTATTAACCAATACTCCTAAAATTGGTTGTTTTGAACATATTTGCATATCCAAAGCAATGTCACTTATTGTGGTACCTATGGGATATTGTTTTCTGGCATCGCAGTTTATGCAAATAATTTCAATCATTTTCATAACTTCATTTTTTTAGTTTGTAAAGTTAAACCATACTTTGTCCCGAATGTTATATTCAGGATTTATAAAGTGTATTATTTATTTTAAAAAATTGTATAACAAAGTAACGAATTTTTTTTGAATTTTAGGTTTAAATCAGTAAAAATCATTTTATCATTCAAAAACGAGCATTCAATTGACAATATTCGGGGTTTAGTCTAATAAAATTGATTAAGATTGAGCGGGTTTGTAATTTTGCTGCTTTAAAATTTAATTATTTTAAACATCTTTATATATAAAAATCAGTAAGTTAAGAAATAAACGTTGGAAACTACAGAACTGAGGAAACTTTTTATAAAAAAAAGTGTTGATAGTTTATTTATTTGTATAATTTTGCGGCATGGAAGAAAAAGAAATATTCATCATCGAAAAAGTAGGTGAACTCTTCAAAAAATACGGTATTAAAAGTGTATCTATGGATGATATTGCTCAACAATTAAGTATCTCCAAAAAAACATTGTATTTGTATTTTAAAGATAAAGCCGACCTAGTTGTAAAAGTGTTTAATTCTCAAAATTGCATTCAGGATCAGAGATTTATTGAAATTATCAATGATGATCTGAATTCCATAGATGCATTAATTGAGGTAAGCAAACACCTCATAGAAGTGTTTAAAAATATCAATCCGCCTATGCTTTACGATTTGCAAAAGTATTATCCTGAATTAACAAGGGAATTGATTGTTAAGCGTAAAGTTCATGTTTATGAAAATATCAAAAACAATTTGTTGAAAGGTATAAACGAAGGATTATACCGTAAGGATTTAAATCCTGATATCATTACTTCTATTTATGTGAAACGGATGGATGATATTTTCTTAGAAGATGATACTTATATAAACAGGTTTCCTCAGCACGAAATATTTACGCAGCTATTTAACTATCATATCCGTGGTATTGTGAGTGCAAAAGGGATGAAATATTTCGAAAATAAAATTAAAAACGAACCAATATTAAAATCAGAATAAGCATGAAAAAACGAATCATCACAATTATATTTATCTTTTTAATCAATGTACCTCTTTTTGCTCAGCAGAATTTTGAGCTTTCATTGAAAGACGCTAAAGAATATGCACTTAAAAACAGTCCATTGATTAAAAATGTTCAAATTGATATGGCGATTGCAAAACAACAAATCTGGCAAACCACATCTATTGGATTGCCTCAGGTAAGCGGAAAATTAGCAGGTACCTATCAACTTACAGTTCCTGAAAATATTAAAGCATTTTCGGGTTTAACAAACTTAGGCAGCTGGATGTATGATGCAGACCAGGCTTTGTATAATTTAACCGGTAATGATCCTAAATTCAATCACATACCAGTACCTGTGCCCACTGAACCCGCAAGTGAAAATGACTTAAAATGGGGGCTTACTTTTGATGTAACTGTGTCGCAATTACTTTTTAGCGGTGCTTATATAGTTGGTTTGCAATCATCCAAGACATTCAGACAGCTTTCGGAAGTTAATACAACCAAATCAGAATATGATCTGGAAGAAGCTGTTACAAATGCATATTTTTTATGTGTGATAGCACAGGAAAATAAATTGGTGATTGATAGTATTTACAATGCAACTGTAAAAATTTTGTATGAAATTAAAGAAACGCATAAAGTGGGCTTTTTAGAAGAAACCGATGTAGATCAGATGCAAATTACACTGATCAATATTCAAAACACCAAAGAGATGATTGAACGTCAGCAGAAAGTAGCTTTAAATTTGTTGAAATTTCAAATGGGGATGGATTTAAATACGCAAATAATATTGAAAGATCAAACAGCTGATTTGATTGGGCAATTAAATGCTGAAGTTTTGATGCAGAAAAAATTAAATGTTGAAAATCAGGTGGATTTTCGCATGCTTACGGTTCAGGAAAAAATGGCAAATTTAAATACGAAATATCAAAAGTCAATGTTTTTACCTGATGTAGCCGCATTTTATAATCATCAGGAAAATTTCAATAAAAAATCATTTTCCTTCACACCTCCTGATATACTGGGATTAAATGTAACCATTCCGATATTTGGGAGTGGACAGAAAATTGCAAAAGTAAGACAGGCAAATCTGGAGTTACATAAAATAAGAAACGGGAAAGAACAATTATCACAGGGATTGCAATTGCAATATTCTGATAATCAATCGGCTTTTGTTACATCAATGAGTAAATACCAAACCAATAAAATGAGCAGAGATCTTGCTTTTAAGATCTATGATAAATCAATCATCAAATTTAAAGAAGGGTTGATCAGTAGTTTGGAATTAGCTCAGGCGCAAAATCAATATTTGCAGGCACAATCCAATTATTTTTCATCCATTATTGAAATGTCCTCATCTTATTCAAAATTAGAAAAATTATTAAAATAATCTGTGTGTATAACAAAATAAAAAAATATAAAATGAAAAAGTTTTTAATCATAACAAGCATCGTATTAACACTGGTTGGTTGTGGTAACACCAACAAAAAAACGCAGCTCAACGAACTGATCAGTCAAAGGGATGCATTGACGGAACAAATTACGAAATTACAAAATGAAGTAAACCAAACAAATAGTGATTCTGTTGAAAAGATAGCTTTGGTTGAAGTTGCAGCGGTTCAACAACAAGAGTTTAATCATTATGTAGAACTTCAAGGTAAAGTAGATGGAGAAGATAATCTTTATGTAGCTCCTAAAATGACTGGAATTGTAACTGCTGTATATGTAAAAGAAGGCGATGCGGTTAAAAAAGGACAAATTCTTGCTCAGATCGATGATGCCATCATTAAACAGAGTATGGATGAACTTAAAACACAACAAACTTTTGTAAATAATTTATATCTTAAGCAAAAGAATCTGTGGGATCAGAAAATCGGTTCGGAAGTACAATATTTAACGGCTAAAAATAACAAGGAATCATTGGATAATAAAATGAAAACTTTAAACGAACAGCTGGCATTAACAAAAATTACAGCTCCCATAACCGGTACGATTGAAGAAGTATCTTTAAAACTTGGACAGGTAGCTACACCTGCACCTAATATGCCAGCATTTCGAATGGTGAATTTCAGTAAAGTGAAAGTGGTGGCTGAAGTAGCTGAGGCTTATTCTTCAAAAGTAAGAAAAGGGGATAAGGTGATTATTAAATTTCCTGATTTTAATGAAGAAGTTGAATCAGTAATCTCTTTTTCAAGTAAATTCATCAATCCAACCAATCGTACATTCGCTATCGAATCGCGCTTGAATCCGGGTAAAATGGAATTCAGAGCCAATATGATTGCTTTGGTAAAGATCAATGATTATAAAAATAAAAATGTAGTTGTGATTCCTGTGAATGTAATACAAAAGGATGCAACGGGAGAATATGTTTACATTGCTACTGATAAAGGAGGGAAAATGATTGCCAAAAAATGTTCAATTAAAACCGGTCAGAACTACAATGGAAATGCTGAAGTATTGAGTGGTTTAAAAACAGGAGATAAAATTATAGTTACAGGCTATCAGAATCTGGAAGACGGAGAAAATATTAAATTCTAAAAAACTATTGCAAAATGAAGATTGAAAAATTAAAAGAGTTTTTCGGAACCAGTTGGGCAATTGATAACAAAACCAGTATATATGTACTGGCATTTATTATTTCGCTATTTGGAATAATAAGTTATCAATCAATTCCAAAGGAACAATTCCCCGAATTGGTGATTCCGACCATGATTGTAAATACAATTTATCCCGGTACATCTCCTGCTGATATGGAGAATCTGATTACCCGTACAATAGAAAAGAACCTGAAGTCAATCAATGGTGTAAAAAAGATAACAAGTAATTCGATACAGGATTTCTCTACCATAATCATTGAATTCACTACAGGTATTGAAGTGGCCGAAGCCAAACAAAAGGTAAAAGATGCTGTGGATAAATCTAAATCTGATTTACCCAGTGATTTATTGAATGATCCTGTAGTAATGGAAATTGATTTTTCTGAAATTCCCATCATGTATATTAATATTTCCGGAGATTTTGAACTGGATAAATTAAAAAAGTATGCGGAAGATATGCAGGATGAAATTGAAGCGCTGAAAGAAATTACAAGGGTGGATATTGTGGGTGCTCTGGACCGTGAAATTCAGATCAATGTGGATATGTTTAGGATGCAGGCTTCAAGTATTACCTTATCAGATATCGAAAGAGCCATTGCTTCCGAAAATCTGACAATTTCAGGGGGTGCCATAGAAATGCAGGGCATGAAAAGAAGTATTCGTGTTGCCGGTGAATTTAAAAACATGGATGTTATTAAAAATATTGTAATTAAATCATCAAGTGGTGCATTGGTGTATTTAAAAGATATAGCCGAAATAAAAGATGGTTTCAAGGACAAAGAAAGTTATGCTACCCTTAACAGAAAAAATGTAATTACCTTAAATATCGTCAAAAAAAGTGGAGAAAATTTGTTGGAAGCTTCCGATAAAATCAAGGACATTATTGCTAATATGAAAGCGGATAAATTGCCATCTGCACTGAATGTAAATATAAGCGGGGATATGTCAGTTCATACACGTACCACATTGGCCGATTTGAACAATACCATTATCATTGGATTTTTATTGGTAACCCTGGTGCTTATGTTTTTTATGGGATTGACCAATGCCATATTTGTTGGCTTATCGGTACCTTTGTCAATGGCCATTGCATATATTGTGATGCCTCAAATAGGTTTTACAATGAATATGCTGGTAATGTTCGCCTTTATCTTTGCTTTGGGTATTGTGGTGGACGATGCCATTGTGGTGATTGAGAATACGCACAGGATTTTTAAGAAAAATAAAGGAAAGCTTGATATCAAGCAGTCGGCAAAATATGCTGCAGGGGAGGTGTTTGTACCTATTTTGTCAGGCACTTTAACCACGCTGGCACCGTTTTTTCCATTGGCATTCTGGCCGGGAATTGTTGGTAAGTTTATGTATTTTATTCCAGTAACGCTCATCATCACTTTATTTGCTTCGTTGATCGTTGCCTATATCTTTAATCCAGTATTTGCCGTATCTTTTATGAAACACGATGATGATGAAGCCCATATATTTTCTAAAAAGAAAATTTTTACCATAGGTGGAATTTTTGTTGGCATAGGAATACTCTTCCATTTAATGGGATGGCCTGGAATCGGTAATTTTACCTTTTTTATTGCTATTTCCTTTGTGTTGCATAATCTGTATGTTGCCAAAATATTGCATCGCTTTCAGCATGATTTTATTCCAGCATTAATGAATAAATATGAGAGTTTGCTGAAAAAGGTATTGAAAAGACATCGTCCTTATATATTGTTATTTTCATTGGGCGGATTGTTGTTTCTAACGGTATTTATTATGGGCATTGCCAAACCGAAGGTAGTGTTTTTTCCCAGTAGTGATCCCAACTTTATCTATGCTTATATAAAATTGCCGGTTGGTACTGATATTGCCAAAACAGATTCCATTACCAAAATTGTTGAAAATAGAATATATCAGGTAATGGGCGAAAAAAATACGGCTGTTGAATCTATTATTTCTAATGTTGCTGTAAATGCATCTGAAAGTACTTTTGAAAATAAATCTTCAGCCACCAATTTGGGAAAAGTGTCGGTAGCATTTGTTGAATTTGCTAAACGAAATGGTGTAAATTCGAGCATATATCTTGATAAAATACGTGATGCCGTTAAAGGAATACCGGGTGTTGAAATCACAGTTGCCCAGAACCAAAATGGACCTCCTACAGGAAAACCAATCAATATTGAAATCAGTGGTGAAGATATTGAAGATCTGGCAGTTTCAGCACATGCGTTTAAGAATTTCGTTGATTCGTTAAAAATACCGGGTATCGAAGAACTGAAATCAGATTTTGACGAAGGAAAACCAGAGGTAGTTGTTGATATTGACCGTGAAAGAGCAAATCACGAAGGCATTTCTACAGGACAAATTGGTATGGAAATCCGGAGTGCTATATTAGGAAAAGAAATTTCTAAGTACAGAGAAGGTGAAGATCAGTATCCGATACAACTTAGGTATCAGGAAGATCAACGTCAGCGTATCGATCAGATTCTGAATCTGATTATTACCTATAGAGATATGAATACAGGCTTGCTCCGCCAGATTCCTTTGGCTTCAGTTGCAAAAATCAGGTATGAAAATGCTTATGGTGGGATTAAACGCAAAAACCTTAAACGAGTAATTACATTATCCTCTAATGTATTGAAAGAATATAATGCCAACGAAATCGTACAAAAAATTATGTTAGAATTACCTAAATTCAATAAAAAAGAAGGTATAACAATTAACTTAACGGGTGAACAGGAAGATCAGAAAGAATCGATGAATTTCCTGAGTATGGCCATGTTGTTGGCTGTTTTTCTCATTATGTTTATCATGATCACACAGTTTAATTCTATCAGCAAGCCGGTGATTATATTTACAGAAGTTATTTTTAGTGTAATTGGTGTTTTGCTTGGATTTATCATCTTTGGAATGCCGATATCAATTATCATGACCGGAATGGGTATAGTGGCATTAGCTGGTATAGTGGTTAGAAACGGAATATTGTTGGTAGAATTTACGGATGTATTGAAAGAACGTGGTATGAAAACACGTGAAGCCATCATTCAGGCTGGGAAAACACGTATTACACCGGTTTTATTAACAGCTTCTGCTACCATTTTAGGTTTGATTCCACTGGCTATCGGATTTAACATCAATTTTGTAACATTGTTTACCGAATTAAGCCCTCATATTCATTTTGGCGGTGACAATGTCGCATTCTTCGGTTCATTGGCCTGGACCATTATATTTGGGTTAAGTTTTGCAACTTTTCTTACTTTGATTTTTGTTCCTGCCATGTATCTGATTACTTATGCAATGAAAATTAAACTGCAAAGAAAAAAATCAAACAGAGTTAAAAGATAAAGGTTAAAGTGAAGAGTGAAGAGGCGAAGAAGCGTGTGAATAGAGAACAGTGAATAGTGAAGAGTGAAAAGGAAAAAGTGTACACCTAAGCGCCTAACACCTAAACCCTAGAAAGCATTTTACGATGATTCGTAAAATGCTTTTTATTAGAAACTACACAGCAAACAATCAATTGTTTTATATGCAGATTGTATAAGATAAATAAGATAAACAGAATAAATTAAGAAGGACTTTACATCTATCTTACATTCATTCATTAAATTATTCTTTGATTATCGTTTCTTTGGCATTAAGTTTATGTACTTTCTTCGCTCCATAAGCAGCACCTAAAAGCATCAGAATACTTATTCCGCCATCTAAAGGGGCGCCTTGCTGATCACCTGTAGAACCATGGTTAATCGGAGGTGGTATAGGTTGAGCAAATATTCCTAAACTAAACATTGCTATGAACAATGTAAAAATAAATTTTTTCATATTTTATATGTTTTATAGTAGCTCTTTTCGAAAACTTTCTCAAAGGGTAGAGAGAGTGGAAGAGCTGAAATTTATATTTATTTTATTTAACGTTTAATTATTAAAAAACCTACCCTGATTTTTTCGCCCATAAGGCTAAATTCAGGGTAGGTTGTTTTGCTATTTAACAATTACTTTTTGTGAATATACATTCTTAGACGTTACTAATTTTACAAAGTAATAGCCTGTTGTATATCTGCTCATATCAATGGTAACCTTTCCCTTTGTATTTTCAAAGGTTTTGATTAACTGACCCAATGTATTGTAAACAGCAATTTGTTGTATGTTTTCGCTGCTGTTTATATAAATTGTATTGTCGTATGAATAGATGGATGTATTTTCAGCCTCATTATTTGAAATCGCCAGTGGTGACAGTGCAAATATCAGTTGAAAACGGTCTGCATTGTCAGTAGTGGTAGCTGCAAAGGAGTACATTGCATTTTGATTCAAATCGGTAATGGCATTAGTAGTCAGGTCTTTTAAATAAACGTAGGTAGTAGCCGCAAAACTGTTTAATCCGCTGGCTTCGATGGTATAGTTTCCATTTGCTGGAACAAAAATACCAATAGGTACAATTGTATTATTTAAAATTCCGGGTAAAGAGTTCACAGCAAATTTTTGTCCGGTACTAATCGTTGAATATACTTGAGGAACACTGATATCGAAACTAAATAACTTAGCTGCATCGTATCTGTCTTTACCTGAAGTGCCATTCTGACCAAACTCTATTTTGGTGTCATCCCATTTTGTACCGTTGCTAAATTTCAGGGTTAAGCCATCAACTAAAGCTGCAGTATTCTTTAAAAAAGACTGACCATTGTGAACTCTGGCGGATAAAGGAATCATTAATGAATTGATTGCACCACAATCAACATAAAATCCCTGCATGGCTGCAATTTTTCCGGTATTAAATGTTTCAAAACCTGCACCTCCTGATTTTAATTCATTGTAAATCCAGCAATAGTTAGACAATAGATTTCCTTTGTAAATTGCTGTATTATCCCAATCGATGGCTGATGGATAGGGGTTTCCAATGAAATTGAGTTGATTTGCTAGTAGTAAAGGAGCAATAGACGTTGAATTTAGTGCTCCGGTAAAAGATTTGGTTGTTGATACACTGTTGTATGAAACCAAATACCCCGTACCCGTTTTGAACTCAGGATCCGATGGATTGACAGCATCAAAAAATGTATTTAACTGTCCATTGCTTTGTTTAATGTTAACCCATTGATTGGCTGCACCTGCTTCCAGGCGGTAGAAATCAACATTGTTATCACCAATTGCAGGAGCTCCTGTAAATTCAATAAAGTTACTAGCACCAACAATCTTTTGACCACTTACAGGCGATGAAAAGAAATGCCATAGCCATGGACCTGTGATGTTGCGTTCTATGGTTGCAGTGGCAGGTCCTGTACCGTTATTGATATAAGAACCACCGTCTTTAATGGTTAAGCTTCCTACATTTAAAGTTTTGCCGGAATTGACTGTTAAAGCTGCACCAGAATTTATGGTAACATTGTTGGTTATATTTAAATTTGCATCCACAACTACTGGACTCGTTGTACTTCCAATGTAAACATTAGTATTGGCTGAAGCATTCGGTACATTCGCAGGAACCCAAGTTGCTGGGGAATCCCATAATCCACCTGAAGCCACTGAAGTAATGGGTACCTTGGCACCGTTTGCAGCGCCATCGATAAAAGTAGCAGGAATGCGATTCCATGATGTATTGTAAAATCCTAATTCTCCTTCAACAGCATCTAAATCTGTATTTCCGCCATTATAGGTAAAAGTTAATTCACATACAACAGTATTGTTAGGATATAAAAAAGTTTGAACAACTCCATTATGATCATATCCTAATAGGAGACCTAAAGGATTTACAGCATCACTAATATTCCAATTATTAGCATCTGTAGTTGGATACAACCTATTTATAGAAACATAGGTCAGGATATCTTTGTTGTAATTAAGATTTATATCCCATCCTAAAATAGGTACACTTGGACTTGAAACCGTTATCTGAACTGTTATTGTTCCAGGTATTAATGAAGATTGACTATTGATATTTAAAGCTGTTTGTGCATTTAAATTATTCAATAGCCCAAACAGAAAACAAAATATCAATGTTTTAATAAGATTATTTTTTTTCATAGTATATAGTTTAAATTATTTAATTAAAAACATAAAAGTAATATATAATTCTTCAATTAGTTAAAAAATATAAAAAAAATTGTTTTTTTAAAACTAATTACTGAATACCTCAATGTGAACCATTTATGTCTCCTGCGCATATACCCCATAAATTTTGCGAAACATTCGCACTGTTTATGATAATTGTGGGCTTTTGGAATCTCCAATCAGGAGCAATCGTTCCTGTTGTATTGAATGAAAAATTAGGATCGCTTGTATTCAGTCTGCCTGATAACATACTCACATCTACTCCGCTTACGCCTCCTTTGTTGTTAACATCTGCTGCTGCCATTCGGGCAGGAGTAGCTGTAGCAATACTAATTGCAGCAGGTACAGCATTTAAATAATTTTTTAAAATACTCTTATCGCTACCGGCCGCTCCCCCCCAAGGTTTTGTTGATGAAGGATTGATTATATAGGATCCATTAGGTGCAGTAAACTCATAATAACCATTGACATCTGAAGTCACAGTTGTATATACTGAGTTGTCACTAACTAAAAGAATATCAATAGATACATCTTTTAATGGTTTTGCAGGATTTTCATCGTAAAATACATATCCACTGACATTAAAACTGGAAGGAGAAACAGGAAATGGATTTACTTTTCCATCAATCCAGTTGGCTAACACAGTATTACCCAAGGCATTCATGAGTGAACTTGCATTTCCATTGAACGTGGTAAAGAAAACCGGTACATCATAATTTCCCGGACCTCCGGTGAATGTAAATTTTAAATCTAATAATTTGCCATTACCCAATGAAGTAGTTGCATTCTGCCAGGTGATAACAATGGTATTTGTAGCAAAATCTATATTGGCAATAACACCGGGTGTTGCATTTACTGCTTGCATAAAGGTTAATTTTGAGATGTCAAAATTAACATACATAGTAGTTGCAAATACATTACCGGTTATTCCTATCAGATTCAGCGGAACCAGCACTTCGTTGCTGCCGACTGTGAGTGGTGTATTGCCCAATATTACATTTACTGGTGTAGGCGCTTGTGTAACGGTTCCGTTAGTAAATGTTACCGGAATGGGATTTCCTGATATGTTGTTGATAGCATTTTGTCCTGTAAATTCAATGTTTCCAACACCTCCGATATAAGTGAACAACAAATTAAAAACAGTGATATTCAAACCTGCGTTATTATACCATGTAAGATTGATTATTCCATTGGATGCATTAGCAACAAGGCCTGCAAGACCAGAAGTGCCATTAAAATTCAATACACTGCTGTTGTATGCAATATTCAAGGTTAAAGCACCCTGGTTTTCAGGAAATGATGCGAATGTCACAGGTACTGTAGTTGTCCCGGCGAGGTTCCCTAAAGCATCACCAATATCAACCAAAGCAGAGGTGACTGGTTGTGAAATTCCGCCGTTTACAAAATTTACGGGAATCTGTACACCACTTGCATTGCTGATTGTGTTGGTTCCTGTGAAAATAACAGCTGAGGCGCCACCCAGATAGTTAAACCTAAGTTTTAGATTGATAAGATTCAGGTTGACAGGTGTTGAACTTGACCATGCTATATTGATTACACCTCCAGAGGCATTTGCTGTAGCACCGCTTAAACCGGTTATGTCAATAAACTGAAGTTTGCTGCTATTGTAACTTATGTGTAAACTAACAGCACCCGCCAGATTATTTGCTGGAATCGTAGGAAAGCCTGAAAACACAACGGGTAATTCATTTACAACTGAATATGCACCTGGTTGGTTGCCAATTGTAGCCGATGTACTAAGTACAGGTTGGACAATGGCGCCATTCAAAAAAGTAGTTTGAATAGGAATGCCCATTCCGGTTGCCATTTCACAACCCTGGTTACAGCTTAAAACGCAGCTTCCACCTGTGTAATCAAAATTCAGGATAAAACCAATGCCATTAACCGCAACAGCTGGTATTTTTGACCATGAAAGTTGGATTTCATTTCCTGTTATATTTACATAAATTTCACTCGCATTAATTGCTCCTGATGATAATCCTGTGAAAGAAGCAATAGTGGGATCGAATCCGATTTTCATTGTAATAGCTCCTAAAGCATTTGAACCTGTAAAGTTAGCTAAGTTTACATTTACCTGCATGCTGCCAATAGTACCATTTACAGATTGAATTGTCGCAGTTTGACTACTCGCAACTTTTGTAAGTGCCAGTAGTAGAATTATTATATATAAAGTTATTTTTTTCATATTTAAAGATGTATTAAATGAAAGTAAAACATTTGATTAAATAAAGGGAAAGCATACGAGATGCTTCCCCTTTATCAATGAATTTATTTGGTTTTCACCAATTTAATAGTCTTTACGAAATTAGAGGATTTGCCGTTAATTATAATTTCACAGCTGTATACACCGGATGGGAAATCTGAAGTATTTAAGTTGTATTTATAATTACCTTCGGTTTTGTATTCATCCACCAAAACTTCCATTCTTTGACCTACAGCATTGTAGATCACAAGTTTTACACTGCCTGATTCAATTAGGTTGTAATCAATTTCAGCACTGTTTTTGAAAGGATTAGGATAAATATTGATACCGTAAGCATTGGCATCGGTTACGATACTATTAACTTTTAAAGTACTGAAAGCAACTACATTAGCACTTTCGTCAGCAAATTCTGAATTGTCACCAAAGCTGATTAAATCGGCTGAGCTGTTCAGTTCATCTTTTGCTTTTACTTTTAAGGTTAATAAAACATCGTTGATTTGTAAAGAAACAGGTTCTGTATTAGCCCAGGCAATCATTATTTTGCCGTTGCTGATTTTGTATTCAAATCCTTTTAATGGAGAAGTAACACTGGTTACATCTATCAAATTTTGGTTGAAAGCTAAATCTAAAGTTACAGCACCTAAGTTTAATACATCGTTTACGCGGATAGGAAGTTCAAATTCCTGGCTTTTGTTAGCCACTTTGATACCTTCTTTTTGTAGATCAGTATAAGCAACAGCTTTAGATCCAATAGTTGGGACATAGCTCCTGTTAACATCACCGGTTGCTAATGCTTTGATGTTCTTATTTATAGTACCGATTCCGTTATAAGGACCAACATTCAGACCATTAAATACCCAATCACCGGCAGTAAACTGACTAATCAGACCTACAGTGCGTAATTGTACTAATAAGGCATCTGTAGAATTCACTGAATTAGATTTGTTTGGATCGGCAGCAATTAATGGAAGAGGATCTAAAGTAATCATACCAATAGAATAGAGTTTTATTCTCAAAGCATCAGTAGCATTTACACCACCCCATGGTTTAGTAGTAGAAGCTCTTAAAGTATAAATACCTGAAGGAACAATATTGAATTCATAATAGCCAAGAACTGTATTTAATGTATCAGCAAATGTTTTTGACATTGTGGTTGCTACTACAATATTCGAGCTGTTGACCAATTGTAACATTACACCATTTAATGGAGTATTCATTGGTGCGTTGTCATAAGTAACCTGTCCGTAAATGATTCTGCTTGGACCCGAAATATGGATAAAGATACAAGAGGTTCCTGAGCATCCGGCATTAAGTACTGGAATTTCAAATGGAGTTTGAGCTATAAATCCTGGAGTAGATTCCCAAACGCATATTTTTCCTACACAACTAATGCAGCTATCCCAATCCCAGGAAACTACAATTGAGCATGTACCTTGGCCGCTTATGATTGTACCACCTTCAACAGTCCATGAATAGAGATGTCCTGGAATGCAAGTTACAGAATACACTGAAGTATCATTGGTTGTAACATTCATGTTGCCAATAATTACGGGAACTGGTGTAGGAACAACAACTACATGGAATTTTTTAGTGGTTGTTTTGCAACCTGTCAGTAAATTGGTTTTTGTAAGCTGTATCCAACCTATTAAGCAATTGCAGTTCCAAACAACTTGTATGCAAGAAGTATTAGCACCAAAAACGATGTCTCCACCAGAAATTGTCCATTGATAGGAGTAGCTACCGAATTCACCGTTTACATCACAATAAGTTTCAGCAACATTACAACATACTGAATCAGGTCCGCTGATGATAGGATTTGGTCTTGGATTGATTGTTACAGTAAAGCTGATTGTAGAAGAATTCATATTACAATCGTAAGCTGTAAAGATAACAGTTGTAATACCAGCGTTAAATGTATATCCTGCCAACGAATTAGGTATGATGGCATTGCTTGCACCTATTGTGGTATAAAATACTGTATCTAAACAGCAATTATCAGTACATGTTATGTCGAATTCTTTCCCTATAACTGTATAGGAAGTAAGTGAAGAATCTGCACAAATCACTATATCCGGAATTGGAGTAGGTACAGGAGGTATAGTATCTATAACTGTAACTGTTTGGATGCAGCTGCTTGTATTGCCGCATAAATCGGTTGCAGTCCAGGTTACTAACGTAATCCCTTGTGGATAAGTGGTAGAAGGATGATTATTCACCTTTGTAATACTTGCTGTGAGTGTACAATTATCGGAAACAGTTGGTGTGCCAAGGCTAACTGCTGTAACTTCGCAAGCTAATGTTGAGCAATATTTAATTAGGTTAGGAGGACATGAGATGGTAGGTTTTGTAGTATCCACAATCGTAATGGTTTGTGTAAACTTCACACTTACATTTAAACATACATCTTTAGCTACCCATTTTTTGGTATAGACTCCGGTTGAATTACATCCTGGAACAAAAGTGCTGTCAGTTAACTGATAAGTTACAGAAGTGCAATTATCTATTGCTATCGGTTTTAATGCATGAGCTGCTGTTTTACCGGCATTGTCGCTGCAAGATACTGTTCTGTTAAGAGCACCTATAGCTGTTACCCATGTTGGTGCTGTGATATCAGAGATAGTAATGGTTTGTGTATATACAGTGCTGGTATTGCCGCATGCATCATAAGCTACCCATGTGTTAGTGTATACTTGTAATAATCCACAGGATCCTAAAACAGATTGTCCCACTGTCTTTCTGTAGTAGACAATATTGCCGATGCAGTTGTCTTCTGCTATTGGAGCCAATAAATTTGCTGCAATTAAACCTGCTGTATCACTGCATTCTACTGTTCTGTTGAGTGCATTTGGAAGTGTAATCCAGTGAGGTGCAGTGGTATCTATGATTGTAATCGTCTGAACGAATGAAATGCTTGTATTTAAACATGCATCCTTAGCTATCCATGAGTTAGTAATTGTTCCACTTCCTTGACAACCTTGTGGAATAAATAACCCTGAAGTTTTTGTGTAGGTTATACTTCCTGGACAATTGTCTACGGCCATCGGTGCCAATGCATTAGCTGCTGCTAAACCAATTAAATCATAACATTCTAATGTTCTGTTAATTGCCAAAGGCTGAGTAAACCAGGTTGGTGGTGTAACATCTGTTATTGTAATAACCTGTGTGAATACAGTGCTGGTGTTGTTGCATAAATCAATGGCAACCCATTTTTTAGTAAGGATTCCGCTTGATCCGCATCCGGGTACAAAAGTGCTATCTTTCAACATATACTGAACTTGTGGGAATGTACAGCAATTATCAACGGCTAATGGTTTTAAACCATTTGCTGCTGCTAAGCCTATCGAATTACTACATTCTACAGATGTATTGAGTTGGTTGGCTGTAAATATCCAAATTGGTGGCAAATTATCTGTAATTGTAATCAGTTGTGTAAATACAGTACTTGTATTATGACATGCATCATACGCAATCCATGTGTTGGTATAAGTTCCTGTTCCTCCGCAGAAGCCATGTACAAATGCACCTGAAGTCTTGATGTAGCTTACATTTCCCAGGCAATTGTCAGTTGCTGTTGGGAATAATGCCTGAGCTGCATTCAATGTTGGTGTATCACAGCATTCAATAGAAGTATTCAAAGATCCTGCAGTTGTTGTCCATGTGGGTGCAGTTAGATCTGTTATTGTAATGATTTGTGTGAAAACAATACTTGAGTTAAGACAAGCATCTCTGGCAATCCATTTTTTTGTCCAGAATCCGCTGGATCCACATCCGGGAGTAAAAAAGTTATCTGTCAAAACATAGGTTACACTACCGATACAGTTATCGACTGCTATCGGACTTAATGCTTTGGCTGTGGTTATACCTGAGGTATTACTGCATTCCAGCGTTCTATCAAGGCTGCCAGCAGGTGTTGTCCAACTTGGTCCGGTTGTATCAATAATCGTTATGATTTGTATAAATGGAGTAGTGAGGGTGTTGTTACAAGCATCCATGGCTATCCATGAATTTGTGTAGCTTCCACGTTTTCCGCAACCTGATTGTACAAATAAACCTGTAGTTTTAACATAGGTGATTGGACCTACACAGCTATCAGCAGCTATTGGTGCCAATAAATTTGCAGCTGTCAATCCTGCAGCATCACTACATTCAACTGAAGTATTCAGAGAACCTGCTACGCTTACCCAGTAAGGAGGTTTGGTGTCAATTATCGAAATGGTTTGAGTGAAAACTGTACTGATATTGTTACATGAATCTTTTGCTGTCCAAGTATTGATATAAGTACCGGTTGCTCCACATGATCCGGGGAGAAATGGACCTGAAATTTTAGTATACATTACACCATCACAACTGTCGGTTGCTATTGGTGCCAATTGTTGAGCTAATATCAGTCCTGCTGCATTACAGCATTCTATATCTCTGTTTAGAGAACCTACGGCTGTAATCCAATTTGGTGCTTTAGTATCTCTTATTGTAATGACTTGTGTGAAAACAATGCTTGTATTGAGGCATCTATCTTTGGCAACCCAAGTGTTAGTGTATGTTCCAATTATTGGACATTGGCCATTGAGTCGAACAAAAATTCCTGAAGTTTTTGTATAGGTTATTGAAGTGTCACAGTTGTCGGTTGCTATCGGTTTCAAAGTCTGAGCAAGCACTAATCCTGCAGCATCGCTACATTCTAATGTTCTGTTCAATGTCCCTGCACTAGTTGTCCAGGTGGGTGCAGTATTATCTGTAATTGTAATTACTTGTGTAAATACTGTACTTGTGTTAAAACATGCATCTCTTGCTATCCATGTATTGGTATAAGTTCCTCGTGACGGGCATGCCGTTCCGGGAATGTACACTCCAGAAGTCTTGATTAAAGTAACAGTACCAATACAGTTATCGGTTGCTACCGGTACCAATGCCTGAGCTGCTGCAAGAGCTATTGGGTCACTACATTCTACATTCCTGTTAAGTGCTGTAGCAGCAGTTGTCCATGTGGGTGCCACTAAATCAGTTATTGTAATGGTTTGTGTGAATTTGGCGGTAGTGTTTAAACAGGCATCCTTGGCTGTCCATTTTTTTGTGTATACTCCTGTTGATCCGCATCCAGGTGCAAAAGTACTGTCTGTCATTGTATAAGTAACAGTACCGCAATTATCAGTAGCTACCGGTCTTAAAGCATTTGCTGCGATAATACCTGGAATATCACTGCATAACAGCGTTCTGTCAAGGTTACTAGTAGGTGTAGACCAAACTGGTTTAGTTGTATCAGTAATGGTAATGATCTGATAGTATAATATACAAACATTAAAACATTCATCAAAAGCAATCCATGTATTGGTATAGGTTCCTCTTAATCCACAGGGTCCGGGTACAAATGCACCGGGAGTCTTTACGTATGATATCAGAACACTGCAATTGTCGGTGGCTACAGGAGTTAATAACTGAGCAGCTGCAAGACCTGCAGCATCACTGCATTCTACATTTCTGTTAAGTGCTCCGATAGGTGTTGACCATAAAGGTGCTATGGTATCCTGAATATAAATAATCTGCGTGAATGCAATACTTGTATTTAAACATGCATCCTTCGCAATCCAAGTATTGGTATAGCTTCCGTTTTGTGGACATGGAAATGGTGAAGGTCCGCCTCCGGGTACAAATTGACCTAAAGTCTTTGTATAGGTTACAATTCCTCCGCAATTATCAGTTGCAACCGGCACCAATGCCTGTGCTGCTGCTAAGCCTACGGGATCATTACATTGTAGCGTTCTATTTAAAGATCCCACAGCACTAGTCCATGTGGGTGGTGTAATGTCCTGGAAATGAATAACTGCACTGTCATTCATAAACACAAAACAGCCGGTTAATGCATTAAAAGCGTAAACTTTATAAATATGGGTTACATTGCATAGATTATCAGTAACATTCCAAATGAGGGGAGAACCTGTTCCATTTTTGTTTTGTCCCACTACAGCAATATTATCTCTGTATAATGTATATTGGATTCCTAATTGTGAACCACTTAAGGTTACCGGTGCAGTAATGCCGGGACAAACGGTTGTGTTACCCATAACAGTATAAATGTTTGGGTTTGGATTAACAGTTAACTTTAATTCGGAAGTAATTGAAGATGCTGAATTAGGACCCGGAAGATAACATTGAGCAATTGCTATACGACGATACCAAGTAGTTACAGTAATGATTCCGGGATTATAATCTTCACCGGTTGCTCCGCCGATAAAAGTCCATGTGGTAGGATCCGGAAAATTAACTCCGGTTTGTGTTGATTGCCACAGGTATGATACACTTAAGCAACTGTCAACCGCCCAAGGATCAAACAATGGTTTTTGAATATTCAAAATTGTAACATCTGTTCCATCAATAATACCAGGAGCGAAAGAGACACATCCACTGGTATGTTGGGGCGCATTTATTTGATTCAGACTCAATATTGGTGCTACCCCAACCTGAGAATTTACATTGTTCATCAATGTAAAAAAGAAGAAAAACAACACCAATGGTGCTATCAATTTCTTCATACTTAAATTTTTGTATAAACTTTTCATATTTATTATTATTTAATTATTGAATAGTTATTTTAATTCCTGCAATACTTTTTGCTGAACGTGCAGGTCCGGTGCAATTTACACTCACTACACGTCGAAAATAGGTAGTAGCCGAAATAATACCAGGATTGTAGTCCTTGGTAGAGGCAAGATTTGTTATAACGTTGGTGGTAAAAGCAGCATCAGAAGCTGACTGCCATTCGTAGATAACATTTGGACAATAACTCCCGCCATTATCAGTAACAGTAACAGCAGTTCCGGTAATAAGACCGGGATTAAAAGCAACTGCACTAATTACAATTTCAGGCGGAGTGATTGCATTAACGCTGGTAACCTGCGCATTCACATTGATAAACAATGCAAATAAGAAGATAATGAAAACCAGTGGTTGTATCATTTTCTTCATGTTTAATTTTGAATTTAACCTTTTCATAATTTTTATGTATTAATGAATAATTGAAAATTGATTTTGTAGGTATTTGTATTATAAGTAGTATTAAGATTTAAAAAAATGATGTATTTATCAAATGGAGAATCTTTGTTTCGAAATTTCATAACTATTTTTTTTTAGGATTATTAATCTATTTTACTGAATATCTTCTTTTAAATTATCAGATACCATTGCTGTCAAATTTTTTTAAATTTAGTTTTTGACTATAAATGTTGATTAGTTTTAAAAACTTGTTGCAATGCCTGATATTCAATAATCATACAGTTTTACATGCTTAAATAAATAAGATGTAAAATTGAAAAATATTCTCTGAAACAAAAGTAAATTGTAACAGATTCAATTTCAATAGCGTAAACTATAAAAAATCCTAGGGTAAACCCTATAAAATAAAATAGATAAAATAGGGTTTACTCTTGAGCCTTAGTTTTAATTTTGGAAAATGATCTTAAAATCCGGGATTGGATATTTGAATGGAATGTTTGAAAAGATATAAAGGATATAGGATAAAGGATAAAAGTTTAAGTAAAAGTGAGAGACTGTCACTATTCACTATTTACTGATCACTGTTCACTATTCACTGATCACTGTTCACTGTTCACTGTTCACTTATTACAGATCGCACCACTAAATAAAAAAACCCCCGATAATATAATTAACGGGGGTTTAGTTTATTTAAATTGACGCAATATTGGTTTATGCTATCATTGCATGTTTTACAATTTAATCTGACTTTATAGGTCTCATATTTTTTTGAAAAATTAAGATCTAAATATCTAAAATATATTTTTTCAAATCTTAAGCTATAAAATTTCTGGCTTTAACGAAAGCATTTTCCAGTCCTTCAGGATTTTTCCCTCCAGCAGTGGCAAAGAATGCCTGTCCACCGCCTCCACCCTGGATTTCTTTTGCAATTTCTCTAACGATTTTGCTTGCATCCAGGCCTTTTTCTTTCACCAGATTTTCAGATACCATAACACTCAGTCCAATTTTTCCATCAGCTTCGTATCCCAGCACCAGAAATAAATTTTCTTCCTTTTCTTTCATTGCAAAAGCAAGGTCTTTAACCGTGGCAGCATCCAGATCTACTTTAGCAGCTATAAAATTCACCCCATTGATCAGTTGTTTCGATTGCAGCAAAGTTTCCAGCATATTTCCTGCTTTTTCCTTACTCAGCACTGCTATCTGGCGATGTAATTCATTGTTTTCTTCCTGTATATTCTGAATGCTTCTCACAACATCTTTGCTGCCTTTTAACAATTCCCGGATTTCGGAAAGGATGGCGGATTGTTGGTTGTAATATGTTTCTGCTTTATCGGCAGTGATCGCTTCAATGCGCCTGATACCAGCAGCAATGGCGCTTTCTGAAATAATCTTTATCATACCAATCGTTCCGGTGGCTTTTACGTGTGTACCACCACACAATTCAACCGCATCACCAAATTTTATAACCCTTACACTGTCGCCATACTTTTCGCCAAACAAAGCCATTGCACCCATTTTTTGAGCATCTTCAATGGGCACATTGCGCTTTTCTTCCAATAGTATATTTTCACGTATCCTGCGATTGACCATCGTTTCAACTTTCTGAATTTCTTCTTCACTCATTTTCGAAAAATGTGCAAAGTCGAAACGCAGTCGCTCTTCATCTACCAAAGATCCTTTTTGTTCTACATGTGTTCCCAAAACAGTACGCAAAGCCTCGTGCAGCAAATGTGTAGCACTATGATTATTGGCTGTTTGCTGACGTCTTTTTTCATCAACCATGGCTGTAAAACTACTTGTTAATTCTTCAGGCAATTTATCGATAATGTGAACACTCAGATTATTTTCCTTTTTGGTGTCCCTTATAATGATGGTTTCGTTGTCATTATAAATAATTCCTTTATCACCCACCTGACCGCCACTTTCACCATAAAAAGGAGTTCTGTCGAAAACCAGTTGATAAAATATTTTATCTTTGGCTTTCACTTTACGATATTTTACAATTTCTATATCTGCTATAAGGGTATCGTATCCCAAAAATGTAGTTTCTTCGGATGCATTTTTCAAAATTACCCAATCGTCGGTATCTACAATTGCAGCCTGACGTGAACGGGTTTTCTGTTCTTCCATTGATTTGGAAAATCCGTCCATATCAACCGTCCAGCCTTTTTCTTTCGCCATCAGTTGTGTTAAATCAATAGGAAACCCAAAGGTGTCGAGTAATTCGAATGCAAAATCACCAGCTACAACGGTTGAAATTGAATTTTGCAACCCATATTGTTCGAATTTCTGAATGCCATAAGCCAATGTCTTTAGAAAAGAAATTTCTTCTTCTGCAATTACTTTACGGATCAGGTCTTGCTGGGCTTTGATTTCAGGGAAGTTTTCTCCCATTTGTTGGACAAGTATTGTAAGTAACTCATTTATAAATGGTTCTCTGAAATCCAGGAAAGTGTAACCGTATCTTACAGCACGACGCAATATTCTGCGAATGACATAACCGGCCTTATTATTGGATGGCAATTGTCCATCGGCAATGGCAAAACTTACGGCTCGCAAATGATCGGCTATTACACGCATGGCTACATCTGCCTTGTATGCATCACCATATACTTTCCCCGATAAACGGGCAATTTCCTGAATAATCGGTTGAAAAACATCAGTATCATAATTGGATTGTTTGCCTTGTAATACCATTGCCAGCCTTTCGAACCCCATGCCTGTATCCACATGTTTTGCAGGTAATGAAACCAATTTCCCATCAGCCATTCTATTGAATTCAATAAAAACAAGGTTCCAGATTTCAATAACCTGCGGATGATCGTTGTTTACAAGATCTTTACCCGAAATTTTTGCTTTCTCAGTTGCATTACGGATATCCACATGTATTTCGGAACAGGGACCACAAGGGCCTGAATCACCCATTTCCCAAAAATTATCTTTCTTGGAACCAAACAAAATTCGATCTTCCGATACAAATTCTTTCCAGAAATTATATGCTTCCATATCTTTGGGTAAGCCATCAGCCTCATCGCCACCAAAAACAGTTACATACATACTGTCTTTATTTATACCATAAACACCGGCAAGCAATTCCCAGGCCCAGGCTATGGCTTCTTTTTTAAAATAATCGCCAAACGACCAATTTCCAAGCATCTCGAACATCGTATGGTGGTAGGTGTCATGTCCTACTTCTTCCAGATCGTTGTGCTTGCCGGAAACCCTCAGACACTTTTGCGTATCAGTAATACGTGTGTATTTTGCAGGCGAATTGCCCAGAAAAATATCTTTGAACTGATTCATCCCGGCATTGGTAAACATCAGCGTGGGATCATTTTTAACAACCATGGGTGCTGATGGAACTATCTGATGTTGTTTGGATTGGAAAAAATCCAGAAAAGTTTTTCTTATTGTTGATGATTGCATATTGTGGTGTGTATTTTATTTTTTAAGGTTTTTTATGAGTGTGATATTCTGCAAAAATAGCTTTTATTGATTAATTTTGCGGGTCTGGGAAGTCAATTTTTTTCTTTTTATTTATATATACTTGAAATACAATGCCAAATAAAATCAGATATCATTTTAATGTACATTCACTCTCTATTGAGAAAGTGAGGATTACTTTTAAAGATCGTTTCAAAAAATTGTTTTCTATTGTTGCTTTTGGATCTGTATTTGCGACTGTTGTTTTATTAATTGCCTATAATTTTTTTAATTCACCCAAAGAAAAAATGTTGATGCGTGAAAATGAGCAATTTAAAATGCAATACGACATATTGAACGATAAACTAAATAATATTTCGGCAGTATTAAAAGATATTGAAAACAGAGATGATAATATTTACCGAGTTATTTTTGAAGCAGAACCCATAGCAGCTTCAGTTAGAAATGCAGGAATTGGAGGTGCAAACCGATATGCTGAGCTGGAAGGAATGAATAATTCAGCAAGGGTAATTGAAACTGCCCGTAAAGTTGATCAGATTTCCCGACAACTTTATATTCAGTCAAAATCTTTTGATGATGTATATAGCATGGCTAAAAGTAAAGAAGATATGATGATTCATTTACCTGCTATCTTACCGATGCCTAAAAACAGAGGGCAGATTATTTCGGGTTTTGGATTAAGGTTTCATCCAATTCTGAAATACCGTCGTATGCACACAGGTATTGATATTTCTGCACCAAAGGGGACGCCTATTTATGCAACCGGCGATGGCGTTGTGGTTAATGCCGGAAGAGAAAGCGGATATGGTATTGTTTGCGAGATAAAACATGGTTATGGTTATCAGACCCTTTATGGACACATGTCGAAGATAAATGTAAAAACCGGACAAAGAGTAAAACGGGGTGAAATCATAGGTTTGGTAGGAAGTACCGGATTATCCAAAGCACCTCATGTGCATTACGAAGTTATCTTAAACGGAACAAAAGTAAATCCTGTTTATTTCTTTTACAACGATTTGTCACCGGCAGAGTATGAAAAGGTAATAGAAAAAGCCAACGAAGAAAACCAATGTTTGTCATAGCATAAATAAAGGCTGTCAGTTTAAAAATCTGACAGCTTTTTCTTTAGAATAACAATCAAGTATTGAAAACAATATAATATTGTATTTTGAGTGTATACTTTTTTTTGTTAGAAAAAAAGAAATTTCATTATTCAATCTCAATATTATATTTATCCAATAAACCAATCACACCCATTTTGGAGAACCTGGCTTTTTTGATTTTGTTTGCTTCCGGATTAATCGAATAATTATAGGAAGTCCTGAAATCTGCTTTCTCTATATTTGTTCTGTCGAAAATGGCACGATGAAGATCGCAATTATCAAATACAGCACCACTTAAGTCTGTTTCAGTAAAATCAACTTCCTGGAGATTGCAATTGGTAAACTTTATCTTTTTTAGTTTTAATTTATAAAAAACACTCAGCTTCAGCAAACAATTATCAAAATCAAAAGAAAGCAAAAATTCTTTGCATTCATTCAGCTGCAAACCCATGAGTTTGCAGTTTTTAAACATTATGTCATTCAGTATTGTATTTTTGATATCTGCCAGACTAAAATCGCAGGTATTAAACACTGTATTTCTGAAAATTACATTGGATAGATCGCTATTGTAAAAATTGCAGTTTACAAAACTGCAATTTTCATATTCTCCTTTCGTAAGATTATTTTTTGAATAATCTATTCGCTCAAAAACTTTATTTTCTATAATCATTTTTACTTTTATTGATCCTTTTTATCCTTTTTTATAATAATGCTTTCACAAGTTGGCAAACTGCCATCTGCTGTATGAAATTTAAGGCATTCTTCACAAATCCCATTATTCTTACATTCTTTTCTTTGACATTGGCAATTGATATTGATTTCTTTTATCATTTGAGCTTAAATTAAACAGTTATGAATGAAGACAATGAATGAAATTGTATCTGAATTTTAATTGATTGGTTTAGTTAAAAGCGAAAAGGTTGACTATTCAAGCAGACAAAACATTTATCTATACTGTTTCAATTGATTTCCAGCGAAAATACATTATAACTGCAACATTTATAAACTTTTAATATGAATTTTAATTTAAAATACTGAATGGATTCATTCCTTATTTATATTATATAGTAATTGATACTGCAAAAATATTTATTATATGCGAATTAGATTTATCTTTGGAAAAAATTTATAAACATATTACATGTATTATAAACTATTGATTTATAGCAATGTGCTGTAAATAGCTATCATTACTCAATATAATTTATGGATTTTACTATAAAAGGACTAGATAAAAAATCAAAAGCAAGGGCTGGAGAAATTGTAACCGCTCATGGAGTTATCCAAACACCTATTTTTATGCCGGTTGGTACAGTTGGATCAGTTAAAGCGGTGCATTTTAAGGATTTAAAACAAGATATTGGTGCTCAGATTATTTTAGGAAACACTTATCATTTGTACCTTCGACCGGGACTTGATACTTTACAGCAAGCCGGTGGTTTGCATAAATTTATTGGATGGGATCAGCCAATATTAACCGATAGTGGAGGATATCAGGTATATTCACTTTCCGGTACACGGAAAATGAAAGAAGAAGGGGTGATTTTTCAGTCGCATATTGATGGCTCCAGACATAACTTTACTCCGGAGAAAGTGATGGATATTCAGCGGGTAATCGGAGCTGATATTATAATGGCTTTTGATGAATGTACTCCATATCCCTGCGATTATGATTATGCATCCAAATCGATGGGGCTTACCCATCGATGGTTAAAGCGGTGTATTGATCAGTTTGATGCCACCGAATCTATTTATGGATTTCCTCAGGCGCTATTCCCAATTGTTCAGGGCAGTGTATATCGCGATTTACGTATAAAATCTGCTGAAGAAATAGCTTCGCATCACAGAGAAGGAAATGCCATTGGAGGCTTGTCGGTAGGGGAACCTATAGAAATTATGTATGAACTTACCGAATTGGTATGTGGTATTTTGCCCGAAGATAAACCAAGATATTTAATGGGCGTAGGTACACCAGCCAATATTTTGGAAAGTATTGCGTTAGGGATAGATATGCTGGATTGCGTAATGCCAACTCGGAATGGTCGCAACGGAATGTTGTTTACCAGCGAAGGGATGATCAATATCAAAAATGAAAAGTGGAAAAATGATTTTTCTCCATTGGATCCAAATGGAATGAGCTATGTGGATAGTCAATATTCAAGGGCTTATTTACGGCACATGTTTCAGGCTCAGGAAATGCTGGCTCCCATGATTGCCAGTGTTCATAATTTAAATTTTTATCTCTGGCTGGTGGGTGAAGCACGTAAAAAAATTCTGGATGGAACATTTACAGCATGGAAAAATAAAATGGTAAAACAACTAATTGTTCGTTTATAATCAATTTTAAATGAAATATTGAATGTTTAAGAAACTTGATATTTATATTATCCGTAAATTTTTAGGCACATTTTTCTATGCCATTGCATTAATAATTATTGTAGTCGTTATTTTTGACATTTCGGAGAAAATAGATGATTTTATTGAGAAAAAAGCACCAATCAATGAAATTATTTTCAATTATTATTTGAATTTTATACCTTATTTTGTGAATCTGTTTAGTCCATTGTTCACTTTTGTGGCGGTTATTTTCTTTACTTCCAAAATGGCTGCAAATACCGAGATTGTTGCAATTTTAAATGCAGGTATCAGTTTCAAGCGTTTTTTGATGCCTTATATGTTTTCGGCCATTGTAATCGGATTGATGACTTTTTATTTAGCCAATTTTTTGATTCCCAATGTAAATGTACACAGGCTGGCATTCGAAAAAAAATATATTAAAAGCAGCAATAAAACCAATAAATCAAATTATCATCTTCAAGTAGAAAAAGGGACTTACATTTATCTGGAAGGGTATGATGACAATAATAACACTGGTTACAGGTTTTCAATTGAAAAAATAAATGAAAACGGTTTATATTATAAATTAACTGCAGATCAGATAAATTGGGATAGTTTAAGCGGGAACTGGAATGTACGAAATTATATTATACGTAAAATTGACGGTGTCAACGAAACATTTACCAAAGGAGATACATTGAATGTGAGCATGAATATTCATCCTTCAGATTTTACCAAAGAAAATAAAGATGTTGAAACGATGGACTATTCACAACTACGTAGATTTATTGCACAGGAAAAGTTAAGAGGATCCGATAGAGTGAAATTTTATGAAATTGAAAAATACCAAAGGATTTCTTATCCATTTGCAACCATTGTTCTTACATTGATCGGTGTTTCTTTATCTTCAAGAAAAGTAAGAGGTGGCATTGGCTTAAATCTGGCATTTGGCTTGGGTATTACCTTTTCTTTTATTTTGTTTATGAAGATATCAACAGTATTTGCCACCTCAGGAAACTTGCCCGCAGCATTGTCTGTATGGATTCCCATACTGTTGTTTGGATTGATGGCTATGCAGCTTTTAAGAAAAGCACCAAAATAATTTATTTTGAAATTAAGTTTTGAAATATAAAAACTTATTTATAATTTTGCCGCACAAATAAATATTTATTAATTAAACAAGAAAGAGGTATTCATTATGATTATCGTTCCAATTAAAGAAGGCGAAAACATCGACCGCGCTTTGAAAAAACTGAAAAGAAAATTTGAAAAAACCGGCGTTGTAAAAGAATTGCGTCTCAGACAAAAATTCATTAAACCTTCGATAGTTCAACGGGAACAACGCTTAAAAGCAATTTACGTTCAACAAATGCATCAAAATGATGAAATATAATTGTTTGTAGGTATCATAAACGAATTTTAAGGGGAAAATCTGATTTATAAAAGTAATTTTGTAAATAATCAGATTTTCCTTTTTTTATTTATATGAAGATGTGTATCCATTAGATACATAGACTGACAGTTGATTCCTTAGACTTTCTAAAGTATCTGATGATTTAATTTAATTTTTGAAACTATAGAATGTCTACCAACTATTAATACATTTGATTGTTATATGAATTGGTAAACAGCAATGACAGAAAAATTTCTACAATATATAAAATTCGAGAAAGGGTATTCGATCAATACCTGTATTGCTTATCAAAGCGATCTTGAACAATTTTTTAGCTTTACACAAAACACTTTCGAAACCATTGATATAGCTGTTATTGATTATCAAATGATACGAGAGTGGCTATCTTCGTTGATGGAGTCAGGCGTTCAAGCAAGGAGTATACGTCGTAAGATTACGGCTTTAAAATCATTTTACAAATATCATTTAAGAGAAGGGGGCGTTTTAATAAATCCTACCCTTAAAATAATTACGCCCAAAATACCCAAAAAACTACCCATATTTATAGAAGAAGCCAATATGGAGGCACTGTTGGATACTGATGATTTTACGGATGATTATTCTCAGGTTAGAAATATGCTCATCATAGAAGTATTTTATAACACTGGCATTCGTTTATCAGAATTAATAAATCTGAAGGAACAAGATCTTGATATTGGCAATTTAACACTCAAAGTATTGGGTAAAAGGAAAAAAGAAAGAATCATTCCAATTACAAATTTCTTAAAAGGAAAATTTTTACACTTTTCCGAAATTAAAGCAAAACAAGGAGTTAGTTGTAAAGAAAAAGACGATTATATTTTTTTAACAAAATTTGGAAAAAAAGTATACGCAAAACTTGTTTATCGCATCGTAAATTATTACCTTAGCGGAATAACAACAGTTAATAAGAAAAGCCCGCATGTTTTACGCCATACATTTGCTACACACATGCTTAACAATGGAGCAGACCTCAATGCCATCAAAGAAATATTGGGTCATTCCAGTCTTTCGGCTACACAGGTTTATACCCATAATTCAATTAATAAATTAAAAAGTATTTATAAACAAGCCCATCCGAGGGCATAAAATGGAGGTTCTTAATTATGAAAGTAACAATTAATTCTGTTAAATTCAAGACTGATAAGAGGTTAGAAGAATTCATCAATGATAAAGTTCAGAAACTTACCAACAATTATAACGATATAATTGGAAGTGAAGTAATCTTAAAAATAGAGAACGGTGAAGACCTGGAGAATAAAATCGCAGAAATAAAGTTGTTGATACCCGGAAATGATCTGTTTGCAAAGAAAAATTGCAAAACATTTGAAGCCGCTACAGACCAGGCAGTTGATGCCTTAAAAAAGCAATTAATTAAGCACAAAGAAAAGCTGAGAGGAATTTAATTAAAAATAAAGTAAATATTTTTTGGTTGGTATTAAAATTATATCTATTTTTGCAGTCCTTTAAAAAATGAGGACTGTTTTTTTTAGAATGTAATAATACCAACGCCGATGTAGCTCAGTTGGCCAGAGCAGCTGATTTGTAATCAGCTGGTCGGGGGTTCGAATCCCTCCATCGGCTCATCAAAAAAAAACAAAGGGGGGGATACCAGAGCGGTCAAATGGGACAGACTGTAAATCTGTTGGCGCAGCCTTCGGAGGTTCGAATCCTCCTCCCCCCACACACTGCGGAAGTAGCTCATTTGGTAGAGCGACAGCCTTCCAAGCTGTAGGTAGCGGGTTCGAGACCCGTCTTCCGCTCTTTGTGTTTAGCCGTTGTAGCTCAGTGGTAGAGTACTTCCTTGGTAAGGAAGGGGTCACGAGTTCAACTCTCGTCAATGGCTCTGCTTGAAAAATTAAACAATAAATATAATATACGTAATAATTATAAATTTAAACATCTTTAACAAGCAATAATATGGCAAAAGAAAAATTCGACCGTTCCAAACCACACGTAAACGTTGGAACAATTGGTCACGTCGATCACGGCAAGACAACCTTAACAGCAGCTATTACTTTATGTTTAGCCGAAAAAGGTTTTGCAGAATTCAAATCATTCGATTCAATCGATGCAGCTCCTGAAGAAAAAGAAAGAGGTATTACTATTAATACTGCTCATATCGAGTATCAAACTGCAAACAGACATTATGCTCACGTTGACTGTCCTGGTCACGCTGACTATGTTAAAAACATGGTTACTGGTGCTGCCCAAATGGACGGTGCTATCATTGTTGTTGCTGCTACTGATGGTCCTATGCCACAAACCCGTGAACATATCCTTTTAGCTCGCCAGGTTGGTGTGCCTAAATTGGTTGTTTTCATGAATAAAGTCGATTTAGTAGATGACGAAGAATTATTGGAACTTGTTGAAATGGAAATCAGAGAGTTATTAACTTTCTACGGTTTCGACGGTGAAAATACTCCTGTTATTCAAGGATCCGCTTTAGGTGGTTTGAATAAAGAACCTAAATGGATGGAAAAAATCTACGAATTAATGGATGCTGTGGATACTTATATTCCTCTTCCTCCAAGAGACGTTGATAAACCATTCTTGATGCCAGTTGAAGATGTATTTTCAATTACAGGTCGTGGTACAGTTGCTACCGGAAGAATTGAAACCGGTATTATCAACACAGGTGATCCAGTTGAAATCATTGGTATGGGTGCTGAAAAATTAAAATCAGTTGTTACCGGTGTTGAAATGTTCCGCAAGATTCTCGATAGAGGTGAAGCTGGCGATAATGCAGGTTTATTGTTAAGAGGTATTGATAAAGATTCAATTACCCGTGGTATGGTTATTGCTAAACCAGGTTCAGTTAAACCGCATAAAAAATTCAAAGCTGAGGTTTATATCCTTAAAAAAGAAGAAGGTGGCCGTCATACTCCATTTCACAATAAATATCGTCCACAGTTCTATTTCAGAACAACAGACGTTACTGGCGAAGTATTTTTACCAGAAGGTGTAGAAATGGTTATGCCAGGTGATAACTTAACCATCACTGTTGATTTGATTACAGAAATTGCATTGAACTTAAACTTAAGATTTGCTATCCGTGAAGGTGGTAGAACTGTAGGTGCAGGTCAGGTAACTGAAATTCTTGAATAATTTCAACATAAATATTATAATATAATGTAAATAAAGGTATTCCTTGAACAACAAGGATGCCTTTATTTATCTATTTATCAACAAACGGGTGTAGCTCAATTGGTAGAGTGGCGGTCTCCAAAACCGTAGGCTGAGGGTTCAAATCCTTCCACCCGTGCAAAATACATATATTTGATGTCAAAAGTAATAGATTACATTAAGGAAAGCTACGATGAACTTATGAATAAGGTATCGTGGCCATCATGGAGCGAATTACAAAACAGTGCAATAGTTGTTTCTGTTGCCTCACTCATAATCGCTTTTGTGGTTTTTGGAATGGATATCGTTTTTGGAGCCCATCCTGATTTAGCATGGAAAGGCCTCCTGGGTTACTTTTATAGCATTTTAACCTAAAAGTGATCAATTATTTGCATTACTTTATCTTGCTTCCCTTTAACAAACCTTCCGGTTTAACTGAGATATGCAATGCAAATAAAACTTTATGTTTAAAAAGCCGTAATTAAATAATGTATTAAATTTTGATAATTAATTCTTATCAAATTCTTTAAATAGTATGAGCGAGCAAGTAAAAAAGTGGTATGTAGTCAGAGCCATCAGCGGGAAAGAGAAAAAAGTAAAAGAATACATGGAAAGTGAAATCAGCCGCTTAAACTTACAAGATTACGTTTCACAAGTGCTTATTCCAACAGAAAAAGTATATTCCGTAAGAAAAGGTAAAAAAATCAGCAAGGAAAGAAATTATCTTCCCGGCTATGTTCTTATTGAAGCTTTTCTTATGGGTGAAATACCTCATATTATAAAAGGTATTCCTAATGTAATTGGATTTTTAGGTTCAAAAGGTGAGCCGGTAGCGATGCGACAAGCCGAGGTGAATAGAATTCTCGGTAAAGTTGATGAGCTTTCGAATCAAGGTGAAGAAATGAACGATCCGTTTATTGTAGGAGAATCAGTTAAAGTAATTGATGGACCATTCAACAGCTTCAGTGGAATCATTGAAGAAGTGAATGACGAAAAGAAAAAGCTGAAAGTAATGGTGAAAATTTTCGGAAGAAAAACACCATTAGAATTAAGTTTTATGCAAGTAGAAAAAGAATAAATTATCAAAAATTCAAACTTAAGTTTTTAATCTTTAAGTAAAAAGCAAAATGGCAAAAGAGATTACAGGTATCATTAAATTACAAATTAAAGGAGGTGCTGCAAATCCTTCACCACCGGTAGGCCCCGCATTGGGTTCCAAAGGTGTGAACATTATGGAATTTTGCAAGCAGTTTAATGCTCGTACACAAGAAAGTGCAGGGAAAATTATTCCTGTAATTATTACTGTTTACAAAGACAAATCCTTTGTTTTTATAATTAAAACTCCACCTGTAGCAGTACAGTTGATGGAAGCGGCAGCTCTCAAAAAAGGTTCACCAGAACCTAATAGAAATAAAGTTGCTGAAATTTCAATGGGACAAGTTCAGCAAATTGCTGAAGCTAAAATGGTTGATTTAAACTGTTTCACATTAGAATCAGCTATATCAATGGTTTCAGGTACTGCCAGAAGTATGGGGTTAACAATAAAAGGATAAAACCTTTTGCAAGTATCGCTTCATAATGTTTAAGGTAAACATTATTAAAAAGTCAAATTTAAATTAACAAAACGCGAAATGGTTAAGTTGACAAAAAAAAGAAAAGAAGCTTTAGCAAAATTCGATAAAGACGCTATCTTTTCACTGGAAGAAGCCATCAAAATTGTAAAGGATATTTCCAATACAAAATTTGATTCTTCCGTGGATGTAGATGTTCGCTTGGGTGTAGATCCACGTAAAGCCAATCAAATGGTTCGTGGTATCGTAACATTGCCTCACGGCACCGGAAAAACTAAAAAAGTTCTGGTATTATGTACACCTGATAAAGAGGATGAAGCTAAAGAAGCCGGAGCAGATTACTACGGGCTTGACGAATACATTGATAAAATCAAAAGCGGCTGGACAGATGTAGATGTTATCATCACCATGCCAAGCGTCATGCCAAAAGTAGGAGCGTTAGGAAAAATTTTAGGACCAAGAGGTTTAATGCCCAATCCAAAAACAGGTACTGTTACAATGGAAGTTGGTAAAGCTGTACTGGAAGTAAAAGCTGGTAAAATTGATTTCAAAGTTGATAAATTCGGTATTATTCACGCTGCAGTTGCAAAAGTATCATTTGAAAATGATAAAATAATTGAAAATGCAAGAGAATTGATACAAACTATTATCAAATTGAAACCATCAGCAGCCAAAGGCACTTATGTAAAAAGTATTTACCTTTCAAGTACAATGAGTCCGGGTATTAAAGTTGAACCTAAATCCATTGCTTTATAATTTATAAAGTAGGTGGCTTAAAAGAAAGTAATTACTATGAGAAAAAAAGAAAAAAATCAACTTATAGAATCTCTTGCACAACAAATTTCGGCATCCAGCTATTTGTATGTTACTGATATCTCAAATTTAGATTCAGTAAATACAAGTAAATTGAGAAGACTTTGTTTCAGAAGAGAAGTACAGTTGATCGTAGCAAAAAACACATTGCTCAAAAGAGCAATGGAACAATCCGGCAGAGATTACTCTGAACTATTTCCGGTATTAAAAGGGTCTTCTTCTATTATGCTTGCAGATATTAATAATTTACCTGCAAAATTAATTAAAGAATTCAGAGCTACTTCACCTAAACCTATTTTAAAAGGTGCTTTTGTTGAAGAATCATTTTATATTGGTGACAACCAACTTGATATGCTTATCAATATCAAGTCGAAAAATGAACTTATCGGTGATATTATCGGTATGCTTCAGTCTCCGGTTCAAAATGTTATGTCTGCATTGCAATCAGGTGGAAGTAACATCTCAGGAATTCTTAAAACATTATCAGAAAGACCAGAATAATTCATAAAAAAACAAATTTTAAAACAATTAAAACAATAATAAAATGGCAGATTTAAAAGCTTTTGCAGAACAATTAGTTAATTTAACCGTTAAAGAAGTTAAAGAATTAGCTGATATTTTGAAAGACGTATATGGCATCGAACCAGCAGCAGCAGCAGTTTCAGTAGCAGCTCCAGCAGCAGTAGCAGCAGTAGCAGAAGAACAAACATCTTTTGATGTGATCCTTAAAGCAGCAGGTGCACAAAAATTAGCTGTAGTAAAATTAGTAAAAGAATTAACCAGCTTAGGCTTAAAAGAAGCAAAAGAATTGGTTGATGCAGCTCCAAAACCTATCAAAGAAGGAGTTACGAAAGACGAAGCTGAAGCATTAAGAAAACAATTAGTAGAAGCTGGTGCAGAAGTAGAAGTTAAGTAAGAAGTTTAATATCATACAATTAATAAGGAAACAGACTTCTTGTAATACAAGAAGTCTTTTCCTTGTTATATATTAATTGTTAATTCATTTTTTTTCTTCCATCTTAAAACGAAATCACTTTGACACCAAAAACAGTTCAAAAAATCAATTTTGCATCGAAAAAAAGAGAAAATTATCCTGATTTTTTAGATATTCAACTAAAATCTTTCAGGGATTTCTTCCAATTGGAAACCAATTCTGAAAATCGTTCCGATGAAGGTTTGTTTAAAGTTTTCATGGAAAACTTTCCAATTACCGATGCCCGTAATAATTTTGTGTTAGAATTTATTGACTATTTTATCGACCCACCCCGTTATTCTATTGAAGAATGTCTGGAGAGAGGGCTTACTTATAGTGTGCCGCTGAAAGCAAAATTAAAATTATATTGTACCGATCCTGAACACGAAGATTTTGAAACCATCATTCAGGATGTGTATCTTGGTATGATACCATATATGACACCCAAAGGTACTTTCGTTGTTAATGGAGCCGAAAGAGTTGTCGTTTCTCAGTTGCATCGTTCACCCGGAGTTTTCTTCGGAACCAGTGTACATGCCAACGGAACACAGCTTTATTCTGCCAGAATTATTCCTTTTAAGGGATCTTGGATGGAATTTACTACCGATATCAATAATGTGATGTATGCTTACATCGATAGAAAGAAAAAACTTCCTATCACCACATTATTAAGAGCAATCGGTTTTGAAACCGATAAAGATATTCTTGAAATTTTTAACCTTGCTCAAGAAGTTAAAGTTTCAAAAGTAGGTCTTAAGAAATTAATCGGTAGTCGTTTGGCTGCCCGTGTTGTAAGAGCCTGGATCGAAGATTTTGTGGATGAAGATACCGGTGAAGTCGTTTCTATTGAACGTACCGAAGTGATTATCGACCGCGAAACAATTTTGGAAGATAAACATATCGACTTAATCGTGAATGCCCATATCAAAACCATTCTTTTACACAAAGAAGATACGAATTCTAACGATTACGCAATCATTTTCAATACTTTACAAAAAGATACTGCCAATAATGCAAAAGAAGCAGTAGAATATATATATCGTCAGCTTCGTAATGCCGAACCACCTGATGAAGAAACCGCCAGAGGAATTATTGAAAAATTATTTTTCTCTGACAAACGTTACGATCTAGGTGATGTTGGTAGATACAGAATTAATAAAAAACTAAATCTGAATGTTTCCAACGACATCAAAGTATTAACCAAAGAAGATATCATTGATATTATCAAATATCTGATTATGTTAATCAACGCCAAAACTGATGTTGATGATATTGATCATTTAAGCAATCGTAGAGTTCGTACAGTTGGTGAACAATTGTATGCTCAGTTTGGTGTAGGTTTATCACGTATGGCTAGAACGATCCGTGAAAGAATGAATGTTCGTGATAACGAAGTATTTACTCCTACTGATCTGATCAATGCAAAAACATTATCCTCTGTTATCAATTCATTCTTCGGAACCAATGCATTGTCTCAGTTTATGGATCAAACCAATCCGTTGGCCGAAATAACGCATAAAAGAAGAATTTCTGCTTTAGGACCCGGTGGTCTATCCAGAGAAAGAGCAGGCTTTGAGGTTCGTGACGTTCACTATACACATTATGGAAGATTGTGTACGATTGAAACTCCAGAAGGTCCTAATATCGGATTAATTTCTTCGCTTTGTGTGTATGCAAAAATAAATAAACTCGGATTTATCGAAACTCCATACCGTAAGGTAAATGAAGGTAAAGTTGCCATGGATCAGGAGTATATTTATATGAGTGCCGAAGAAGAAGAGCACAGTATTATTGCTCAGGCCAATACTGATTATGATGATAACGGAAATCTTATTCCTGATAAAATCAAAGCCAGACATTTAGCCGATTTCCCTATTGTATCCAAAGAAAAAATCGATTTAATTGATATCGCACCCAATCAAATTGCATCTATAGCTGCATCATTGATTCCATTTCTGGAACATGATGATGCCAACCGTGCTTTGATGGGTTCTAATATGATGCGTCAGGCCGTTCCTTTATTAAATCCACAGATTCCTATCGTTGGAACTGGTATTGAAGGTTCTGTTGCACGCGATTCACGTGTATTGATCAATGCTGAAGTGGATGGTATTGTTGAATATGTTGATGCCGACGAAATTGTCATCAGATATGCCCGCGACGAGAAAGAAAGATTGGTTAGTTTTGATGATGAACTGAAACATTATAAATTGACTAAATTCATGCGTACCAATCAAAATACTACCATTAATCTTAGACCTATTGTAAAAAAAGGCGAAAAGATTAAAAAAGGTCAGGTACTTTGCGAAGGTTATGCTACCAAGAACGGTGAGTTAGCTTTGGGTAGAAATTTAATGGTCGCGTTTATGCCCTGGAAAGGTTATAACTTTGAAGATGCGATTGTTATTTCTGAAAAAGTTGTAAAGGAAGATATCTTTACCTCTGTGCATATCGAGGAATTTACACTTGAAGTTCGCGAAACAAAACGTGGACTGGAAGAATTGACCAACGATATTCCAAATGTAAGTGCCGAAGCTACCAAAGATCTGGACGAAAACGGTATCATCCGTATTGGTGCAGAAGTAAATGAAGGTGATATTCTGATAGGAAAAATTACACCTAAAGGTGAATCGGATCCAACTCCTGAAGAAAAATTATTGAGAGCCATTTTTGGTGATAAAGCTGGTGATGTTAAAGACGCATCTCTTAAAGCACCTCCTTCATTAAAAGGTGTTGTTATAAATAAAAAGCTTTTCTCCAGAGTGTTGAAAGATAAAAAAACCAAAGGAAAAGACAAGGATATCATTAAAGTACTTGAAAAAGATTATCTGAGGGATACCACAGACTTATCCAATAAATTAGTTGATAAATTATTGGTATTAACCAGTGGAAAAGTTTCACAAGGTGTTTATAATATTTTTAAAGAAGAAATTGTTCCTAAAAAAACAAAATTCACACAAAAAATATTGAGTTCTATTGATTATACAAATATCAATCCCAACAAATGGACTACTGATAAGGAAACCAATGCCCTGATCAAAGAACTGTTGAATAATTACAGTATCAAATTCAGAGAATATACTGGTAGATATTCACGTAATAAATTTATTGCAACTGTAGGCGATGATTTACCTGCAGGAATTATTCAAATGGCTAAAGTTTACATTGCTAAAAAACGTAAACTTAAAGTTGGTGATAAAATGGCCGGTCGTCACGGAAATAAGGGTATTGTTTCTAAAATTGTTCGTGAAGAAGATATGCCATTCCTCGAAGATGGAACACCGGTAGATATCGTATTGAATCCATTGGGTGTACCTTCGCGTATGAACCTTGGACAAATATACGAAACGGTACTAGGCTGGGCAGGTATGAAATTAGGACTTCAATTTTCAACACCTATTTTTGATGGTGCTACCATTGATGAAATAAATGGCTACATGCGCAAAGCTGATTTACCTGAAAACGGGAAAGTTTATCTACACGACGGTGGAACCGGCGTTAGATTTGACCAACCTGCTACAGTTGGATTTATCTATATGATTAAACTTCATCACATGATTGATGACAAAATGCATGCCCGTTCAATCGGACCTTATTCACTTATAACACAACAACCTTTAGGTGGTAAAGCTCAGTTTGGGGGACAACGTTTTGGAGAAATGGAAGTATGGGCACTTGAAGCATTCGGTGCTGCCAACATTTTACAGGAAATATTAACGGTTAAATCCGACGATGTGATTGGTAGAGCAAAAGCTTACGAATCTATCGTTAAAGGCGATAACATGCCAAAACCGGGAATTCCTGAATCTTTTAATGTTTTAGTTCATGAATTAAGAGGATTAGGTTTGAACATTACATTTGATTAGCAAATGTAAATGGGTTCACTTAATCGATAATTCAACATTTTATTTAATTTTTTAACATTAAAAACATGGCTTTCAGAAAAGACAATACCGTAAAACATGAGTTCTCCAGCATTACTATAAGTTTGTCTTCACCCGAAATAATTCTTGAACGTTCAAGAGGTGAAGTTCTTAAACCAGAAACCATTAATTACAGAACCTACAAACCCGAAAGAGATGGTTTGTTTTGTGAAAGAATTTTTGGACCTGTAAAAGATTGGGAATGTCATTGCGGTAAATATAAACGTATCAGATACAAAGGCATCGTGTGCGACCGTTGTGGAGTTGAAGTTACCGAAAAAAAGGTAAGAAGGGAAAGAATGGGACACATTCAACTGGTGGTTCCTGTTGCACATATATGGTTTTTTAGATCTTTGCCTAATAAAATTGGTTCTTTACTTGGTTTACAAACCAAGAAACTGGACATGATTATTTATTATGAAAAATATGTAGTCATCAATCCGGGTATAAAGAAAAATGAAGGTGTAAACTACCTGGATTTTTTATCAGAAGAAGAATATTTCGAAATACTTGAAAATCTTCCTGCAGACAACCAAAACCTGGATGATAAAGATCCCAATAAATTTATTGCCAAAATGGGTGCCGAAGCATTGCATGATCTTCTTTCCCGACTGGATCTGGATCAAATGTCGTTCGATTTGCGTCATCGTGCCAGTAACGAAACCTCACAACAAAGAAAACAGGATTTATTAAAACGATTGAAAGTTTATGAAGCTTTCCGCGATGCACAACACCGTATCGAAAATCGTCCTGAATGGATGATTGTGAAAGTTGTTCCTGTTATTCCACCTGAACTCAGACCGCTTGTGCCTCTGGATGGTGGCCGTTTTGCTACTTCCGATTTAAATGATTTATACCGCAGGGTAATTATCAGAAACAACCGTTTAAAAAGATTAATAGAAATCAAAGCTCCTGACGTAATTATGCGTAACGAAAAACGTATGCTTCAGGAAGCTGTGGATTCATTGTTTGACAATTCACGTAAAGCAAGTTCTGTTAAAACAGAATCCAACAGAGCATTAAAATCATTAAGCGATAGTTTAAAAGGAAAACAAGGTCGTTTCCGTCAGAACTTATTAGGTAAACGTGTCGACTATTCAGGTCGTTCGGTTATCGTGGTAGGCCCTGAATTAAAATTAAACGAATGTGGTATTCCTAAAGACATGGCTTCTGAATTATTTAAGCCATTTATTATCCGCAAAATGCTCGAAAGAGGAATTGTGAAAACCGTTAAATCTGCCAAAAAAATAGTAGACAGAAAAGATCCTGTAGTCTGGGATATTCTTGAAAGTATTTTAAAAGGTCATCCGGTCATGCTAAACCGTGCTCCAACCCTTCACCGTTTGGGTATACAGGCATTTCAACCTCGTTTGGTTGAAGGTAAAGCTATTCGTTTGCATCCATTGGTATGTACAGCTTTCAATGCCGATTTCGATGGTGACCAGATGGCTGTTCACGTTCCACTTGGAAATGCAGCAATTTTGGAAGCCCAGATATTAATGCTTGCTTCACATAATATTTTAAACCCTGCAAATGGTGCACCTATCACAGTTCCTTCACAGGACATGGTTTTGGGTCTCTATTATATAACTAAAGGCAGACTCAGCGAACCTGAAAATCCTGTAAAAGGTGAAGGTAAAATCTTCTATTCTTCCGAAGAAGTAATTATTGCTTACAACGAAAAAATGATTGATTTGCATGCCTGGATTAAGGTGATGATTGATGTTGAAGTAAACGGGGTCTTTAAAAAAACCCTGAAAGAAACTACTGTAGGTCGTGTTTTGTTCAACCAGGTTGTTCCTAAAGAATATGGTTTTGTGGATGAATTACTCACCAAAAAATCATTGCGAGATATTATCAGTTCTGTTCTGAAAAAAACAGGTACTGCTAAAACTGCTAAATTCCTTGACGATATCAAAGACTTAGGTTTTATGATGGCTTTCCAGGGTGGTTTGTCTTTTAATCTGGGAGATGTTATCATTCCAGCTACCAAAGAACAACTGGTTGCCGATGCCAATATTGAAGTGGATGAAGTAATGAGCAACTATAACATGGGGTTCATTACCAACAATGAAAGATACAATCAAATTATCGATATCTGGACACATACCAATTCTCATCTTACACAAACCCTGATGAAACAACTTGCAAAAGATAAACAAGGATTCAATCCTGTTTATATGATGCTTGATTCAGGTGCCCGTGGATCTAAAGAACAGATTCGTCAGCTGTCAGGTATGAGAGGTTTGATGGCAAAACCACAAAAATCAGGTGCAACAGGCGGTGAAATTATCGAAAATCCGATTCTTTCCAACTTTAAAGAAGGTCTGTCAGTACTTGAATACTTTATTTCTACGCATGGTGCTCGTAAAGGTTTGGCCGATACTGCGCTTAAAACTGCTGATGCCGGTTATTTAACCCGTCGTTTGGTAGATGTTTCACAGGATGTTATTATCGCTGATGAAGATTGTGGTACATTAAGAGGCTTGGTAACTACCGCACTAAAGAAAAACGAAGAAATCGTTGAATCCTTATACGACAGAATATTAGGCCGTGTTTCTTTACATGATATTTACCATCCTCAAACCGGTGAATTAATCATCGCTTCAGGAAATGAATTAATTGAAGAAATTTGCCATACAATTGCTGATTCTCCAATTGAAGAAGTTGAAATCCGTTCAGTATTAACCTGCGAATCTAAAAAAGGGGTTTGTGCAAAATGTTACGGACGTAACCTTGCTACCGGTAGAATGGTTCAAAAAGGTGAAGCGGTTGGTGTAATTGCTGCTCAATCCATCGGGGAACCTGGAACACAGCTTACATTGAGAACCTTCCACGTTGGGGGTACTGCTTCTAACATTGCTATTTCTTCACGTATTGAAGCAAAATATGAGGGTGTACTCGAAATTGACGAATTAAGATCTGTTGATTTTGAAAATGCTGATGGTAGAAAGTATGAAGTAGTCATCGGACGTTCCGCAGAAATGAGGATTGTTGATAAAAATACACACATTATACTTTCATCCAGCTTTATACCTTATGGCTCCAATTTGTACATTAAAAATGGAAGTGATGTAAAAAAAGGATTGATAATTGCCGACTGGGATCCATACAATGCCGTAATTCTATCTGAAGTAGCCGGAAAAACTACATTTGACAACATTATCGAAGGTGTAACCTATAGAATTGAATCTGATGACCAAACAGGTTACCAGGATAAAGTGGTTATTGAAACCCGTCAAAAATCGAAAAACCCATCTATCAGCATACTTTCTGCTGGTGGTGAAGTGTTGAAAATTTACGATATACCCGTAGGTGCTCATATTAGTTGCGAAGAAGGAAAGAAAATTATTGCCGGTGATACAATTGCTAAAATACCAAGAGCATTCGGAAAATCTGGCGATATCACGGGAGGTTTACCACGTGTAACCGAACTTTTCGAAGCCCGTAACCCATCTGATCCTGCTGTTGTTTCTGAAATTGATGGTGTGGTTTCATTCAGCAAAAAATTGAAACGTGGAAACAGAGAAGTTGTCATCACCTCTAAAACCGGTGAAGAAAAAACATATCTGATCCCTACTTCAAAACAGATACTTGCTCAGGAAAATGACTATGTAAAAGCCGGAACTCCTCTTTCTGAAGGTGCAATGACGCCTTCTGATATCCTTGCAATTAAAGGACCTATGAAAGTTCAGGAATATATTGTAAATGAAGTTCAGGAAGTGTATCGTCTGCAGGGTGTAAAAATCAACGATAAACATTACGAGGTAATTGTTCGCCAAATGATGCGTAAAGTTGAAGTTGCCGATCCGGGTGATACTAAATTCCTTGAAGGTGAATTGGTAAACAAAATCGATTTCCAGGAAGAAAACGATGAGATTTTCGGCAAAAGAGTAGTTGAAAATCCAGGTGATTCTGAAACATATAAACCAGGACAAATTGTAAGTGCACGTAAAATCCGTGATGAAAACTCAACATTGAAACGTAAAGATAAAATGTTGATTGAATCAAGGGATGCTCAACCTGCAACTGCACGTCAGGTGTTACAGGGAATTACGAAAGCATCACTGCAAACCAAGAGTTTCTTATCAGCAGCATCATTCCAGGAAACTACCAAAGTTTTAACCGAAGCAACCATCAGTGCAAAAACTGATAATTTAATCGGATTGAAAGAAAATGTTTTGGTAGGCCATTTAATTCCTGCAGGAACCGGATTAAGAGAATACGAAAGTTTAATCGTAGGTTCAGCTGATGAAATGAATGAATTAACAAACCGTAAAAACGCATAATTATGAATCAACAAGAAGAGCAAAATCAATTAAATATCGAATTGAGTGCTGAAGTTGCCGAAGGAATTTATTCCAATCTGGCAGTTATAACACACTCTCAGTCAGAGTTTATTGTTGACTTTATCAAAATAATGCCGGGTGTTCCCAAAGCCAACGTAAAATCAAGAATTATTCTTACTCCTCAACACGCTAAACGCCTGTTGAGAGCTTTACAGGAGAATCTTGCTAAATTTGAATCGGTGAACGGAAAAATAAAAGAACCTGATCAGATGGAAGGTTTACCTTTCAATCTGGGAGGTCCAACCGCTCAGGCCTAATACTTCAAAAAAAGCAGCAAAATTATTGCTGCTTTTTTTATTTTATCTAACTATGAATTATTTTTTTTATATTTGCATTACCAATCTTCAATGTATAATTTGCCTAAAGGCAGTCATCTATGCTTGTATATTGTAAAAATTGCAAAGTCTTTCGTTTAAAGTAAGACTTTTTGGATATGTTTTATTAAAATTCAGTTATTTTAAAAATAGTAGCTTCTTTAAACTTCTTAGCATTAATATATGAAAGCTAAAAAACAGGACGTAATCTTGTCTTAAATAGATTAATAATATTACTTTTAAAATCATTCATCTTAAAAAATACTAATTATGCATATAGCAGTTGCTGGAAATATTGGTTCAGGTAAAACCACACTTACCGGTTTGTTGGCAAAGCATTTTAAATGGCAGGCTCATTACGAAGATGTAGATACAAATCCTTATCTCGAAAGTTTTTACGAAGACATGCGCCGTTGGTCGTTTAACCTTCAGATTTATTTTTTAAACAGTCGCTTCCGGCAAGTGGTAGATATACGTAAAAAAGGAAAATCGGTGATACAGGATCGTACCATTTACGAAGATGCTTATATTTTTGCACCCAATTTACATGCCATGGGTCTGATGAATACCCGTGATTTTGATAATTATTCCTCCCTTTTTGAATTGATGAGCACATTTATCCAACCTCCCGATTTATTGATCTATTTAAAAGCCGGTGTTCCCACACTGGTGAACCAGATTCAACAAAGAGGTAGAGAATATGAAAGTTCCATCCGCCTGGATTACCTCAAAAGTCTGAACGAAAGATACGACCTTTGGATTGAAGGGTATACCAATGGAAAATTATTGATAATAGAAGTTGATAATCTGAATTTCCAGAAAAAACCTGAAGATTTAGGTTTTATCATTGAAAAAATAAATGCAGAAATCAACGGTTTATTTTAATCGTTTCACATCATGAATATCATAGGAATTATCCCTGCTCGATACGCATCTACCCGTTTTCCCGGAAAACCGCTGACCATTATCAATGGTAAATCCATGATCCAAAGGGTGTATGAACAAGTTAGTCTGGCTAAAACCATTTCAAAGATTATTGTTGCAACCGACGACGGGCGAATTGAAGCCCATGTGAAGGCATTTGGAGGGAATGTTTGCATGACTTCCGAAAACCACAACAGCGGCACCGAAAGATGCTTTGAAGTGGTGGAAACGATCAACGACATGGAAATTGATGTGGTGATCAACATTCAGGGAGATGAACCTTATATTAACCCTACACAAATTGATTTACTGGCTTCAGCATTTGTAAATAAAGAAATCGAAATCGCTACGTTGATTAAGCAAATTCATCAGAATGAGGAATTGTTAAGCCCGAATGTGGTGAAAGTGGTGAAGGATCTGCATCAAAAAGCCATTTACTTCAGTCGCTCACCCATTCCTTATTTAAGGGGAGATGTCATGCAAGATTGGTTGACAAAAGCAGATTACTATAAACACATTGGGATTTATGCTTACCGTTCAGCTATACTGAAAAAAATTGTTGCTTTACCCTTAAGCAATCTGGAAAAAACAGAATCGCTGGAGCAACTCCGCTGGATCGAAAATGGGTTTTCGATTCATACCGCCATCACCGAATTTGAAAGCATCGCGATAGATACACCAGAAGATCTTAAGAAATTAATCCATCAATAATATTTAATTTATAAACAACACCATGAACATTGTTAAGTATATTATTGAAATCCTCAAAAAAAACGAAAAGGTAGCAGTTCCCGGATTGGGTACTTTTTCTCTTGAATACAAAGCAACAACCATACATCCTGTAGAGCATAGTTTTACTCCTGCTTCAAAAACTATTGTGTTTGAAAGCACTATGAATGATGACGATACACTGGCTCGTACTATTTCCGAACAAGAACAAATCAGTATTGATGCGGCCGTTGTTTTTATTAAGAGTTTTACAGATGCATTGAATTCGGATATACAAAAAGGTAAGCTTACAGGCATTGAAGGATTGGGTGTTTTTTCGCTGACTGCAGATCAACTCATTTCTTTTGTTCCCGAATCTACAGATTTTTCTGACGACGAATTTGGACTCACCGGATTTACCTCACCGGCCATTGTTAGATCTGAATTTAAAGACAAAGCAGCTTACAATGCCCAAAAAGCTAAAGATAAGCAACTGAAACGTTCGAGAAGAAATCGGAGATTACTTGCTGCTTTTGTAGCTGTAGTCATGATTACGGCTTTGATTTTCCTTGTGTTTTTTACCGATATTATTAGAAATTATCTTTACAATAACGATACAAATTCACAAACTGAACAGAATGCAGTTGTAAATGAAACGCCAACTCCTGAGATAGTAACAGCTGATACAAATAGTTTGAAGGATGATAGTTTGGCTACCGATGTGAACAGTACATTACCGGATGAAAGTAAAGCAGCTGATGCCAGTGTGACAGCTAACGAAATTGCTCAGGGAATTCAATATTACCTTGTTGCAGCATCTTTTAAATCTGAGGAAAATGCCAACAAAAGCATAACAGCATTAAAAGCAAAAGGTTATGCCAATGCAGGCATAATCAGGCAATATGAAGATAAAGGAATGTTTATCGTTTATTATGAATCGCATTCCAATAAGGAAGAAGCATCCAATGCTTTAAAGCAGATTATAAAAACCGAAAACCGTGATTCATGGATGTTGAAAAAATAAAAAATAGCCACTAAGACACAAAGGCACAAAGAATTGATTGAAAATAGTATAAATCATTTAAACAAACTGATAAATATTTAGCCTCTTTTTGACTTTGTTGTATAAATTCATAGTGACGTAATGGTAAAATAATCTTTATGTTTTAGTGACTTCGTGGCTTAAAAAATTTGTGTCTTAGTGCCTTTGTGGCAAAATAATGTTAATGCCATTGTGGCAAATTAATAAATATGGGAAAAAATAAATTAGAACGTTTCGCTGAAAATCTCACTTTCGATAATTTCTTTCAGCCAACCTATGAAGATATCAAAGACGGCTATCCTTTAAAAGGGAAATGGGCTACTGATTTTTTTAAGAATAATCATCCGGTTGTACTTGAGCTCGGTTGTGGAAAAGGGGAGTACAGTGTAGGCCTGGCGCAGCGCTATCCTGATAAGAATTTTATTGGTCTAGATATCAAAGGTGCCCGCATGTGGAGAGGATGCAAAACTTCCCGCGACGAAAACATTCCTAACATTGCTTTTTTGCGTACCAAGATAGAATTGATAGAAAACTATTTTGATGAAAATGAAATTTCCGAAATCTGGGTTACTTTTCCCGATCCTCAGCCACGCAGAATTAAAGAAAATAAGCGTCTGACTTCGCCTCCTTTTTTAAAAAAATATGCCAGTATTCTCAACTCCGATGGCATTGTTCATCTGAAAACAGATGCTTTTCTGTTGCATTTTTATACCATGGAAATCATCAAAGAATACGGCCACCATGTTTTAATGGCCACCGACGATTTGTACCATTCAGGCATCGAAGATGATGTTATGGGAATACAAACTTTTTATGAACAGATGTTTCTGGATATGGGGAAGAAGATCAATTATATTAAGTTTCAGTTGAAGCGATAATTGGTTAATAGTTAATAGTTAATGGTTATTGATTATTGGTTATTGGTTACTAAGCTTTAGCTTAGTCCCGAGTTGCAATTTCTTACGAAGTTGTTGCTGAGCGGAGTCGAAGCATGGTTGCTGAGCGAAGTCGAAGCATGAGTTAGAAAATGTTTATCGGGATTAGGTTTTTCTCCTTTACTCAAAACCATAAAAAGCAAATATGAAAGATCTTACCTTTTTTCAATCGGTTTACGAAGTGGCTCGTCTGATACCATACGGCAGGGTAACTTCTTACGGAGCCATTGCTTCCTTTTTAGGCAGTAAAGGTTCTTCGCGCATGGTAGGCTGGGCCATGAATGCAACCCATCATTTGCCCGAAAACATACCCGCTCACCGTGTGGTCAACCGCAATGGTTTACTCACAGGTAAACATCATTTCGGAGGTGAATTTACCATGCAGGAATTGCTGGAAAGCGAAGGCATTACCATTGAAGACAATCAAATTGTAAATTTCGAAAGATATTTCTGGGATCCTGCCAGGGAATTGGAATTGTAATTCAATAAATAGATAGAAGAAAGAACAGTCCGGCTGAACTTCTAAAATTAAAAATCGTGATTCGTTGTTAGCAGATCAAAATAGAAGTAGAAAGTAATTAGCCGACATATTTCGGATTTTCTTAGTGTCTTATTTTTTCTTCGGACTTCGGTCTTCGGACTTCGGACTTCGGTCTTAAAAGAACAATCCGGCTCTTCTTCTAAAATCTAAAATCGTTAATCGTTGTTCGCAAATCAAAATAGAAGTAGAAAGTAATAAGCCGGCATATTCCGGATTTTCTTAGTGTCTTGTTTTTTCTTCGGACTTCGGTCTTCGGACTTAATTCCCATTCACAACCAATTTCTGTGAAACATTGTATTCATTACTACTCAGTTTTACAAAATAAACCCCTTTGCTCAAAACTGCTGCATTGATAAAAAAGTTTTTCTTGCCTGTTAGCAAATTGCCTTCGTAAATTGTTGCAATCTTCTTTCCTGTAATGTCAAATAGTTCTAAAGTTACAAATTCGTTATTTTTGGTTTCCACAGGAATACAAGTAATGGCAGAAGCCGGATTCGGGAAAATGTCTCCCAGTCTCAGCCCCGAATGGATAATTTCTGATTCTTCAACAGTGTTTGGAATATTGTATACAAAACTCCATGTACCGGTAGGTGCTGTAATGGGTCTGTATTGTGTTTTCCCTGAATTGGACGTTGCAGCTATGTAATATTCATAGATTATTGAGAAAGATTTGATGGGTACAAGCAAAGGAATAGTTGCTCTGTAATAATCTGGTTCTCCAGGTACAGCCTGCATTTGAATAGAATCAGAATTCATTCCCTGAATTTTGTAATGCAATTTAGCTTGTTGAATACCTGAACGATGTTTGATATAAGCTTTTATCTCAACAAAAAACTGACCTGTAAAATTGATAGTGTCTCTCACCGGTTGATGCACAATAAGCAAAGGATCGCTGGATGCTATACAATGGGTTATACAATGGATAGCCCCACTTGCTGGTATAGTGGAATTGCAGTTGATGCCCACTACATTGTAACCGGGTAATGCCTTTTCGTAAATGCGTTGTGCAACTGTATCGTATTGAGTATAATAAGTGGGATAAATAAAAGTTTTATTTACAAAAACGCCATTGGTATAAGTTAGATAATCCGCATTGGGAGGGTAATTGTTTGTACCTTCATCGGGTGGCATTGGCATTCTTACCAATCTGTAAGGTGTGCCGAAAGTTGAGTTGTACGTAGTCAATAAATATTGAAGATTGGCTTCAATCTGAGGCCCATCGGCAGTACCGGCAGGATATTCTCCTACAAGAATAGTTTCTTCATCCAACAGTTTCATGTGCATATCAATATGATGGATGCCGTCGTATGGCAAAGTCTCGAACATAATATAGCGTTGAATTCCTAAGTATTTTTTGGCAAGGGTATCAATCTGTGCTTTAGTAAGGTTTTGGTTATAACCTCCACCGCTAGCATTTTCGTTTAATATTAATTTTGAAGAAAATGCAGTACCTAAACCATCGCTCATAAAATTTCCTCCCGTGGCTACTAACTTGTCAGGTGTTTGATTCATCTCATACAAGGGGTTTCCAGTATATTTTGCAAGAGTTCTGGCCAGCGTATCATCTTTGGGACGGGGACGGTTATACGTCCAGTCAATCAATAAAAGTGAATCCACTTCATTGGTGTACACATTGTTGGCGCCATAATCCCTTACCCATACGCTATTATAGGGAGCTATCACATATCTCACATTCGCCAGACTTACGTTTCCGGAGGTTAAATAAGTTTTTACAGTATTGGAATCGGAACATACCACATAGACTTTGCATTCGTTAACAGCAGCACGTATAATTTCACGTATCACTGGCGTATAGCTTGTCCATGTGACTATTAAAGCATCTATTTCTTCCCATTCAGCCGCTGACCTTACTTTTGATGAAGGAGGATACGCATAACCTTTGGTATCATTGTTGAAATAATAGGATTTCATAAGTAATTGCTCGTGAGCAGTAAGCGTTTTGGGTAAATCCTGTCCGAAAGTCGGGAGCGCTAAAAGTACTACTATACCCAAAAATATTTTTTGGGCTGCTTTTTGTAAAATGTAATTCATCCTGCTTTTTCTTAAATATGCTGTAAAATTAATAAAATCTTTAGCTTTCCCAAAAAATAAAAACAGATTTAATTAAATATTTTAGCTGAAAAGTTTGCCATTTCGCTAAAAAATAGTAATTTTGCACTCTGAATATAATAAAAATAGTTTAACAATCTAATAAACAAAAGTTTATGCCAGTAAGAATGAGATTACAAAGACATGGTAAAAAAGGGAATCCTTTTTATCATATTGTAATAGCGGATGGTCGTGCACCTCGAGATGGTAAATTCATTGAGAAAATTGGCACTTACAACCCTATTACCAAACCAGCTGAAATCACTTTAAATATCGACAAAGCGATTAAATGGTTAAACAACGGAGCTCAACCCAGTGATACTGTGAGAGCAGTTTTATCCTATAAAGGTGTGATGTATAAAAATCACCTTTTAAAAGGTATTGCTAAAGGAGCCTTAACCCAGGAACAAGCTGACGTTAAATTCAACGATTGGGTTGCAGCAAAAGAAGCTAAACTTTCGGGTAACAAAACCGCTGAAATTTTAGCATCAAAAGAAGATCTTAAAAGCCGCTTTGAAGCTGAAGTTAAAGTAAACGAAGCAAAAGCAAGTTCAATTGCTGATAAAAAAGCGAAAGCGATAGCTGCCCTTAAAAAAGAAGAAGCTAAAGAAGAAATCGTAGAAGAAGTTGTAGAAGAAACTCCTGTTGCTGAAGTTGCAGCTGAAGTTGCTCCTGTTGCTGAAGTTGTTGAAACTCCGGTCGCTGAAGTTACTGAAACTCCTGTAGCTGAAGCAGAAGTTGAAAAAACTCCTGATACAGAAGATAATGCAGAAAAAACTGCAGAATAATTTTTTTTCATAATAAATTGTTTAGTTTGGAGCCGGAGTAATTATTCCGGCTCTTTTTTTATTATTGAATTCCAGCGCTTTATATTTTCTTCAAAATATTTTTTATCTATTTTTTAATCCGGAATTTCTTTATGGAAGGTTTTTGCAAATAAACATTATGGTTGCCCTTTAGGTATCAATAAATTTAGGATCGTTAATATTTAATAATATGAACGACTCACTTTTTTGGATCTGGTTTATTCATATTAGGTATTATTTAGCTTCATCATCATACCAGCTTGCATACATAGGATAAGCATTGGCAATTCTCAATATCTGTCCTTCCAACAACGATTTGTCCAGATCTTTGATTTTTCTGGCAGGAATGCCTGCATACAAAGAACCTGAAGATACTACGGTGTTTTCGAGCACAATGGCTCCGGCTGCAATCATGGAATTGCTTTCAATCACTACCCCATCCATTACAATGGCTCCCATACCAATAAGTACATTGTCATGTATCGTACAGCCATGCACTATCGCTCTGTGGGCAATGGATACATTGTTGCCAATATTTGTAGACGCTTTCAAATAGGTGCAATGAACAATAGCGCCATCCTGAATATTCACATTGTTGCCGATTCTAACGGTATGTACATCGCCTCTTACAACGGCATTAAACCATACACTGCAATTATCACCCATAATTACATCACCTGTTATGGTTGCGTTGTCTGCTAAATAGCATTTGCTGCCAAATTGAGGACTTATTCCTTTTACTGATTTTATGAGTGCCATTTTGTTTTTTATTTATTGTTAATGGGTGGGAAGTCAGTCATTTTTCTGATTCCTTATTTTTTAGTTGGAAGGTTGTTTTTCAACAATGCATCATAATTAATTGCTTCAAAACTAAAACCTTTTGCCAGAAAATGTTCTATAACCCTCGGTAAAGCATACATTAATCTTTCTTCGGCTTTGATGCTGTCGTGAAACACCACAATTGAGCCATCCGTTGTATGCTTAACAACATTTTGCAAACATTGTTCGCCTGTAATTTTCCGGTCGAAATCTCCGCTCAAAACCGTCCATAAAATGGTGAAATACCTATCTTTCAGCAGATTTATTTGAGCAGGAGTACCTTTGCCGTAAGGTGGCCTGAAGAGTCTGGTTTGTAGATAGGTTTCGCACTTCCTTACATTTTCGGTATAGTAGTTATTGTTTGTTTTCCAGCCATTCAAGTGATTGAATGTATGGCAACCCACACTGTGTCCATTTGCCAGAATTTGTTCCAGTAAATATGGATATTTCTGAACGTTTTCGCCCACACAAAAAAATGTAGCTTTCACCTTATAATCAGACAGTATTTTTAAAACAGCAGGTGTAATTTCGGGCACAGGTCCATCGTCGAAAGTGAGAAAGATATTTTTTTCCCCTTTCGGCATTTCCCAGATAATGCTTTTGCCTGTTATTTTTCTAAGTAAATAGGGCGATTTTATTAAATACAATTCCGAATAATTATTGGTAAATATGAAAGTGTAAAAGTATAAAAAATAAAAGTATAAGGTGTAAGTTTAATAATTTAAAAAGAATCATTAAAACGAATAATTCTTATTTTTGCATTTTAAAACCAATTCCGATGATTCAATGAAAGCAATTTACACCATACTATTTTTAGTCATGTCGAATACCTTCATGACATTTGCCTGGTATGGACATCTTAAATTCAAGGAAATGAAGTTTTTAAGCAATCTTGGATTGATCAGCATCATACTGATCAGTTGGGGAATTGCCTTGTTCGAATACTTTTTTATGGTTCCGGCCAATCGTATTGGGTACAACGGAAATGGAGGTCCTTTCTCACTGCTACAGTTAAAAGTAATTCAGGAAGTAATTACATTAGTTGTATTTATGGCATTTTCATTGATTTTTTTCAAAAACGAAACTTTTAGACCCAATCATCTTATTGGTCTTGTTTTTTTGGTGTTGGCTGTTTATTTCATTTTTAAAAAATAATTAACGGGAGACATGTAAATAAGCCACTTTTTTATTCGTGTAATTTCTGTAATTCGTGGATTTTAGCAATTTATTTAAGCATTTGAAACAAGAGTTGAATCATCTTTATTGTTTATTTGCCCATTTGAGAATAAATGTCAATAGAAAAAGAGTATAAAATGTTTCATTTGTCCGTAGGACATTAATAATTATAGATTTAAATTCCAGGTAAATTCCTTACGGGATAAAATCATGATTCTTGGTTGTTTTCTATTGACATTAATTACCTACGGAGAAGGAATCCATTTATTGATTACCTTCAAATTAGCTGAATATTTTTACAAAGAATTTGTTTGAAATCTTTAAGTTCATGCAGTTACTCATTCCTCTCTGAATTCAACAAAGCTTAACTATACAAACTCAAAAACTAAATTTCTTTTTCTGATTTGAATAACAAAATGCTGTTAAAATCTTTTCAACATTTAGGCTTTGCTATTTTCAAAAATAATGTATATTTGTCATAGCGAAAAAAATATGATAGCAATGAATAAATACAAACGAATTTTACTGAAACTCAGTGGCGAATCGCTGATGGGCAGTCAACAATACGGCATCGATCCGTTGATGCTCACAAAATATGCAAATGATATCAAGGCTATTGTTGAAGACCATGTTCAGGTTGCTATTGTAATTGGTGGCGGAAATATTTTCCGTGGATTGCAAGGTGCAGCCAATGGAATGGACAGGGTGCAGGGCGATTATATGGGAATGCTGGCAACTGTTATCAACAGCATGGCATTGCAAGGTGAATTAAATAAAATGAAAGTGAAAACATCATTGCTTTCGGGTATTGTGATTGATCCTATCTGTGCTTCCATGAGTGGCTCCAAAGCCATTGATTTGTTGGAAGCAGGAAATGTGGTTATTATCAGCGGAGGTACAGGCAATCCTTTTTTTACAACTGATAGCGCCTCAGCATTAAGAGCTGTTGAAATTCAGGCGGATGTGATGCTGAAAGGTACACGTGTGGATGGTATTTATTCTTCCGACCCCGAAAAAAATCCGGATGCTATGAGGTATGAAACCGTTACTTTCGACGAAGTTTACGAAAAAGGGCTGAACATAATGGATTTAACAGCTTTTACTTTATGCAGAGAAAACAAACTTCCTGTTATTGTATTCGATATGAACAAAGAAGGAAATCTGAAAAAAGTAGTAAAAGGTGAAAAAGTTGGAACTTTAGTAACAGTATAAAATATTTTTTTAATTTTGTAGTCTGCTAATATTAAAACAGAAAATATGACCGAAGAATCTCAATTTTGTTTAGAAGAAGCCAGGGAAAGTATGGATCATGCTTTGCTTCATCTCGATCGTGAATTTCATAAAATCAGAGCCGGTAAAGCAAATCCGCAAATGCTGGAAGGCGTTAAGGTTGACTATTACGGCGCAATGACTGATATTGACAAAATTGCCAATATCAGCACTCCCGATCCACGTCAGATTGCTGTACAACCCTGGGAGAAAAATATGCTGGGTCCTATAGAAAAAGCCATTATGAATGCCAATCTGGGTTTTAATCCACAAAACAATGGCGAAATCATCCGTATCCTCGTACCCCCTTTAACCGAAGAAAGACGTAAAGATCTTGTGAAAAGAGCAAAACTGGAAGCCGAAAATGGTAAGGTGAGCATTCGCAATATCAGACGTACTGCCATGGAAACAGCCAAAAAACTCGAAAAAGATGGCCTTTCCGAAGACGACGTAAAAGTACTGGAAAAAGAAATTCAGGATATGACCCATCTCTATATCGATAAAATTGACAAACATTTTGCCCTGAAGGATAAAGATATTATGACGGTGTAAGGAGTTAGATTTTTGTAAAAAATCACAATGTTAAGCTTTACTTAGTCCTTAAAAAAACCAGTGAGAAAACGGCAAGCTATTTGCTGGTTGGATGCTGGTTTTTTTATTAAAAAATAATGCGATATGAAGAATGTAATGATTGTTTTGTTTTTAATTGGTTTTTCAGTTTCTGTTTGTGCACAACAAAGGGTTCAGAATCAGAATTACCAGACCGTTGGTTATATCAATGCTGACGGGAAAGTTCAGAATGGAAATTACCAGACCATTGGTTATATCAATTCCGATGGGCGAGTTCAAAACGGGAATTACCAAACAATCGGTTATATCAATAAAGAAGGAAGGATACAAAACGGGAATTATCAAACCATTGGATATATAAATGAGGATGGTCGGGTACAGAATGGGAATTATCAAACTCTGGGCTATGTAAATAAAGAGGGTAGGGTGCAAAATGCGAATTACCAAACACTGGGCTATATCCCCAATGTTGATAAAAAATGGGCCGCCGCTTTTTTCTTTTTCTTTTTTACAAAAAATGATAAAGATTAATTTATCCCGAATAACAATTTCTAACTTCCCGAATAACAATAACCAATAACCAATAACTCAATTCAATGAGAGCAGTCATTCAAAGAGTTTTACAAGCTTCAGTAGCAATTGAGGGTATAATTGATGCAGCCATTCATCAGGGATTATTGATTTTTTTGGGGATTAAAGAAGATGATACATTAGAAGATGTAGAATGGTTGTGTGGGAAAATAACCCGTTTGCGTATTTTTAATGATAACGAAGGAATTATGAACCTTTCGGTAAAAGATATTAAAGGCGAAGTAATGCTTATCAGTCAGTTTACATTGCATGCATCTACCAAAAAAGGAAACCGTCCTTCGTATATAAAAGCAGCTAAACCGGAAATTGCAATTCCCCTTTACGGAAAATTTATCTTGCAACTGGAGAAAGAGTTAGAAAAAACAATTAAAACTGGGATTTTTGGCGCCGATATGAAAGTTTCATTGATTAATGATGGACCGGTTACTATTTTGATTGATACCAAAAATAGGGACTAATATTTCTAAGTAAATCATCAATCCTCTCTTTTTTTTAATTTAAGACAAGTTTAGTAAATAAATTGTTAACTTTAAAGTTAGCTGTTTAAAAGTTTTTAAAAATTAACTTTTTTCTAACTTATATTTTCTTTGGAAACAAGCCTTAAATCCAAAAAAAAGTTGTAGGTTTGAGGACCCGATTATAAAAACAAAAAAGATTGTAATGAACAGTAACATAAAACTTAACCCAAATCCATTGGTTCAATTTTTGGGAAAACCAACTTCCGAGTTTACTAAAAGCGACTTGATAAAATACGTAGAAGAAAATGGCATTGAAATGCTTAATCTACGCTATGTCGGCGGCGATGGCAGGCTAAAGTGTCTGAATTTTGTAATAAACAGCACCGAACATCTGGATGCTGTGTTGAGCAGCGGCGAAAGAGTGGATGGCTCCAGCCTGTTTTCACATATCGAATCCGGATCCAGCGATTTATATGTAATTCCACGTTACCGTACCGCTTTTTTGAATCCATTTACCGAAATCCCAACCCTTGATGTTTTGTGTTCCTTCTTTAACAAAGATGGCGAACCTTTGGACAGCTCTCCTGAATTTATTTTGCGTAAAGCCCATCAGGAACTAAAAGATAAAACCGGTTTGGAATTCGAAGTAATGGGTGAACTGGAATATTATGTAATCAGTCCCAAAGAAGACTTTTTCCTTGCTGAAGATCAACGTGGCTATCATGAATCATCACCCTTTACAAAATGGGAAATGCTTCGTACCGAATCGATGCATGCCATCGCAAGGGTGGGTGGAAACATAAAATACGGTCACTCTGAAGTGGGCAATTTTACGATTGCCGATACCATATACGAACAAAACGAAATTGAATTCAATCCTTCACCCCTTGAAGAAGCGGCTGATCAATTGCTGATAGCCAAATGGATTTTGCGTACACTGGCATATCGCTATGGCGTTACCATTACCTTTGCTCCTAAAATTACCGTTGGAAAAGCCGGAAGTGGCATGCACATTCATACCCGATTGATGAAAGGCGATAAAAATGCTATGGTTGAAGATGGTAAACTTACAGATGTTGCTTTGAAAGCAATTGCAGGATACTTGTCGTTGGCACCTTCGTTAACAGCTTTCGGAAATACCAATCCTTCTTCTTACTTCCGTCTGGTACCACATCAGGAAGCACCTACCAATATTTGTTGGGGCGATCGCAACCGTTCAGTTCTTGTAAGAGTTCCTTTGGGCTGGTCGGGTAAGAAAAACATGGCTAAAATAGCCAACCCGCTTGAAAATGATGACGCTCACGATTTTTCTCATAAGCAAACTGTTGAATTCCGCTGCCCCGATGGTTCAGCTGATGTGTATTTATTGTTGGCAGGATTAACTGTTGCTGCCCGTCATGGTTTTGAAATGGAAAATGCTTTGGAATTTGCCAAAAAAACATATGTTGATGTAAATATTTTTCATGATGAGTTCAAAGAAATTGCAGCCGGCCTCGATCATTTACCCGCATCCTGTTACGAATCTGCTTTAAGATTGGAAGAACAACGCGAAATTTATGAAAAATACGGAGTTTTTAGCAAAAACATGATTGATGGAACCATCAAAAAACTAAAAGCATACAATGATGAGCATTTGCGTGAAGATATTCATTGCAGCAAAGAAAAAAACCTCAAACTGGTTCAGAATTATTTCCACTGTGGATAATTGAGATTGTGGTAGAAGCCCTGACAGTGACTGCGAAAGAAACCCTGACTGCGACTGAAACCCTGACAGGGTTGGAAGATAGTAACCCTGATAGCATTATAAAACCCTGACAGGGTTGGAAAGATAGAAACCCTGTCAGGGTTGGAACGTAAACTAAACCCTGACAAGGATCGAAACCCTGACATGGTTTCTAACCCTATCAGGGTTAAGGACATACCTACATAATATAGTCAACCCTGACAGGGTTTCTTTCACAGTCAGGGTTAAGGACATACTCTAATAACATAGTCAACCCTGTCAGGGTTAGAAAGATAGTTAGCGCTCAAATGAATTTCTGAATATTATTATATGTCAATGCATAAATTTGTATTTTTAATGTAATTTTGTAAAAACAAAGAATAATCGAAATTATATTTAACATTAGTTTAAGCACAAGATGAACATCTCAACCATATTAGAAAAAATTAACTTACCCGCATCCATCAAAGTAATTGCTGATAAAATATTAGAAGGAAAAAGAATCACAATTGACGAATGCGTGGAATTGTACGAAAAAGCAGATCTGAGCTTGGTAGGCATGCTGGCCAACTACATCCGAGAACAAAAAAACGGCAACAATACGTATTTTAATAAAAACCTACACATCGAACCCACCAATATCTGTATTCACAATTGCAGGTTTTGCTCTTATTCAAAGAAAATAGGTGGCGATGGTTGGGAATACAGTGTGGATGAGATGCTCGAAACGATCAGCAAAACTGATGCTTCCATCACTGAAGTGCATATTGTTGGTGGTGTTCATCCACTTCGTGATATTCATTATTACGGAAATCTAATCAAACAAATAAAAATAGCAAAGCCTCATCTTCATATCAAAGCATTTACAGCTGTTGAGATTGATTATATGATTAAAAAGGCCGGTATCAGTGTAAACGAAGGTGTTCAGTTATTAAAAGAATACGGATTGGATTCCATTCCCGGTGGTGGAGCTGAAATATTCGATGAAGCCTTGCGTGCTGAGATTTGTCCTTCTAAATCCTCTTCAAAACAATGGCTTGCTATACATGAAGCATTGCATCTTGCCGGTATTCCGAGTAATGCTACCATTTTGTACGGACATATCGAAACATATTATCATCGTGCCGAACACATGAACCGTTTGCGCGAATTGCAAGACAAAACTATGGGATTCAACGCTTTTATCCCTTTGAAATTCAAGCATAAAAACAATCCGATGTCAGAAATTAAAGAAGTTTCTGTAATTGAAGATTTGAAAAATTTTGCCATCTCCAGGATATTTCTCGATAATTTCCCCCATATCAAAAGCTATTGGCCCATGATTGGGAAACAGTTGGCGCAACTATCTCTATCTTTTGGAGTGGACGACTTTGACGGAACCATCAACGATTCTACTAAAATATATTCTTTGGCCGGTTCCGAAGAACAAAATCCTTCGATGACTACAGTGGAAATGGAGGAATTAATTACTTCTGTAGGTCGAGTTGCTGTTGAAAGAGATTCGCTTTACAATCCAATAAATGTGTAACACGCTTAAAAAAATCTATTCAATTGATTGATAAAGAGCATGTAGTAAAGAAAGTGTATGATCGAAAAACTGCTTTTCTGAAAGCTCAGCATTATTGTGCCTATCAGGAGCGTTCGCAGCAGGAAGTGCGAAATAAATTATATGATTGGGGTCTGCATCGGGAAGATGTAGAGAATGTAATAGTTGAGTTGCTGGAACAGAATTTTATCAACGAAGAACGATTTGCAGTGCTGTTTGCAGGTGGTAAGTTCCGCATTAAAAAATGGGGGAGGGTCAAAATAAAAAATGAACTGAAAGCAAGAAAAATAAGTCCCTATTGCATTCGTAAGGCTTTGGAAGCGATTGATGATGATCAATACATACTGACGTTAAAAAATCTTATTGAAAAGAAAACCTCACTTACCAAAGAGAAAAATGCATTCAAAAAATTTGCAAAAGTTGCTACTTTTATAATTTCAAAAGGTTTTGAACCTGAATTGGTGAGAGATTTAATGAAAGGTGCAGTAGATTAACAAATCCAAATGGTCAGGTTAAATTTTCCTTGCTACAAACTTGCCTACCGGTAGGCATGGGCACTAAGCCACTATGAATCAATGTTTATATATTGCAATATTTTCTGAATTATTATACTTTCTTTGTGTCTTTGTGTCTTAGTGGCTAAGTTTATATTCAAGTTTATACAAAAAAATAAGAGGCTATCTGTATAGATAGCCTCCACCCCTCGAAGATAAAAGATAAAATATAAAATTATTAACTTATTTTGAATAAGCATAAAAGTAACTGCAAATTGCGTGCCAAAGATATAAGTGTCAGTAAATCAAACGTATGCTATTAATTGCTGCAAAGGAACTGTTAAGAGAAATATGGTTATAATGACTCATGGCATTTCTTATAAAATCTTTTACTGTCTCATTATCAGTTTGTAAGATGGTGTTCTAAATTGGGTCAAAATAACTCAGTGTGTCATTTTGTATTGTTAAAGAAATAATTTACATTTGAATGGAATATAAACTCATTTTCCGCTGCAATCTTTTGCGGTCTATACCCAGTAATATTGCAGCCTGTGATTTGTTATTCATCGTTTGTTGCAATGCATTTTTTATCAATGCTCTTTCATTTTCAACTAAATTCAAATTTTTGTATGCACTCAATTCGTTGAGGGGTATAGTTTCATTGGCATAATTAAATTGGAAATGTTTAAGTTTTATCATATCTTCGTCGCATAGTATCACTGCTCTTTCTGCCATATTCCGCAGCTCTCTGATATTACCGGGGAAAGAATAATCGGTAAGAACTTGCATTGTGGTAAGGTCTATTCCTTTAATTTTTTTCTTGGAAAGCATCGCAAACTGTTTGATGTAATAATCAAGTAATGAAGGAATTTCGTCTCTTCTTTCTCTTAAAGGAGGCAGGTTAATAACAAAAGAATTTAAACGGTGTAGTAAATCAATTCTGAATCTTCCATCATCACACATTGTCCTTAAATCTCTATTGGTTGCAGCGATTACTCTTACATCAATATCAATCACTTTACTTGAACCAATTTTAGTAATTTTCCCTTCTTCGAGCACGCGTAAGAATTTCCCTTGTAACTCATACTTCAAATCACCAATTTCATCCAAAAAAAGGGTGCCTTTGTTGGTTACTTCAAAAAGTCCTGATTTGGTTTCGATGGCATCGGTAAAACTCCCTTTTTTATGACCAAAAAATTCACTTTCAAACAATGTATCCGGAATAGCCGAGCAGTTGACTGCATTAAAGTAATAATCTTTCCGTTGACTCAGATAATGGATGGCACTGGCAATTATTTCTTTGCCTGTTCCGCTTTCACCTGTTATCAGTACAGTGGTTTTGTCGGTTTTTGCTACTTTTGCCACTAAATTAAGTACTTCTTTCATCTTTTTGCTTTCAACAATCAAATCCCATTTGAATTTTGATTTAAATTCTTTGTTCTGAAAATCATCATGAATTTCTACTTTATGCTGTTGTTTAGAATAGGCAATGTGTTTTTTGGTTTGTTTGATAGCAACTTCAATGTCTGTAAACTGAAAAGGTTTTAAAAGGAAATTATGAGCTCCTGCACGCATTGCTTTCAGCACCATTTCCATATCTCTGTGTTGAGAAATCATTATAATTTCAAGATCAGGATACAGCTCTTTGATCTCTTTTAAAACTAAGATGCCATCTTTTTCAGGAAATGAGATATCAATAACAACAACATCTGTTTCGTTCAGACTAAGAATTTCGATAGCCTGCTGTAATGTCTTTGATTTATGCAACTCAAAATTATGTTCCCGCAAACCTTCTTCAAATTCCGGGTTTATGAGCTGATCATCACCAAGGGTTAAAATATTAAAATCTTTCATTGTACAGGGGATGAAGTGAAAAATTAAAAGCAAACTTTTACAAAGCTATAACAAATAAAAGCAAAAAGTGTTACGACAATGATTAATAAAATAATTGTGTTAAAAGAAATAAAAAAAGCCAAAGTAAAATAATCGTTTTACTTTGGCCTGGCAGGGATTAATTGAAATTTAATGAAAGTACTATTAATAGACTAATATTAATATTTGAAATGAGATTCTTAGATTCGCTGCAATAGCGAAAAATCTCTCAATTTTTTTCCAGTTACTATTAGTTGGCGAGTTTAAATTTGATGGGTAAATTAAACTGAACCCTTACTGCTTTATCTCTTTGTTTACCGGGTTTCCATTTAGGCATTGCCTTTATGATTCTGATCGCTTCTTCGTCGCAACCACCTCCAATACCTCTCAATATTTTAACATCTGTAATTTCACCGTTTTTTTCTATGACAAAGGTTAAATGAACCGTTCCTTGTATGCCAACTTCTCTTGCAGCACGGGGATAAACTACATTTTTTCTTAAAAAATTGAGTCTTGCTTCTTCACCTCCTACGTATTCAGGCATTTCTTCAACTAAGATAAAGGTATTTTCTTCAGGAACTTCAATTTCGGTTTTTAGAGTTAAGGGTATATACGCTTCGTTGGTATCATTGGTTTCTGAGCCAGTATTAACAAAAATATCTTTTAAACCCTCTGTTTTGTTATCAACTGGTTTGAAAAGTGAAGTAGGTATGATTTTTTTAGGTTCAGGTGGAGTAACTTTAACAATGGGTGCAATTTCAATAATTTCACTTTTGCCTGTTTCTGAGCTTACAAATGCTTTGAATGTATCATACGATTTCCACTCAAAAGCCAACAATGCAAGACTCAATGAAATAATAATACCGATTACGAAAAAGATTCCTTTTTTGTTTTCAAGATCTGCTTTTTCGGTTTTTTTCTTTCTGTCGGATTCGCTTCTGAAGTTTCTTTCCGATACTTGATGGTTTGAGTTCATAGCTGCTGTTTTTAGGATTGTTGAACAAATATAATCTATTACATCAGCCAAGTCAATAGGGAATCAGAAAAGGGTATGAAAATTGAAGTTAAAGGTAGTATTGGAAAAGAGAACGGTAGGAAATGATTGAATAGATGGATTCCTCATTCCGCTTCGCTCCATTCGGAATGTCAGCCAACTGAGGATAGAGAATTAATGGTCGGCTTCACCGATCCTTATAAAAAGTTAAAATTGTCATTGGCAGTGTAGCGAGGAATCTGTGGTTGAAAAGACTATCCTGACTTTGACAATGCGCCACCCATATGGGCGACGCAAAATCTATATAATATTGATAAATTGATTATAAAGCAAGAAAAATAAAATGTCAAAGTCAGGAAGAAATATAAAAGACCAAAATTCAGTAATTCAGCAAATATTCTATTCCCTCGAGGTTTTCATTTGATCATCATTTAAAATGGCTATAATCCTGTCATCCCTTCAGGATTTGCATTAATATATGATTGTAGGTTAATTTACTGATGGCAATTATCTATCCCTATTCCTTCAACTATTGATTAAAAAGTTAATTCCCTACGGGAAATTTCGATGTCACAATCTGTTTGTAATCTATTGATATTGATCTCCTACGGAGAAAAGAGATGTTAGTGCGGCTGATAAGATTATTATCCGCTTTTTAGCCCGTAGGGCTTTAATGTCAATAGAAGTAAGTGAATAATCATAATATTTTTGTCCGTAGGACATTAACATGCTAACCAGTTTGTATTTTTAAGAATTTGATGAAAGATAAGTTTTTAAACCAATTGATTAAAAGAGTTAATTCTCCAAGGAAAATTCGTGAATGGGCTTGCATCGTTCGATGAAAATTAACTTTCAACTTCAACTTCATTAACAAATACTGATACTTCGATCTCGCTTATAGCGAGAGAGGAATCTGACAAACGATTATCACTAATATTATATTATAATTCTTTGATTCCGTCTGAAATGTAAAGTGATAGCCTCATTCCCGTTGAAACTATCACTGAAATCACTATCCCTCACGGTGGTAGTTAATCAACCCCTGCATAGGTGTTTTGCAGATTTCGCTTACTTTTACTTCCCATTTTTCAGCTACTTTGAGCAATATTTCTTTATAATGATAGCCTACTGAACCGGTACAACTTAAAGGGTGTGCACTAAAATTTGAATATTGGCTGATCTGGTAATGGAAATATCTGTCGAAAGCATCATAAATAAGCTGATGGATAAAGGGATGCGAAATGTTTTCTGCCAGAAACATTGAAAACGAAGCTAAGAAGCGGTTTGGGAAAGGCTGTTTGTAGATGGCATCCAGAATATAATCGAAACGATAAGGATATTTAATTTCGAACAATTGTTTTAAATCATTGGGCAATTCATTGCGTAAGTAAGCAGTAATTAGCATTTTGCCAATATACACACCACCGCCTTCATCCCCAAAAAAATAACCTACCGAAGGAACGTTTTCAACAATATCAGTGCCATCATACAAGCATGAATTGGAACCGGTTCCCAGTATGCAGGCAATTCCGCTGTGTTTGCCAAACAACGCCCTGGCGGCTGCCAGTAAATCGTGTTCCACTTCTACCGTTGCCTGTCTGAAAAATTGTTCCAAAGGTTCACGTAAAACATTTTTTTTCTGCAGACTGCTGCATCCGGAACCATAAAAGAAAACTTTGCCGATTAATTGTGCATTTACATAGGGTGACAGGTTTTTTTCCAGTTCATTCTCAATACCGGCAGAATCTATAAAATATGGATTCATTCCAATGGTCTGAAAACTTCTGATTTCGTTTTCGTGGGTGAGTAAACTCCAGTCGGTTTTTGTGGAACCACTGTCTGCTATTAATATCATGTTTATTTATTTAATAAGTTGTAAATGTGAGGAATAAAAATAATACAACCGACGATGACAGCCATAAGAGCCGTGATTAAAACTGCAGCTGCAGCCATGTCTTTGATAAGACCTGCTTTTTTGTTGTAAACGGGTGATACCAGATCCACCAGGGCTTCGATGGCAGAGTTGAAAACTTCGGCAGCCAACACCAGTCCGATACATAAAACAATACCTATCCATTCCAACGCATGGATGTTGAAAATAAAACCCAATGCTATGGCAACACAAGCCAAAACGATATGTATCCAAATATTGTGCTGAGAAACGATAACATGTCGTATTCCGTTAAAGGCATACACAAAGCTTTTTAGCCTGTCTTTCAATGCAAATTTTTTTTTTGCCGGGATTGCTTCCATTTGATTTATTTAAGAGTTCAAACTTAATAAAAAATTCGCAGGATTGAATGTAAAAATAAATATATCTCTGATTTTTTCTTCATTTAAATTTTCTTCATAAAATGATGCAAAAATTCAAGGATATTATTAACACAAAAAATGTTTTTCTTCTTCAAACGTTGTGCCATTCTCCGTTCAAAAAACGAAAAAGTGACAAAATAATGGCGAACGAATCAACTTGAAATTGCCGTTCTATATCAATGCATTATAGCCATGTTTTTGCACACACCATCTTTTTACCATTGTTTCAGTTGATCTCTTTGTCTCTATATTTCAGGTAATTACATTTGTTCATTATTAATTTAAAAATTTAAAAATAATGAAAACAAATGTAATTTTAGGAATGGTATGCCTGGTTGGAATCCTGGCAACTTCTTGTGTAAAAGAAAATGTAGTTGTAAACGATGCAAAAAATGCTGTAAATTCGGCTACAGCTCAAAGAATGAGTACACTTCATCTGAAATCTTCATCTAACTACTCTGGAAACTATACGTTATCCGCTAAAGTCGGGCATAGTTCTTCTGAATGTAATGGATGTTGTATTACATATGTTGGAAAAAAGTATCATATCGATTGCCAGGGCTTTGGAAGCAATTGTACTTCAAAAGCGAATGTAAATATAAGTAAAGTAGAACCGGATAACCCCGAAAATCAGGAATATACTGCAACCGGACTAAATGATTTTGAACCAACAGACGAAGTTGTTTATAGCATGCCGGCTCGTTCGTATTATATTGAAGATAACTCATCTGAAACCGGATTCATTTGGATTAATATTCCTGAACAAATGCTGGAAAGAGATGATGAAAGCAATCAGTTTGTGTATTTTAATATAACTTTTACAAATGAAGCTATGTTTAAGAATTTCTGAAAGTTGTTAAAAGCGAGCGTGAGCTATTGAATCTCCCACTCACACACCTTTGTATTTGCTTAGAATATTAATTCATTTGATTGCATAAAAGCAATATATTTTAAAGTAATATGTTGCTTTTTTTTACTTTTGTAAAAAAAATGTAAAATTATGAAATGGAAATCAATAGTAGGAATAATCCTTCATTTGGGATTTTGGGTGCTCACTTTTTATTATTTTACAACCAATTCGTTTTTGCGATTTTATTCCAATGATATTAGAGAAGAGTATATTTCGCTCTTTTTAATCATCGCCGTTATTTATTTCAATTATTTCTGGATGATTCCCCATTTGTTTAGCCTGCAAAAATTTATAAAATACTTTCTGCTATTGATACCATTGCTCGTATGTATAACAACGCTGGAATTTTTTATGCTAACTGACGACATTAAAAAAATTACTTCAGCTATCGACCATGATGGGCAAATTGTTGCATTACGTTGGAACTATTTTGGTATTTTCTTTCGGGATGCATTGTTTGTCGGTTTTTTTACCATGTTTAAAATTTATCGTGATGCCATTCAGTCCCATAAATTTTTTCAGGAAAAAACCAATTTAGAAAAAATCAACCTGATCAATCAGATAGAAATGGTGAAATCTAAAATTAATGTTCATTTCTTTTTCAATACGCTGTATAGTATTCATACAATGGCTTTGAATAAATCGGAAAAAACACCGGAAGCCTTGTGTAATTTAACTCAATTGATGGAATATGTGGTTGTTGACAGCGAAAATGTAATGATAGCGCTTGAGAAAGAAATCATTTTTCTTGAAAAATATATAGAACTTGAAAAAATAAGACGACCAAATGTGAACATAAAATTTGAAATTGAAGGAGACATCCAGCCTCATTTGGTACCTCCAATGATATTTGAATCATTTGTTAACAATGCTTTTAAATACAATGATTTCCCTGGAAATGGTTTGATTGCTATACATATTGTATGCAAACCAAAGGAAATTATATTTACCTGCGAGAATGCAGTAGATAAATCGTTTAAAGCAACTGTAAAATCAACAGGTAAAGGAATAAGAAATACTGTCAACCGTCTTCAAATTCATTATCTGAATCTTCATACGCTGGAAATTGATGATAATGAGACCTTTTATAAAGTGGAACTAATTTTGAAAAGTAGATTTTAATTTTATTGGGTTGCAGATAAATAAAGAGGTTTAAAATAAGAAGCCGAGATGGTTGTAACTGTTTAAAGTTTTAAGCGATAGCAATTTTATATTAAACCCACCTAAGTAATGTGAAAGATAAAATGTCGTATTTTAATTATTCGCTTTTTTATTTATTTTTTACTTTTTGCTTTTATCTAAGTAATTCGAAAATTATTGTATTTCAGCAACATACAGCATCTGTTTTTTAAGGTCAATTATCTTTTTATCCAGATTATTTATGTGTCTGATGTAGAGCTTTTGAGCATTAATCAAAAAAAAAGTTTTCTGTGCTTGGAATAATGCAAAGTTACTTAGTTTAGTTTTATTCTTTAAAATTATTATAGTGAATACTTGATCAAAAAGTAACAATCCCGAAATTTCGGGATAAAATCCCTGCGCAATACAAGTTATAGCGAAATAAGCATTTTGCCCTTGATTTTATTAATTAACATCGCTATACTGTATTGCTTGCCAGACCCGCCGCTATTTTAAATGCTTGTTTTGTAGCGTAAATTCTATAATGTCGTTCCTTCTTCGTAGTAAAGCTAATTGTATAATTTACAAGACTAAAATTTGAATTAAATCAAAATATTAGTTTAAAAATTTAATTTCAAGAAAAATATTTTATCAAAACTTTCAACATTATAAGGTCTCAATTAAGAGAAAAAGAAACTTTCAAAATACGACATTATATTGTTTTTATTACCTACAACTATTTATTTGAAGATGGGTGAAACTTTAAAAGTTTTTCCGTTTTTTACACTTACCGTTTTTTCATCAATCCAGATTGCTTTTGCAAGATTAATGATGGTACTCCTGTTGATAATTTTAAAATAGTTGGAAGGCAGTTCTTTTATAATATTGCTGATATTGTCTTCCCTATAATAAAACTCACCTTTATCATTTCTGATTTCTACATTGTTACCTGTTTTTTCAATACTGCAAATATCTTTGGTTTGAATTTTTATAATTGTATTTTCTCTTAATTTTGAAACATATAAATAGGTATTATCTTCATCTTTTAGTGGGCTCACATTGATATTTTCCTTTGGATTGGGTTTAAATATTTCTGTTAACCGATAAATTACTTTTAATAATTTATCATGGAAAATGGGTTTGTGCAGAAAATGAAAGACATCATTTTCGTATCCGGTATATGCGTAATCCCTATGGGAGGTTGTAATGATGACATAAATTGATTTGTCGATATAATTCAACAATTCAAACCCGTTTATATTGGGCATTTCAACGTCAAGAAAAATAAAATCTGGTTTAAGTCTGTTAATATTGGGAATTGCTTCTATCACTTCGAAATATTCGCCTATACATTCAAAGTCAATATGAATTTTCATTAAATCAAGCAATGCAGTGTGAGCCTGTAATTCATCATCTATGATTACATATTTTATTTTATCCATTGAATGTATATTTTGCATACAAAAATAGAATATTTTTTGATTTAAAGGGAAAAAATTTAAATGAAAACTAAAGCGCAGTTACAAAACTGAATGAGAATGTGTTGAATAAAAGTTTATGCTGCATTTCAACTTCTAATGTCTCCCTTTGGAATTTTGATAGAAAGTTTTACTTCCATAGTAAAGTTAGAAAATGAATGATGCACAATAGCTGTTGTAAAATTCTGATATTTCGATGTATATATTCTATCAACATATTGAAAAGATAGCCTCAGAAAATTTTTCCCTTTGTCAAATTTTGTGCCATCCCCCCTCCATAAATTAAAAAGATGGCGAAAAAGTGGCGAACAGTTCATCCTGAAATAGGTGTTGTGATACAATTTGTTAGGGAGATATAGTTGCATTCGCCCTCTTTTCACCATATAATGGTCTGCTTACTTGCATTCGCTTTTTTATCGCTTTATATTTGAACCCTCATTGTTCTGAATTGTGACTGCTTAGGGTTGTTCTTTATAACGATACATGAGAAATTTCAAAAAACCTTATAATAATTAGGTTATTGCTTTGTAACAATACTCCGTTAAATTTTAAGCAGCAATTTTGCCAAATTCCAGTAGTTCTTTATATATTTTCTGATTTTTTGCAGTGTTTGGGTTAATAGCGAACCTGCGAATAAATTGATCAAGCATCAAAATGTTGTTAAATAATGT
>JBBRCQ010000006.1:0-93271 GCA_038204725.1 Bacteroidales bacterium | reverse complement strand
AAAAAGAATGTTTTTAAAAACAAATCTGAAGTTGAACCTAAAGCTCCAAAAAAGAAAAAAGAGTCACAAAAATCTTTTGAAGGACTAGATCACTTTTTTAAAAACGAAAAAACACATAAAGTAATTGGGGTTTTCCTTGTCCTCTTTTCGCTTTTCCTAACTTTTTCTTTTGTATCCTTTTTCTTTACTTGGTGGATGGACTTTGATAAAGTATCCAATATCTCATTGCACGACATATTATTGAACAATACCATAGAAACCAGCAATTTATCCGGTAGACTGGGAGCAGCACTGGCCTATCTGTTTATTAAGAAATGGTTTGGTGTGGCTTCTTTTGTTTTTATTTTCCTTTTCTTTGTTACCGGGCTTAAATTACTGAACATCGAATTAATAAAACTTTCAAAAGCTTATAAATATTCCTTTTTCTTTTTGATCTTTGCTTCTGTTTTATTGGGTTTCTTTTTCAAAACTGAAAACTATGCAATTTTAAGTGGCGGTGTATTTGGTTACGAAACCAGTTCCTGGCTCGAAGGTTTACTCGGGAAAGTGGGTACTGGCATCTTACTTGTATTTGCCATGTTAGCCTTTATCATATTTGTTTTCAATGCTTCCCTCAAATGGTCAGGAATTAAATTAGAAAATGAGGAAAACGATACAGAAACCGATGTAAAATCCACAGGAAATACATTAAAAGAAGTAGCAATTACAGACGACAAAGCAGAAGACGACAACTATGATGAACCCGGAAGCCTGGATTTTGAAATCATATCGAGACCTCAAAATTCGCCAAAGCCCAAAACCGTTATTGATACCAAAGACAATGTATTGTTTACTGTAGAAACACCTATTGAAACTATCGTTGAAGAAGAAGAGGAAGATGATACTTCAGAAGATTCAGACAAGGAAGTGGTAATGGAACACAAAACCATTGACAGCGCCTATGATCCCCGACTCGATTTAAGCGATTACCAGTTCCCAACCCTGAACTTAATGGCTGATTATAACGAAAATCCTTCCAACGTTCAGAATGATGAATTGATTTCGAATAAAAATAAAATTATTGAAACGCTAAGGAACTATTCTATAGAAATTATTCAGATCAAGGCAACCATCGGTCCTACGGTTACGCTTTACGAAATAGTTCCTGCTCCCGGCGTTAGAATTTCCAAGATCAAAAACCTGGAAGATGATATTGCATTGAGTTTGTCAGCTTTAGGCATTCGTATCATTGCCCCTATTCCCGGAAAAGGAACCATTGGAATAGAAGTTCCCAATAAAAACCCTCAGATTGTTTCGATGAAAACCATGCTGAGCAGCGAAAAGTTCCAGAATTCTAAAATGGAATTGCCTATTGCAATTGGGAAAACGATTGCCAACGAACCTTATATTGCCGATCTTGCCAAAATGCCCCATTTACTGATGGCGGGTGCTACCGGACAAGGAAAATCAGTGGGATTAAATGCAATTATTGCTTCACTCCTCTACAAAAAACATCCTGCTGAAATTAAATTTGTGATGGTGGATCCCAAGAAAGTGGAATTGTCGTTGTTTAACAAAATCGAACGACATTTTCTTGCTAAACTGCCCGATTCGGAAGAAGCCATTATTACCGATACCCGCAAAGTTGTACGAACACTCAACTCTCTGACCATTGAGATGGATCAGCGGTATGATTTGTTGAAAGATGCCCAGGTAAAAAACATCAAAGAATACAATACCAAATTTATTGCCCGCAAACTGAATCCCAATGATGGTCATCGTTTTCTGCCTTACATCATCCTGATAGTAGATGAGTTCGCCGATTTAATGATGACTGCCGGCAAAGAAGTGGAAACACCCATTACCCGTCTGGCACAATTGGCCAGGGCGATTGGTATCCATCTGATTATTGCTACTCAACGTCCTTCGGTAAATATTATCACCGGTACCATCAAAGCAAACTTCCCTGCCCGTGTGGCCTTCAGGGTTATTTCCAAGATCGATTCACGTACCATCCTCGATTCGGGCGGTGCCGATCAATTGGTTGGACGGGGCGATATGTTGCTTTCTACCGGTAATGAATTGATCCGTTTGCAATGTGCTTTTATTGATACACCTGAAATTGAAAGTATCGTTGATTTTATAGGCTCTCAACGAGGATATACAACATCATTCAACTTACCGGAATACCTCGACGAAAACAGCGAACCCAACAAAGACTTTGATCCTTCTTCAAAAGATGAATTGTTTGAAGATGCAGCCCGTATCATCGTGGCCCATCAGCATGGTTCTACTTCATTGTTGCAACGCAAGCTGAAACTGGGCTACAATCGCGCAGGACGCATTATCGACCAGCTGGAAGCCGCAGGTATCGTTGGACCATTCGAAGGCAGTAAAGCCAGAGAGGTAAAATATAAGGACGAAATAGCTTTGGAACAATTATTGAGAGAGAACAGATAAAAAGTGCCTTAAGTAATAAAGATAAATAAAACACATAAAGGTCTGGAGTACATTAAACATATAAAGAAGTTATAATTAATTGAGTGTCTTAGTGCCTATGTGGCAAATAAAAAAAATAAAAAAATGAATAAATTAAATCTCGCAGGCTTGTTGATGATGGCTTTGATGATCCATCCCTCTATGTCGCAAGTAACAGATGCAAAAGCTAATGCAATATTAGACAAGGTTTCAGCAAAAATGAAATCCTATACTGCCATGAAAATAGAATTTACCTATACCCTCGACAATAAAGCCGAAAAAATACATCAGAGCAAAACAGGGGTTGTTACCATCAAAGGTGATAAATATTCACTGAATGTAGCGAAACAAAGAATTATCTCCGATGGAAAAACAGTATGGACTTATATTCCCGATGCCGATGAAGTACAGATCAACAATGTAAATCCTAAAGATGACGAAGCCCTGAATCCTACAAAATTACTGGCTACTTACGCAAAGAATTACCGTGCAAAATTGATTAAGGAAGTCAACCTTGGAGGAGTAATAACACAAATCATAGACTTAATTCCAATGAAAGGCAAATCGTTTTTCAAGGTAAGACTCAGCATCGATAAAATCAAATTACAGATTATCAGCACCGAAATTTACAATAAAAATGGAAGTACGTACGCTTACAAAGTAAATAAATTTACTCCCAATGTAAAAGTATTGGATTCTGATTTTACATTTAAAGCCAGCGATTTCCCGGGTGTGGAAATCAATGATATGCGGTAGGATTATTGCTTTCTTAAACCCCGTATTTCAAAATAGTGTACTCTTCTCAACATACTTATATTCTTCGATTATACAGCTATTTAGTAACTTAAGTTCTTTTAAAGTATTATTTATTTTAAAAGTATAAACTTTCAATTCTGTTAAATTCTTTCCTTTAATCCATCAAAGTCACTAAACCAAATAGGATTATTCACAAAAGCAGCATAATCAGAAATTGAAGTACTTGGTTTCAAATCCACATTCCACCTTCTTCCAATCCTTCCATCATATTCCCAAAACTTTGCTGTTGTGGTACTTTGGTTATTGTAGATCTCCTGATCTTTCTCTTTCCCGTTGAAACCGAAACTATACTCACTCAAATTTCAAAAGTTTGAATAGAAAATCATTCAAACTATATACTCATAGGCAAAAGGATACAATAAAATACCATTGCACTTGATCTATTTATTCTTATCCACATACTTATAATCTTCCATCTTATAAATATTTACAAAGGTATTTTCGAAACCGTTGTTTTCGCCGGCACGTTTAAAAATATAGCGGGTTTGAAAAGTATGTACATTCACATTGGAGAGTTGATTGGGAAAATCATTCCCATAATACATCAGTGCAGTTAGAAAATACAGCGCTACATCATGTCCTGTAAAAGCCATTTCATTGGGTTCTGTCTTGTATTTGTCGCGGAAACGGAGTATAAAATCTTTGGTGTCGGTTTCTTCATAATCCACATAATTGGGCTCAAAAAAATGCGTATTCAGGTTTAAGAAATATTCGGTTTCAATTTTATCAAAGTTTTTCCATTGCAATGGAGCTATGAGGGTGATTTTCTGATCTTTTATACTGTTTAATTTACTCATATATCCGGTAACAAACAGTTCGCTCTCAATAAGTGTAATTAGTATATTTTCTCTGTTGAGCGATAGTTTAGCCTGTAAACCAGCAAATCCAACCTGATTATAAAAAAGTTCCTTCACTGACCCCTCGTTGGTATGATTTTCTTTATATGCCCCATTGATAGCTGTTTTGAAAATTTCGGCACGTTTTTTCTCCAACTCTTTATTGTTATGTATCAGTAAAACATTGGCATTGGGAAAACTATCCACCAAATATTTGGTTACATCATCAACCTGGCTTTGATAAGCAGGTATCAATTTAAAAGCATACGGATTGTTATCCAATATATTTCTTCTTTCTGAAAATGGATTGATAATGGGTATTTTTTCTTTTTTCACATAATCAGCAACAATTTTAAACGATTTATAGAAGAAAGGTCCTATAATGAGATCCATATTCGTTAAATCGTTTTTTTTCAAAAAACCTGCAATCATTAAAGTATCATCCGGCATATCATAAGTGTAAATTTTTACATTCATGCCTTGCTTAACCATTGTATCGAGTACTTGCAGAAAACCTTCATAAAACTGTATGAAAGAAAATGATTTAAAAGCTGCAGCAGTTTGATTACTGATTTGAATGCTTTCCGGTATAATTTCATCCACATTTTTCAGATACAAAGGTATCAGTAATGCGATGTTGTAAATTCCCTTTTTGTGAATTGTAGCCGGTTTAGGCTCTTCAGTGATTGACTTTTCTTCAATTGCTTTTTCAACAGATTTATCTTGCTGAGTTTTAATTTTAAGAGTGTCTTTTATAGGTTTTTCAGTGGGTTGTACTTCGTGCACCACTGGTTTTTCCGTTTGGCCGTTTGGCAATATTTGAACCGGAATTCTGATAGACTGCCCCACTTTTAAACCCTCTTTCAGCTCAGGGTTGGCTTTTAAAATAAGTACTTCATCAACATTATACTTGCGGGAGATGCCATACATAGTTTCTTTACTAACAACAATATGTATTTTAAAAAGTGTGTCAGGTTTAAGCTGAATTTTACTTTTATTTTCCTTTAGTTCATCCTTAAAGGGAATTTGAATAATTTGCCCGATTTTTAAATGTAAATTATTGGTATCAGCTTCTAATATTTTGATATCAACCTGATAGATTTTTGCAATTGAATACAAGGTATGTCCTTTTTCAACCGTATGAAGATAGAATATTTTCCCATTGATTGTATCCATTTTCTCTGACTTCATCAGAATGATCTCTTCCTGAGCAAAAGCCATCACGGCAAAAAAAAGGAAAAATAATAAACTTAAAAATTGCTTTTTCATAAATTTAGTTTTATTGCCACAAAGACACTAAGGCATTTTAAAGAACATTAAACACTTAAGACACTTCAAATACTCTTTTTTTTAACTCCAAGTACTCAAGGCATTTCTCCCTCTACTCCCACTCAATGGTAGCAGGTGGCTTGGAACTGATATCATAAACAACTCTGTTTACGCCTTTCACTCTGTTGATAATTTCGTTGGAAACCTTTGCTAAAAACTCATACGGTAAATGAGACCAATCGGCCGTCATGCCATCGGTTGAACTTACAGCACGCAAAGCAACTACAAATTCGTAGGTTCTTTCGTCACCCATCACTCCTACCGACTGAACAGGCAGCAACATTGCGCCAGCCTGCCATACTTTGGTATATAAATCATGGTTTTTAAGTTCTTCAATGAAAATATAATCTACTTCCTGTAAAATTCTTACTTTTTCAGGTGTAATCTCGCTTAATATACGAATTCCCAAACCAGGACCCGGAAATGGATGACGCATGAGTAATTCATCTTTTAAACCCATCGAACGACCTACTCTTCTCACTTCATCTTTGAACAATGTATTTAAGGGTTCCACTATTTTGAGCTTCATATAATCGGGCAAACCACCTACATTGTGATGCGATTTGATGGTAGCTGAAGGGCCGCCGTTTACCGAAACAGATTCAATGACATCCGGATAAATTGTACCCTGAGCCAACCATTTTACGTCTTCAATTTTATGTGCTTCAGCATCAAAAACTTCAATAAAGGTTTTACCGATGGCTTTGCGTTTGGCTTCGGGTTCGCTGATTCCTTTTAAAGCATCATAAAACAATTGTTTGGCATCCACTCCCTTAACATTTAAACCCATGTCGAGGTAAGAATTGATAACGTTTTCAAATTCGTTTTTGCGAAGCAAACCATTGTCAACAAAAATACAATGCAGGTTTTTGCCAATCGCTTTGTGAAGAAGTATAGCGGCAACAGATGAATCTACTCCACCCGATAATCCAAGCACTACTTTATCGTTACCCAATTTTTCCTTTAATTCGCTGATGGTTGCATCCACAAATGAATCGGGAGTCCATGATTGTTGACATTTACAAATATCCACTACAAAATTCTTCAGCAATATCATACCTTCGGTTGTATGATACACTTCTGGATGAAACTGAATACCGTAAGTTGATTCATTATGAATTTTGAACCCACCAAACTTAACATTGGAAGTGCTGGCAATGGTTTCAAAATTCTCAGGTACACTTAAAATGGTATCACCATGCGACATCCATACCTGTGAACCATCGCTCATGCCTTTCATTAGTTCATCTTCGTGTTTAATATAAGAAAGATTTGCCCTACCATATTCGCGGATGGTTGAAGGGGAAACTTCACCACCATTGGTTTGCGACAATAACTGTGCTCCATAACACACAGCCAATAATGGTAATTTACCCTTTATGGCTGTTAAATCGGGAAATGGTGCGTTTGTATCACGAACCGAAAAAGGACTACCCGATAAAATAACACCTTTTATATTATTGGTGATTTCAGGAATTTTATTGAAGGGATGGATTTCGCAATACACGTTTAATTCCCTAACCCTACGGGCAATCAACTGTGTATATTGGGATCCGAAATCAAGTATAAGAATGGTTGGGTGCATATGGTTATCTTGTATTTTTGTTTTGTATTATGATTGCTTTTTTAATTTAATGCCTTGAGTAATTGGAATACTTTTACATCTACTTTTCCAATTCTACATTCAATTCACTTACATTCTGTCGACTATCTTCTGCAACTATTTTCAATTGATTAATTCCAGGTTGCATTCTTTCGTCCAATGTGTATGTAAATAAATTGTTTTTGCCGTCCAATTCCAATAAAATCCATTTACCGTTGAGTGTTGCTTTGTATTTAGAAACGCCCGACAGATGATCTGTGATTTTTATTTCCAGTATTTTTAGCTTACTAATGTTCTTTTTATCTTTGAAATTCAATGGTTTAATTACCGGAGGTACTGTATCCATTACAACTGCAAATTTACCAAAAATATTGATATTTGTTTTAATAAATCCATTTTCATATTTCCCTCCTTCTGCTACCTGATTATTGTTTTCTTTTATGCGGACAATCAGAAGTTTACCTTGTAAACTATCCACAACAGCATCCGATTTGATGGAAAGTGAAATATGCTTGTGCAAAGGGGTGTAAATATCATGAATTTCGTGGTATTTTGAAAAATATTCAGACGGAGCTTTTGTTGATTGGTATTTCATCAGAATATCTTCATACAAAGCATCCGCAGGAAAATAAACTTTCACTTCATCGGTATAAAATGAATCCGCTTTTTGATAAGAAATCAATAAATTACTGTCATTCATTGGCATAGGAGAAGGAAGTATTTTGGGTATTGTATTGTCTTTTTTAACATAAAAAACCAATCCGCTACAGTTGCCATTTACATCCAATACATCATAACTGAGTTTATGCACCAGGGTGTCGTTCAGTTCTATCCAGCCCTTATTGATAACTTTATTATATATACTTAATTTATTGCCCGGCAATATGCCTGTTTGCTGATATTTTACTCCGGTTTTTATAAAGGTTGGATAATTGATCAAACAATTAATATAACGGGATTCGTTGAACGAAAAGGTTTCAAGGGTATGTTTGTAAAAAAGAAGAGTATCCAAAAATAATTCCAACTGGTAAATTCCTTTCTTTGAGCTGGTATTATTGATTACATCATAGGTAGAAATTCCTAACATAAACTTATCCGGAACATTCAATGTATCATTTGATTTTAATAAAAATAAATGGTCTTTTTTCTTAACATCCAACACTTTGTCCTTCAGGTTGTTTTCTGTAAATATTTTAATGGATTGAATAACTGGGAGTAAACTATCTTCCACCTTAAGTCCGAAGAGTAAAGGATTGATAGGTTTTTCGGTTTTACGATTTCTGATTTCGTAATGCAGATGCGGACCTTCTGAACCACCACTGTTTCCTGTAATGGCAATGACATCCCCTTTTTTAATGCTGATTTTATTTTTAGGAAGTGGAAAATCCTGTTCGAAATTTTCCTTTTCATATTGTATTTTTCTCAAATAAGCGGTGATAATTGGATTAAAATTTTTAAGATGACCATACACCGTAACATATCCATTGGGATGGGTAATATACAAAGCATTGCCAAAGCCCCAGGCAGAAACTTTAATACGTGAAACATAGCCATTGGCAGTGGCATAAACCTTAAAACCTTCTTTTTCCTGCGTTCGGATGTCAACACCCGAATGAAAATGATTGCTTCTTAATTCGCCAAAGGTACCGGCCAGATACATCGGAATATCCAGCGGTGCACTAAAATAGTTAACGGGATATTGCGTTTGAGCCATCGATGCGGAGCCCAACAGCAATATACATATAAAATTGTAAAATATTTTTTTAATCATTTTTTATAACTTAATCAGGTATTCAGGTGGTCTGTTAATTATCTATTAATCAATTCTTCTTCAACTTCAGCACTGCAAAGTACATTACCACCAACACAACTCCGGTGCCTGAAAAGATAAACATTAGTTTTGAGCTGTAAAAAAACAACAACCCTCCAATGCTGCTTGCCAGCAAGGTAAATATACTCGCAAAACTTGTATAAAATCCAATGGCAGTTGCCGTTTCTTCTTTAGCGGAAATATTACTAATCAATGCTTTTGAAACACCTTCGGTAGAGGCAGCATACAAACCATAGAGAAAAAAGAGGACTCCAAATTGCCACCATTCCATAGCGAATCCCATTCCTAGATAAACGAAAGCAAACATTGTAAATCCGATAATGATCGTCTTGCGTAGTCCGATTTTATCGGCCAGAATACCAATTGGCAAGGCAAATAATGCAAATACAAGGTTATAGAAAATATAAAACCCTATCATCTGCGTATCGCTCATACCATATCCTTTGAGCGCCAATAGTAAAAAAGCATCTGAACTGTTGAATAACGTAAAAGCCAGCAAACCTATTACCAATAACTTATATACTTTGTTTGACTTTTTCCAGTAAGATAAGTAACTAAAAAAGCTCACCTTAACCTTAGCAATGGTCTGCGTTTTTTCTTTTTTCTTCTCTTTGATAAAAAAAGTGAGAATGATGGAACACAATCCAGGTAGGAATGCTATAATAAACAATAGTTTATATTGCTCGGGATAAAAATAAAGAAAAATCAAAGCAAGAAACGGACCCATAGACGCGCCCAATGTATCAAAAGCACGGTGAAATCCGAATACTTTCCCTTTGTGTTCAGCAGTAGTTTCGTCGCTCAACATAGCATCTCTCGCGCTGGTGCGCACACCTTTGCCCAACCGGTCAGTAGTGCGGGCAATAAATATCCAGAGCGGAAATGTAAAAACAGCCATCATAGGTTTGGAAATGGCACTGAGCATATAGCCAAATTGCACAAAAGGTAAACGTCTGCCTGTTTTGTCGGACAGATTTCCAAAATAGCCTTTGCTAAAACCGGCCGTAGCTTCGGCAAAACCCTCCAATACACCTATCAGCAAAACCGAAAAACCAATAGAACGCAAATAAACCGGCATGATCGGGTAAAGCATTTCGCTGGCAATGTCATTGAAAAAACTCACAAACGAAACCAATAAAATGGTACGGGTGATAATTTTTTGTTTATTCATTGGGGGTTGTTATTGTGTATTAAGGCGGAAGCCGGAAGTCAGAAGCCCAAACCGGAAACCATTTCGCTGCTTACTTTGTTCAAATCACTGTTATCTGTTCACTTGCGCAAAGGTAAGAAAATGGCTGCAAAGAAGGGATCATTTAAAGATAAGTATATAACAAAATGCTGTTCATAAAAAGAAGTGTTTTCTCTTTTGGGTATAATAAGCTTTTTGTTTTTAAAGAAATACTTTGATTTGTAGGATTTTTTTTACTTTTGCAACATAATTTATAAATTTATTAACTAATTAAAAATTTAAACGATGAAAAAATTTTTAATTACATTAATTTGTTGTACACTATTATTTGGTTGTAAGAAATCTAATCAAGAAGATTTTGCAGTTTTGCAAAACACAAACACAAACATGTGAATTTTAGAAGTAGTGTAATTAATCCTTACGATAGAGTTGGGATAATACATAATCAAGTATTAATTGCTGTTGCCGAAATGCCAAATTTTCCTAATGTTGAGGAAGAAGTAATGGGTAATTTTATGCTTTCTTATATGGATTCAATAGGGTATAATAATACTGGATATTATTTATCTTATTTTAATTCAATGTTTGATAATATTGATGATAAACAAAATCTTTCAAATTTAGCAATTGAATTATTTAAAAATAATGAAATAAGTGAAATTCAGTTATACTATTTACAAAAATTAGATACAATCATTTCTTCAAATATAAAATATAATGATTTATTTAATTCAAATATAACTGAAATTGAACTTGTTTTTAGTAAAGATAATAGAATTTCAGATGAGGATAAAATCGGTATTTGGGGAGCATTTTCAGTTGCCAGGTATAGTTGGAATCTATGGAATGATGCTAGATTAAATACGAAAAATCCTTGGCATGTTATATTTTCAAATTCATTAAAAGGAATTGTTTATGATGGAACTGCTGTTGGAGAAACTTGGGCTGATACAAAAGGTTGGGTATATGGATTATTTCATCGATGCAGTAAAGGCATTTTCCGTTGTGCACATGTAGCTTGTGATAATCAATCAAGGAGATATGTTGTTGACCATACTCATGTGGAATAATTAAATTTATTTAAATTTTAATGAAAAATTTAATTTTTATTTTACAATTGCTGCTATTGTCATTTTTTGCAAAAGGAAGCATAATAGAAGGAAGATTGATTGATAGTAAAATTCAATCATCAATTCCTTATGCAAATATATATTTGAACAAATATTCTGGCACCATCAGCGATATAGAAGGGAAATTTTATCTTTCTATTAAAAATTATAATCCAAAAGACACAATCTGGATTTCTTGTATTGGTTATATTAGTAAAGCTATATTATTAAAAGATTTGTATACTACCGGTATTAACGAAATATTATTAATGCCGGTAGTTTATATTTTAAATCCAATTGAAATTACAACTAAAGGAATTACCCCTTATGAATTGTTATTAGATGCTTTTAAAAAAATAAAAGAAAATTGTCAAACAGGTAAACGCTATTATAAAGGGACCTATTATGAACAAATTAAGAATTATGATAAAATTCAGCAATGGCACACCCGAAGCGTATACAGTGCCATTATTATTGAAGATCCCGGTTATGATAAATTACACGCTAATATATTGGATAATATCCTTGAAAATATTTATATTCTGGGGATTAATAAAAATAAGGATAGTTTAATTAAAATACCTTCTCGTGAAGGGAATTACTTAAAATGGACTTTACAAGAAAATTATTACAGATATAAATGTAACTATTTTTCATCACCAACTGCTTATAATTATAAGGTAAAGAGTACATTTTATGACAGTACTTTAAATACAAATATTATTGAAATAAGTATTACCCCAAAAAACGCCAATGAAGATGTAGTTTATGGGGAAGTAACTATGAGTAGTTCTGATCATAAAATATTTAAAATCCATATCCTAAAGAAAAATGAAGACAAACCAATCCCGATAAATAAGAAAAGCAAAGATTATTATAAATATCTGAATTCAGATATTATGATTATTTACAAACCTGATTTTGAAAACAAAATGATATTGTCTTATATAAAGTATGAATTTGGTGAAGGGTTTTTTATTACAATGAGAATAAACCTGAAATCGTATCCAAATTTTTTATGGAATATAAATCCATTGGGGGAAATTGATAACGGAGAAAATATGATTAAAAAGTTCCCCAAAATGGAAAATTCAACCAATATTTATGATCAGAAAATGATGAATAATAAAGCCTTTTGGTTAGATTATAATATTCTAATAAAAGAGTAAAGAAATGTAAATTGGGAATAAATTCATATTTCACTACTACTGATTACTCCGTTTCAAAGGATGTGCATATTTCTTCACATCTTCAGCTGTAATTATATTGTCGCAAAGAATGTTCAATCGTTCCACTACATTGCGCAGTTCGCGGATGTTGCCTGTCCATTCTATCTTTTGCAGCTCTTCAATAGCTCCAACTTCAAACTGCATCAGTGGTTTTCCTTGCTGTTGGCAGAATTCAGCAATAAAAAATTCTGCAAGTAGCGGAATATCTTCAATCCGGCTATTTAAAGGAGGCACTTCAATAAGGATGACGCTTAAGCGATGGTATAAGTCTTCACGGAAAGCCTTTTTTTCTATTTCTTCTTTCAGGTTTTTATTGGTAGCGGCAATTACCCTAACGTCCACTGTAATTTCCTTTTCTCCACCGATACGCGTGATTTTGTGTTCCTGTAACGCACGTAACACCTTTGCTTGAGCAGACAGACTCATATCTCCGATTTCATCCAGAAACAGCGTCCCACCGTCGGCTTGTTCAAAATCGCCTTTGCGTTGTTTAATGGCAGAGGTAAAACTCCCTTTTTCGTGTCCGAACAACTGGCTTTCGATTAATTCTGAAGGAATGGCCGCACAATTGACTTCTATAAACGGAGCATTGGCACGATTGCTTTTTTCGTGCAACCAGCGGGCAACCAATTCTTTTCCTGTTCCATTATTACCTGTAATCAATACACGGGCATCTGTAGGTGCAACCCTTTCTATAATGGTCTTCACTTCATTGATGGTATCAGATTCACCAATCATTTCATACGTTTTTGACACCTTTCGTTTCAAAATTTTGGTTTCGGCCACCAGGTTTGATTTTTCCAGCCCATTGCGGATGGTGATCAGTAATCTGTTCAAATCGAGCGGTTTGCTGATATAATCATAAGCTCCTTTTTTTATGGCTTCTACAGCTGTTTCTATATTGCCATGTCCGGAAATCATGACAACTGGTGCATCGGTAAGTGGAAGTAACTTTTCAAGCACTTCAATCCCATCCATTTGAGGCATTTTGATATCGCAAAGGATAATATCGTATTTGTTCGTTTTAGCTAATTCCAAGGCCGCTAATCCATCGCAGGCATCGTCAACGCTGTACTTTTCGTATTCAAGTATTTCGCGCAGGGTGTTACGGATGCTTTTTTCGTCGTCAATTATTAATATTCTGGACATAATGTAAGTTTAATACTGTTTCTGTTTTAAAAAAGACCCTTCATCTAACAAATTCGATTCTAATTACGAATTACGAATTACGAATTACGATTGCTTTGTTGAAATTTGAATTTTACCAATAATCTTACAAATCTCATCTGCATCATTTAATAAGCTATCTGACATTTCTTTGCTTAAATATTCTGTTGCAGCCAAAAGTTTGATCCAATATAACGTCTCTCTGGCTTCTTTATAAGCTATTGAAAGTTTTGAAATAAAATCTGCTTTTGATTGAGCTCCAATAGCTTCTTCTACATTTGCTCCGATTGAAGTTCCACTCCTAAGCATTTGTTTAGACAAAACATATTCCTGTTGATCAAATTTTAAAAATTTGTAAGCATTTACGATTCTTATGGCAAAAGCAAAGCTTTTATCTTGGATAATATTGTTTTTCATAGCATATATTTAATTCATTTCTACTTAAAAAAATTATTCCTCTTTTTTCGTAATTCGTAATTAATTAATAACGAAGCCATTTCAACAATTCGCCGTAACTTGCTTTTTTACCATACATCAAAATACCGGGTATTCTTTAAGTTTAATACTGTTTCTGTTTTAAAAAAGACCCTTCATCTAACAAATTCGATTCTAATTACGAATTACGAATTACGAATTACGATTGCTTTGTTGAAATTTGAATTTTACCAATCTCACTGGCATTAAGATTGAACCCCTTCAAGGTTCAGTCGTTTGCTTCTTTTTCCCTCCGGTTGCACCGGAGGTTATTCATATTAAAGCCTTTCAGGCTTAAGTCAATAACATTGATTCGTAATTCGTAATTTTTAATTCGTAATTAATTAATAACGAAGCCATTTCAACAATTCACCGTAACTTGCTTTTTTACCATACATCAAAATACCGATGCGATATATTTTCCCAGCCAACCAGGTGCTTACAATAAATCCAATTATCAACAAACCCATTGATAATGCCAGTTGCCAGTCAGGAACACCAAAAGGTATTCGCACCATCATAATAATGGGCGAAGTAAAAGGGATAATAGACAACCAGAAAGCTACAGGTCCATCCGGATTATTGATTACAAAATTAGACATAATAATGGCAAACAACAAAGGAATTGTAACCGGCATCATGAATTGCTGTGTATCGGCTTCACTGTCAACAGCAGCACCAATAGATGCAAACATGCTTGCATACAATAAGTAGCCAGCAAGGAAATAAAATATAAACATACTGATCATCACTCCATAATTGACAGAGAACAAACCCGAAATCATTTCTTTAACTTCCTGATTCTGCATATTTTGCAATTGCATCTGATCGGCGGTAGGAATTTTTTGTCCGCTTTCAAAGGCTTGCTCTGTATCAGGTGATTTAAAAACTTCCGGCATACTGAATTGCAGTGTCGTAATGATGGATAAAGTGAGTAAAATCCATAATGCAAACTGGGTTAATCCAACCAATGCAACACCCACTATTTTTCCCATCATCAACTGAAACGGCTTTACCGATGAAACAATAACTTCAACGATACGACTTGTTTTTTCCTCGATCACACCCCGCATTACCTGAGCACCAAACATAAAAATGAAGAAGTAAATCAATATGCCTGAGAATATACCCAAACCTGTCTTAATTTCGGTATAGCTTTTCTCTCCGGTTCTGATATCCTCTGTATTCAGTTTTATATTGGTACGGTTGATCAGATCAAAATCTTCTTTAGAAATATTATGTGCACTGATTAAAAGATTGTTCTTAAGAATCGTTTGCATGGCATTGGAAATATAACTTTGGGTTACAATGCCCGGAGATTTGTCGGAATACATCAACATAGCCTGATCCGGGATAGAATACGAAGGTTTGTGAATATATAAAACTGCAGAAAACTTTTCTTGCTTAAGATCTTCTTTTGCTTTTTCCAGATCAGTATCATAAGCGAAGAAAACTTTATCTGTCGATACGAATTTATCTATAAAAATACCGGTTTCATCCACAACATCAACCACTTTCTTTTCATCGCTCATGGTGGCCAGAAAAAAAGGCACTATCCATATAGAAGCCATTAAAACCGGTCCTAATATGGTCATAATGATAAAAGATTTTTTCTTAACCCTGCTTAAATACTCACGTTGAATTATAAGACGTATTTTCTTCATTTTGTAGAATTTAGAGGCTATCGTTTTTGTTCGTTCACTTTTTGAATAAAAATATCGTTCATCGTTGGTAGAATTTCATTGAATGAATGCATTTCTAAATGAGGAAGTAGTTTTTGTATCAATTCGTTGGGAGTAGCGGACGATGGTATTTTTATCTGAGCTTTTGAGATGCCGTTTTGTTGTACATCATTCAGGAGCTCAAAAGCCACGGGAATCAGTTCTTTTATGCTATTAGCAGGTCCAATGTATCCGATTTCGAAAATATTGGCTTTGTATGTATTTTTAATGTCATGTACTTTGCCATCCAAAATCTTTTCCGATTTATGGAGGAGGGCAATGTGATCGCACAATTCTTCAACTGATGACATATTATGGGTTGAAAATATAATGGTGGCCCCGTTATTTCTCAGATTGAGAATTTCTTCTTTCAGCAGATTTACGTTTATGGGATCAAACCCGCTGAAAGGTTCATCGAATATAAGTAACTTAGGATCGTGCAGAATAGTAACTATAAATTGCACTTTTTGCTGCATTCCTTTCGAGAGTTCTTCAACTTTTTTGTTCCACCAATCGAGAATGTCAAATTTTTCGAACCAGTATTTTAATTTTTTTAAAGCATCTGCTTTAGAAACGCCTTTTAGCTGAGCAAGATACAATGCTTGTTCTCCAACTTTCATTTTTTTGTACAAGCCACGTTCTTCCGGCAAATATCCAATAAGGGCAATATGTTCGGGTTGTAATTTTACACCTGCAAAATACAATTCACCTTCGTCAGGTGCTGTAATTTGATTGATAATACGGATTAATGAAGTTTTTCCGGCACCATTCGGTCCTAAAAGTCCGAATATACATTGTTCCGGAACATCAATACTTACATTTTTTAATGCAGTGTGCGCTGCATAGTTTTTGGTTATATGATGTGCTGAAAAAAGATTCATAAGAACAGTTTGTAAAGTTTATATCATTACCTTGTCAATCATAATTCATCTTATTTCAAGCCATTAACCTATAATTCGTCTTGTTAATGATGAACATTTTTTTAGTAAGCAATTGCAAATTGCTGCAAATCATATTAAGGAAGTCTTTACTGAAAATATTCGCGCATTCTTTCAAAAAAGCCTTTGTCTTTAACATCCGGATCTGGTTTAAAGTTTTCAGATGCAGCTAATTTCTCTATCATTGCTTTTTCTTCTTTACTTAAGTGCTTGGGTGTCCATACATTGATGTTGATCAATAAATCACCTCTTCCATAAGCATTGATATCCGGCAATCCTTTTCCTTTCAAACGCAGGACTTTACCGGCCTGAGTCCCTGCATCTACTTTAATTTTTACTTTCCCGTCAATGGTAGGAATTTCAACACTTGTACCCAATGCAACATCGGGAAAACTGATATAATGATCGTATAGCAAATTATTTCCGTCACGTTTGAGTTGAGGATGTTCAATTTCTTCGACCAACACTATTAAATCGCCGTTTACACCGCCTCTTGCAGCTGCATTTCCTCTCCCGCTGACTGATAATTGCATTCCATCCTGAACACCGGCAGGAATGTTTAATGTGATTACTTCTTCGCCTTGTACGATACCATTTCCGGCACATTCAGGGCATTTATGCGTGACAATCTGACCTTCACCACCGCAACTTGGGCAAGTTGACGAAGTTTGCATCTGACCCAGAATGGTATTGGTGATACGGGTAACCTGTCCACTTCCACGACATGTAGAACAAGTAGTGTAACCAGAACCATCTTTGGCTCCGCTTCCTTTACACGGTTTACAATCAATGTATTTATTGACTTTTATTTTCTTTTCGACGCCTTTGGCAATTTCTTCCAGCGTTAATTTTACTTTTACTCTCAGGTTGGAACCTCTGTTAACTCTACGACCACGGGAACGGCCTCCACCGCCAAAACCGCCACCACCAAATGCACCTTCAAAAATATCACCAAAATGGCTGAAAATATCATCCATATTCATTCCGCCACCGCCATAACCGGCATTATTACCCACACCTGCATGACCATATTGGTCGTAGCGGGAGCGTTTTTCTTTGTGACTCAGCACTTCATAGGCTTCGGCAGCTTCTTTAAAATTTTCTTCAGACTTTTTATCACCAGGATTTTTGTCAGGATGATATTGTATAGCTTTCTGGCGATAAGCTTTTTTTAATTCAGCTTCCGTAGCATTTTTTGAAACGCCTAATACTTCGTAATAATCTCTTTTTGACATTGATATATTTTCAATTAAATGCTTTTAATTAGCAACCACTACTTTAGCATAGCGTATTACTTTATCGTATAAATAGTATCCTTTTTGAACTTCTTCAATTACTTTACCTTTGTTCTTTGGGTTTTCAGCAGGTATTTGAGCAATCGCTTCATGGAGTTCTGCATCAAAGGTGTTGCCTGAACTTTCCATTGCTTTTAAGCCTTTTTGAGCTAATGTATTTTGCAGTTTGCTATAAATTAATTCTAATCCTTCGCGTATTGCATTGTTGGCTTCGTTAGGTTCGATTGCTTTCAATGCTCTCTCAAAATCATCAAGAACAGGCAATAAGTTTACAATCATTTCCTCAGAGGCATTTTTACTGAGTTCGATACGTTCTTTAGCAGTGCGTTTTCTGTAATTGTCGAATTCAGAATACAACCGAAGGTATTTTTCATTGGTTTCAGCCAATTTTATCCCTAGCTCGTTGATGGTTTCTTCGTATTTCTCTTTTTCACTTTTCTTGTGCTCTGCTTTGGGCTTTTCTTTCATCTCCTCTTTTTCAGCAACTTGCTCTGCTGTATGCTCTTCCGAAACTTCCTGTTCTGTATGTTTCTTTTCTTTATCGGACATATCTTTAAATATTTTAAACATTAAATTCAGTATTATTGAAACCTTGCCTTATCAAAAACACTGCCATACATAAAAGCCTGCCAAAATGACAGCCTTCCATTATATTTTTATAAATTAGCTGACAAAAGTAGTAATTTTTATTGAAGGAGTTCATTTTGTTGATTGAAATTATTTAGAAATTGTTTCCTAAAATATACAGTCAAAAATAAAAAAACGTTCAATCATGAATTTTGACTGAACGTTTTTAAAAGTGATTAAAATTTATAAAAATTTATTCACGGATGATTTTCTTTTTATAAATAATATTGTTAGACGAAACAACAAGCATATACGTTCCGGAAGGTAAATTTCCCATATCCAGTTTAGTTTGTTGGTCAGTCGTATTCTTTTTAATAATCTCCTTTCCATCAAAACTATACACCGAAACAGTTGCGGGTTTGCCGTTAAAATCAGGAATAATAATGTTTACCATTTCATTAGCAGGATTTGGATAAATATATAAATCATGATCCTTTACATTTTCTAAAATTCCAACATTGAGATCAAGCATCCAAATCCCGTTTGCAATGGTTCCGAAAAATGCTTTATTCCCGATTATCTGAATACTATTGATGACGATTCCGTTTTGCCAGTTGTTTGTATTATGGGCAATTACCCAATCAGCACCTGCATTCGTACTTTTATAAACGCCTGTATTTGTAGCGAGTAACCATGCATTGTTCCCAATATATTTAATACTGTTAGCAATATAATTGAGAGGGAGGCCGGTTGTGTTTATTTCAGACCAAACTTGTGTTGAAATATTGTATACATATAGTTTATCAACACCAGATCCCATCGTTCTGTCTCTTACGGCAAAAATTGCTTTATTGTTTGCTGCATCATAATCCATCATTACTCCGCCTTTGTCTCCCCTACTATTGTATAGTCTTTTAATTACAAAACTACTGTTGAATAAATTACCTGTATTGATATCGGTAAAATTGCCTCCAAAATTAGTTGTTTTAGAAACATTGGTAAAATCTTCCCAGTTGTTATTCTGCGCATAAAATGCAAATAAGCAATTTTTGGGTCCTTTTAAATAAACAGGATCCATGGTGTTCTGACTATTTGGTTTGGCCCAGCTACTTCCATTATTAAATGAAACAATTAAAGCATAATCAGATGTATTTATGTCAAAATAGGTGACAAATAATGCTGAATCACATTTACCTGCAAAAGAATAATCTTCACCTGAATTATAGGGTGAAGGAATAAGTGATGCATTCCAGGAACTCCCATTGTTGGCAGATTTGTACAATTCAATTGTATTTGTAAAAGGATCCGATTGAATAAATGAAAAAAGCATATCTTTCACCTGAATAACATCATTAACAAACCATGCTATTCCACCAAAACCAGGTAAACCGGTATTGCTATTATTCCAATTCATACCCTGATTAACTGAAGAAACAACTCCTTTTATCTCTCTTGAAAATAACAGAGAATTTCCAGAAAGTGTAAGATTTCCGGCATAAGTAGCTACATATTGGTTTACAGGACTCGACCAGTTATTTCCTCCGTTTGAAGTAATCAAAATTCTATCATCCAGCCAATTCCCAATAAAATTATTTGCAGAAACCTCAATAATGTTTCCTATCATTGGGATTGACATGCCAGTAGATGTAAGTTCCGAAAAAGTAGAGCCCTGATTGGTTGATTTATACAATCTCATCCCTGCAGTAGCATTCATGGCAATAATAAAAATTGCATTTTCAGTAACTGAGAAATCCATAATATCAAATCCAGCTGCTATTTTTCCTGTGGAAATATCGCTCCATGTTTTAGAAGTAAAATTGTATTTAAACAAAGTGGAATTTTCGTTATAATAAATACTTCCGGAAGCATCTCCTCCAAAACTATTATCATTGTTAAACCCGGAAGACATAAGTCCTGTGGTTGCAACTGTATCTAATGTATTGCCGTTTGTAGTAAATAACAACATTCCATTAAATGCGAGATACAATTTATTCTGATTAAAAGTTAATAAATTACAATTTCCGCCAGACCAGAAAAGATCCCATATCATTGCTTTTTGTGTCCATGTATTACCATCTGTAGAAGTATACAAGTATCCACCTGTCGATTCTCCACCAATAGCGTACAACGTATTTGATATTTTCCCAATGGATTGCGGCCACCATGATGTTAATGCTATTGGCGACCAGCTAGTACCGTTATCTGTACTTTTTAAAAGGTTGAGTTCATTGCTATTATTTGACATTGCGTAAAAATCATTGCCAATGCACACAATTTCTTTGCATCTAACAGCCGTTGGATCAAAAACCTGAGTGGCATTGGTCCAACTTTGACCTGAATTAGTAGTTTTAAATATTCCACCATCGGTGGCAACAAGCACACAGCTTGAATTTTTGGCGAAGGATTGAATTTTCCCACCATACATAGAAGAATCAATAATTTGATTGATTTGACTTTGCGAATTAAAACATAACATTAATCCGACTAAAAATAAGTAGAATTTTTTCATATTTATAATTTTATATTGGCATATAAAAGTACAACATAAATGAAGTAATTCCAAAAATTTTTATAAAAAAATATTAATATTTATTAACAAAAGTAAAAAAATGCAAATGAAAGGTATATATATCAACAATCTTAATACGCTCTTTCGTCTTTGCCTTCAATATAATTGATAAATGATTTATTAACCACCTTATTCCCACCGGGGGTGGGATATTTACCCGTAAAATACCAATCGCCCAAGTCTTCGGGACAAGCATCGTGTAAATCTTCAATGGTTTGGAAAACGATCTGGACTTTTGCATTTGCTCCTTCAGGAGTAACTAATTCGGCTATCTTTTGCGAAATCTGATCAATCGTAAATGGTTTATAAATTTCTCTAACATAGTTCACAATTTCTTCTTTGGGAAAGTTTTCCTGTATCTTCGATTTTTTATATACCTCGTTAATAATATGAGTCTGGTTGGTATCTTTGAGCAAAGCAATTACTGCTTTAAATGCAATAAAATCGCCCAACTTAGCCATATCTATACCATAACAGTCAGGATAACGGATTTGAGGCGCAGAGGAAGCAATTACGATTTTACGGGGACCTAATCGATCGAGGATGCGGATGATACTTTGTTTGAGTGTAGTACCGCGAACAATGGAATCGTCCATTACTACCAGATTATCTACTCCTTCTTTTACGACACCATATGTAACATCATATACATGAGCTACCAGATCGTCGCGTTGCTTGTCCTGAGTGATAAAAGTTCGCAATTTTACATCTTTTACAGCTATTGATTCAATACGCGGACGAATGGCAAGAATTTCGTCTATTTTTTCAGGCGTTAACTGAGCACCTTGCTCCAGGATTCTGTCTTTATGGAGATCTCTGCAAAAATCGTTCAGTCCTTCTACCAAACCCTGAAAGGCAACAGAAGCTGTGTTTGGGATAAATGAAAAGACTGTATTTTTTATATCATAATCAACCGCTTTTAACAATGAGGTTGTCATTAATCTTCCTAATTTTTTACGCTCTTTGTAGATTTTCGCATCTGTTCCTCTCGAAAAATAAATTCTTTCAAAAGAACATGATTTTTGAACAGTGGGTTTTTTGCACATTACTTCTTCCACTTTGCCATTGCGCTTGATAACCAAAGCATGACCCGGTTGAATGGGCTGAATCGCTTCAAAGGGAACATTAAAAGCGGTTTGAATAACAGGTCGCTCGGAAGTAACCACAACCACTTCATCATCCTGATAATAGTAGGCAGGTCTTATTCCTGAAGGATCACGCATCACAAAAGCATCGCCCTGACCTATTAATCCGGCAATAACATAGCCTCCATCCCAATATTTTGAAGCGCGGTGTAATATTTTCTGAACATCCAGATTCTGCGCAATCAAATCTGATATTTCACTGTTTGATCGTCCTTCAGCTTTATATTTAGAAAACAATTCCTGATTTTCGTCGTCCAGAAATTTTCCTATTTTTTCTAATATGGTAATTGTATCATTGGTTTGTAAAGGATGTTGCCCTAATCGTACCAGTTTGTTGAACAGTTCATCTACATTGGTAAGGTTAAAATTACCTGCAGTTACAAGGTTGCGCGACATCCAGTTGTTGGAACGTACAAAAGGGTGAATATTTTCGAGACTATTCTTTCCAAAAGTACCATAACGTAAGTGACCAAGAAAGAGTTCACCTGTGAAATCCACATTTTCTTTCATCCAATTTACATCATTGAGCAAATCGGGATTTTTATCTTTTATTTTCTGGATATTATTGTAAATCTGTCCGAAAATATCTTTAATAGGACTTTCTTTATTGGAACGGGCAATATTGATATATTCATTTCCGGGTTTCAAGTCAAATTTAATATTCGCCATTCCGGCACCATCCTGACCACGGTTGTGCTGCTTCTCCATCAATAAATACAACTTGTTTAAACCATACAAAGTGGTGCCATATTTGGAATAATAATATTCTAATGGTTTTAATAAACGGATAAGTGCTATACCACACTCGTGTTTTATTTGATCGCTCATGATGCCTGATAATTAATATACGTTATCAATATTAAGCGTGCAAATTTACAAAAAAATCAGCAATATATTTTAATTAGTTTTCCTCTAAATGATTTTTATGAATCGTCCAATTGAGAAATAAAAAAGCCAGCAATAATGCTGGCTTTTTTACTATATGAAATTTATGAATCCTTTAATACTCATTTAATATCCAAATATATCTTCTAATTTAAGATATTTTACTTTCCCATATTTTTTAAGTACTTTGAAATTGGTTTCTTTTTTATCGCCTAATACCAAATAAGTATGTTTTTTACCGGCAATATTTTTATCGGCAAAAGCTTTAACATCAACAAAAGCCAATGTAGGTACCTTTATATAAATATCTTTGCGGATGTCATAATCCAACCCTAATTTTTTAGCACTTTCATATCTCCATAAAATATCAGATTTAGTAATTCTGTCTGTTCTCATTTTTTGAATAATACCATCTTTAGCCAGATTGAATGATTTTTCAGAAGCAGGCATATTATTAACCAATAAAGTTAAAGCACTCAAAGCATCTACCAGTTTATCATTTTGAGTGGCAATATATGAAATACCCATATAAGATTTATCTTTTTCGGAAGGAACCTGATACATCGACATTGCAGTATAAGCTAATGAACGTGATTCTCTTAATTCCTGAAAAACAATTGAATTCATACTTCCACCAAAATATTCATTGAATAAATTTATTTCAGAAGCCATATTTTTGTCGTACAAGCCACCTTTGTTCAAAATTAACATAGTCGATTGTTTTGAATCAAAATCAACATGATAAACAATATCCTTTTTGGTTTCCAGTTCAGTAAATTTTACTTTGGCAGGTACAGGTTTAAGGACTGCAGGTACATTATGATACGCATTTATTATTTTAACAACTTCAGTTGCAGGCTGGCTACCATAATACATAATGTGATGTTCATAAGAAAGCAATCCCTTGATTTGAGCTGTCATTTGTTCAGCAGTTATCGCTTTTAGTTCAGATTCTGACAATATATTGGTAAAAGGTGATTTTGGACCATAGATTCCAAATTGGACCATTGCACTGAATACTCTTTGCTGATTCATTTTTGCATCTGTTCTCTTTTTTAGAATATCAGTCACCATATTATCCAATGCTTCTTTATTGGGTTGACAATCTGCCAATACATTTTCAAAAAGCTGTAATGCTTTTTCCATATTTTCAGACAATCCACTCAAACTCACATAAACTTGATCTGCTGAATTTGAAACATTGAAAGAACAACCTAATTTATAAAATTCTTCTTTTAATTGCTCATCTGTATATTTTGAGGTACCTAAGAATTTTAAATAATTAATAGCGGTTCCGATTTTTTTATCGTTGTTGCTCCCCATTTCGAAAACATAAAAAATATCAAAGGTTTTGTTTTCTGTATTTTCTTTGTAAGTAACAGGAATATTGTTTTTAACCGACAAAAACTTTAAATCTTTTTTGAAATCTACAAAAACCGGTTGAATATCGGCTGGTTTGTTTTCCTGAATAGTTTTCAAAAAATCGGATTGATCTTCACGATTGATTTTGATGGGTGTAATTTTAGGTTTTTTTACCTTTGTGATGGATTCGTCTTTACCTTTCCGTTTGTAAACAATTACATAATTATCATTCAAATTAGCTTTTGCAAAATCAACGATTTCTTGTTTTGTAATTTTAGATAATTTGTCAATGGCTTCTACCTGATCTTTCCATGGTGTATTCTCGATAAAAGAATTTACCATTGCCATCGCTCTGGCATCGTTGGTTTCATATTCTTTTATTTTTCTCAATTTTAAATCATTGATAATAGCCGACATAAGCCAATCAGGAAATTCACCTTTTTTCACCAATTCAATTTGAGATAAAAGCAAATCTTTTACTTCATCCAATGTTTGTCCGGCTTTAGGTTTACCAAATAACATTAAAGCCGAATAATCATTCATAACCTGAGGACTAGAACCGGCACTCATTGCTTTTTGTTTCTGATTCAGGTTTAAATCGATTAAACCTGCAGTTCCATTGGTTAAAATCATATCAATCATAGTAATCATTTCCGCTTCTTTTGAACCGGCTCCTGCAAAGCGATAAGCGAACATCATATTTTCGGCATCTGTTCCAAATACTTCTTTTACGATTGGTTTTGTGATAGGTTGTTCTTTTGCAAATGTAAATGCAGGTACATCTGATCTCTTCAAACCACCAAATTTTGCATCGATCACTTTGATGGCATTATCAGGATCGAAATCACCCGACATACTAATTGCCATATTATTAGGTACATAATATTTTGCAAAAAATTCTCTGATGTTTTTCATCGAAGGATTTTTGATATGTTCCTGAGTACCGATTGTTGTTTGTGTTCCATATGGATGATTGGCATATAAGCCCTCCAGCAAAGCAGTGTAAACCTTACGTGCATCGTTGGTCAACGTCATATTTTTTTCTTCGTATATGGTTTCAAGTTCTGTATGAAACAAACGCAAAACAGGATTGTTAAATCTTTCAGCTTGAATAGTTGCCCAATTTTCGATTTGGTTAGAAGGAATGTCTTCAACATAAGCTGTAATTTCTAACGAAGTAAATGCATTGGTACCATCAGCACCAATAGCTGACATCAATTTATCGTATTCATTTGGAATGGCATATGTTGAAGCTATGTAGGAAATACTATCTATTACATGATACATATCTTTACGTTGATTTTCATCGGTTAACGTTCTGTAAATTTCAAATAAAGAATCCACTTTAGCAATAAGAGGAGCTTCATTTTTCCAGTCTTTACTGCCATATTTTGAAGTTCCTTTAAACATCATGTGTTCAAAGTAATGTGCAAGACCGGTAGTTTCGTGTGGATCGTTTTTACTACCCGCTCTTACGGCAATGTAAGTCTGTATTCTAGGAGCATCTTTGTAAACAGTCATGTACACTTTCAAACCATTTTCGAGTGTATAAATTCTGGCATTCAAGGGATCACCTGCTACAGATTCATAAGTATATTGTTTTTGAGCCTGAACTTGCTCAACAGCAATAAAAAGAACAGAAATGCTCACAAAAGCAATCCAGATAATTTTTAATCGATTCTTCATTTTTAATTTTTAATTTATGATATATTAGATATTTGTATTCTACAGAAAAAAGTTTGTCCAAAATTAAACATTTTGGACAAACTTTTAGTTTTATATTATTTTCCTGTTTCTGGGAGTAATACCACTCTTACATAATGGTCTTTGGTGAAACATTTTTGCGACAATTGCTTTAAATCGTCAATTGTAATTGTTTTAAGCTGATCTTCAATATTTAAGACATTGTTGATATCATCACCATCAAAAGAAGCTGATTCTAATTTTTGCAACCAATAATTATTTTTCTTTAAATTGGTTTCGCGTTCTCTGATGATTGCTTCTTTGGCTTTATCAAGATCAATTTGGCTAGGTCCTTTTTTCAACAGGCCTTTCATGATTCCAAAAACAGCTTTGGTCAATTTATCAGCACTTCTGGGTGCACAACCAAACATTACCATTACATTAAACTCAGGTTTAGGATAATGTTCGATACTTAACATGGCTTGAGGGCTATACACACCACTCAATTTTTCACGGATAACTTCAACCAGTTTAATATCCATAATTCCTTGTAAAAGAGCCATGGATAATTTGTTTTTAACATTCCATTCGATACTACCCGACATTAACAATCCAACCATAGCCTGTTTTTCAGTACCTTTATAAAATTTGATTTCATTTACACCTTTTGCAAATTGAGGACTTACATCTTTCCATGTTTCTTTACGGTTGGTTACCGGCAGGCTTCCTATATATTTCTCAATCATTGGCGTAATAGAATCTACATCAAAATTTCCTACAATAAAAAATTTAAAATCACTGGCATCTGCAAATCTGTCCTGATAAATTCCAAATGCTTTATCAAGTTTTATTTGACTGATCTGTTCTTCGGTAGGAATAATGATCAATCTCTTAGCTCCGGGATATGACGATTTGTACAATGTGTCATAAAAAGCATACTGTGGATTAGCCTTGATAAATTTTAATTGGTTTTTCATCTGAGAGGTAAATGTATTGAACGCAGCGGTGTCTTTTCGAGGCGATTTAAAATACAGATAGGTTAATTGCAATAAAGTTTCAAAATCTTTGGGTGTTGAACTTCCTGAAAAGCCTTCTTTTATGTCAGAAATGTACGGGCTGATCTGTACAACTTTTCCTTTTAGTTTTTTTTCTAACTGAACATTGTCGAAATTAGCAATCCCACTTTGATCAACGATAGTGCTTGAAAAATTAGCTGATATAAAATCGCTATCAGGATATAAGGAGTGTCCACCAGGACTGTAAGCTGAAATAAGAATTTCATCATTTTTAAAATCAGTAGGTTTCAATACTACTTTAATGCCATTGGCCAAGGTTAATTCAGTATAACTCAGTTCTTTATTTTCTTTTTTCGAAATCACTTTCGAACCTGTGAGTTCCTCAGCCAAAAGAGGCTCAGCTTTAAAATTGTCGACATAAGGTTCTAATTGTGTTGTTTTAGAATTTTTAATAATTGTCAATATTTGTTCTTTGGTGGGAACTTTAATACCTTCCTTCTCAGGAGCAGTTACTACTATTGCAATATTATCGTCTGTCACCCATTCTTTAGCCAGTGCATTGATTTCTGACAATGTAATTTCGGGTAATAATTTTTTAGTGAATTTCAATTCATTTTTTACACCTGGTATGGGTTCCTCCGAAAGGAAATGACTTGCATATTCCGAGCAAAAATTAGCTGATTCTGTTTTGTCTGCTTCTTTGGCAGATTTTTCCATATTACTCAGAATTTCTTCTTTTTGTCGTTCAAATTCCGATTCAAGAAAACCGAACTTTCTAACTCTTTCGTTTTCAAGCAAAAGTATTTCAAGTGATTGATCAATTTGATTTTCTTTTGCAGAAGCATAAATAGAATAAGCGTCACCGCTTCGGGCTAAAAACTGACCATATGAAGTAGATGCACCAATAAATGGGGCATTTTGTTTTAATGAAATTTCTGATAATCTGGCATTTAACATTTCAGTATACAATTGTTCCATTAAATAATTTTTATAATCGGCTAAGTTTTTTTTAACAGTATGTGGATGTTTGTAAAATAACATCACCATATTGTTGGTAGCTTCTTTATCCGTTTCTATGGCGATTAGCGGATCCTTATTGGCCGGTAAATCAAAAACAGTTCTCATTTTAGGATTTTCAGGATTTTTAATTCCACTAAAATGTTGTTTTATTTTAGCTTCGGCAGAATCTAAATTAATATCACCAACTACAATAACAGCTTGCAAATCTGGACGATACCAATCGTGATAAAATGCTCGAATGGTTTCATGTTTAAAGTTTTTAATAACCTCAATTTTACCGATTGGCATTCTTTCGGCATATTTTGAATCTTTAAAGATGACAGGGAAAAACTTTTTACTCATTCTATCATTGGCACCAAGGCCCAATCTCCACTCTTCGGTAATTACACCTCTTTCTTTATCAATTTCCTTGCCGTCCATCGTTACATTATGAGCCCAGTCTTCTATCACCTGATACCCATTTTCGAGCAGACCTTCTTTGTCGGTAGGTATTTGAAGCATATAAACGGTTTCATCAAAACTGGTATACGCATTAATATCAGCTCCAAAGCGTACACCTATCGTTTGCAAGAAATTAACCAGTTCATTTTTAGGAAAATGAGAAGTTCCGTTAAAACACATATGTTCGGTAAAATGCGCCAATCCTTGTTGTGCATCAGTTTCCAAAAGCGAACCTGCATTAACAACTAAACGCAATTCAACCCTTTTCTCAGGTTTTTTATTTTGACGGATATAATATACCAGTCCATTTTCTAACTTTCCAATTCTAACTTTTGGATCAACAGGTATTGGTTTATTCAAATCTGTTTTGGAATCTTGTCCATAAACACCTAAAAACATAAATACCAGTAACAACAGGCTTAAAAATGCATTTTTCATTTGAGTTTATTTTTAATGAGTAAAAATTAAAATTCTATTTCTAGGTTTAAATCATCTTTTAGTTTAACAACATCAGGATTTTTTTCTGCCATTTTCTTAAATTTAGCATGATCGGTATATGCAATATCACTTACAAATTCAGAAGCAATAACCTTTGTTTCTATTTGTAATGCATAATTGCCGGTCTTTTTCCTCAGGAAGTCGAGAATTTCTGCTTTTTTTTGTTGTATCGTTGTTTCCTGTACTTTGTTATCAATTGTAATATCAATGATTTGTCCCCTTACTATGGGTTTATTTTTTGTTAGTGTTGCATACAAACTTGGTGAGGAATCCATAATAGATTCCATGTATTCCATCCAAAATTTTTCAAAATTTTCCTGTGAAATTTCATAGTTTACATCAGATTCTTGAAGCATATCTATTGCCTCATCTGTAGTTTTTTGTTCAGGTTTTATTTCTTCATTCATCATTGCTTTAACCGATATTCCTCCAAAAGCTGAAGGACTTATAGCAGAAACAGCTTTAGCTGCATCTGGTTTCGCAATGGGATTAACAGTAACAGCGGGAATAGCAGTTGCGATAACAGGACGAATAGTTTCCTCAACCTTTTTTGCCTCTTGCTTGGGAGCGTTAATTTCTTGTTTCTTTATCGTTTCTGAGGATGTAGATGCATTTAAAATTGAGCTTAATTGCATCAACATTATTTCGATACTTAATCTTTTATTATTGCTGATTTTATAGTTTAAATCACATTGGTTTATATTCTCTAATGATTTAAATAAAAAGGAAACCGGACATTTGATCGCTTGTTGTTTATACCGTTCTTTTAAGTTGTCACCGATTTCCATTAATTTAATGGTTGAAAGGTCTTTGCACACCAGCAAATTACGCAAATGTTCTCCTAACCCAATGATAAAATGCTGACCATCAAACCCTTTTTCAACTACTTCATTGTATAGCAACAAAGCATCGGGTATTTCATTTTGCAGAAAGAAATCTGTTAATCTAAAATAATAGTCATAATCGAGTACATTAAGATTTTCGATAACAGCCTGATAAGTGAGGTGGTTTCCCGCAAAACTAACCAACTGGTCGAATATTGACAATGCATCCCGAAGTGCACCATCTGCTTTTTGGGCAATGATGTGCAACGCATCTTTATCCGCAATAATATTTTCCTTTTCAGCAACATACGCTAAATGATGAGCAATGTCTTCGATTTTTATCCTTTTAAAATCAAAAATCTGACAACGTGACAAAATCGTTGGAATAATTTTATGTTTTTCGGTAGTGGCAAGTATAAATTTTGCATAAGCAGGAGGTTCTTCCAACGTTTTTAAAAAAGCATTAAAAGCGGAAGTAGAAAGCATGTGAACTTCATCGATAATATAAACCTTGTATTTGCCAAATTGTGGCGGAATGCGTACCTGATCCACCAGACTGCGGATGTCGTCCACAGAATTGTTGGATGCTGCATCTAATTCATAGATATTAAAGGAAGCTGAATTATTGAAAGAGATACAGGATTCACAGGCATCACAGGCTTCAGTTTTGTCGCTAATGTTTTGACAATTAATTGTTTTTGCCAATATCCTGGCACAAGTAGTTTTTCCAACACCTCTGGGTCCACAAAATAAAAAAGCCTGTGCCAGATGATTATTCTTTATGGCATTTTTTAATGTGTTCGTAATAGAGGCTTGTCCAACCACTGTATCAAATGTACTCGGTCTGTATTTTCGTGCTGAAACTATATAGTTTTCCATCAATGCTGATTAATTATTATAATCTTCAAAATTATAAAAAATATTAAGTACTTCCCTCATCTAAATTAAAGTTTTTTAGTTTTTTAATTACTTTTTGCTAAAACTAACAGTTTCCAACCAATGTAATTTATTAATGATATTTTTCTTTGATTTACAATGCAATATTACCCAATAAAAAAAAACAAATTAAATTTATTAGCTATAAAGGGTTTTTTTCACCATAAATAAGGGTTTTTATAAGATAAAAGGATATTTTCCAAAAAAAAAATTTTTTTTTACAAAAAAATAAATACTTTTGCATAGTCAATTTAAAATTAGTAGATTATTAACAAACAAACCCTATGAAAAAAATCTATTTATTACTCTTTTTAGGTATGGTTGCAACAACCGATACTTTCTCACAAATGATTTACAATCAAAGGAATATCTCCAAATCTGCTTTTGATTTAACATCAAAAAAAGCAACATTTCTAAGTAAACAATTTACTGATACCAAAGTAATTATTGGAGATGAAAACAATGATCTTACAGCCAAAAGAAGACGAAGCAGCAGACGAAGAGGTGGTTCTTCAGAAGGTGGTTTATATGTTTCTTTTGGATTGGGTTATGGACTTGGATTGGGTTCTCAAAACATGACAGGTTTTAATGACAGTACCTATACTGAAACAGAGGGATCATTGGTGAATCCTATTCCTTTCATGAAAGTTACTTACGATCAGATCAATCTATCGTTAGGCAAAGGATTGTGTATCAATGGATCTGTTGGATATATGATCAACGGTAATTTTGGAGTTGAATTAGGACTTTCTTATTTGTTGGGAGGCAAAACAACATCAACTCAAACAAATGAAAAAACAACCACAACCCAAATTTCAAAAGGAGAAGGAATTACATCAATACAAGCTTCAATGGTTAGAATTAGCCCCTCCATTATTATAGCTTCCGGGATGGAAGGCATTAATCCCTATGCAAAGTTTGGAATGACTTTAGGTTTTGGTTCTTTTAATATTGAAAATACCAATACTTCTACAAATACGATAATGTTACCAGGTATAATGGATACAACTATCATCAATAAAACATTTAATAACAGGGAATTCAGCGGAGGTTTAGCGATTGGTATTAATGCTACTTTAGGATGTTCTTTTACAATGAGCGATAATATTTCAATATTTGGCGAATTTAACATGATTAATATGTCCTATTCTCCTAGTATGAGTGAAATAAAAGAATATAGCATAAATGATGTAGATAAGATGTCATTGCTTACCACTGTTGCACAAAAACAAACAAACTATTATGAATCACTGGAGTATTCTTCTACTTCTACACCTCATACTTCAGATGAACCTTCACAAGCATTAAAACAATCTATTTCTTTTGGCAGTATTGGTTTAAATATAGGTATGAAAATTACCTTTTAACCCTTTTTAAATTTGATATTTTAGTTTAAAAACTTCAATATATTAACCAAATTATTTATTTATTAATTTATTACAAAAAGATGAAAAAAATTTATTTATTACTTTTTTTAGGAATGTTTTTGACAAACACTTCCTTTTCGCAAATGAGTTTCGAGGGAAACAAACTTAAAAAATCAGCTTTTGATTTAACTGAAAAAAAAGCTAATTTTATAGATGACAATGCTATAGATAGCAAAATAGTTATCGCAGACGAAGAAAATGATATGTTGAAAAAAAGAAGAAAGAAAAAAGGAGGCCGCAGAGGTGGTGGTGGTGATTATAGCAATAGTATTAAAACCAATCCATTATCTATGATATTTGGAACTTTTGGAGCTCAATATGAAAGAAAAATCGGAGACAATATGTCTGTAGCGCTTACATTGGGTTTTTATTCCCGTTCAACCGGTATATTGGGAATGGAATATAGCTATAGTGGTTTTTCTATTAATCCTGAATTTCGTTATTATTTTGAGGAAGCTATTGAAGGTTGGTATGTTTCACCTTATGTAACTTTTACAATGATCAACGAAAAAATGGCTTTCACAGGTTATGAAGAGTTTAACAACAAAATCACAGTTTTTGGTGGTGGTGCTGTTGGTGGCCGCCAATGGATTTGGGGTGGTTTTACACTTGATTTATATGCTGGTGTAGGTTACACAAGTATGAGTTATACATATGATGATAAATATGATGAAAATATGATATTCGCATCAGGTTTGTCTTTTAGTGGTGTTCTTCCTGTATTTGGCGCTGCTATTGGATATTCTTTCTAATATAAACATAAATTTATTAAAAGGCTCTCAGCAATGAGAGCCTTTTTTATTCATTGCTATTTATATATAACTTAAATAGATCATCTAAAATTCAAATAATAATAAAAAAATAATTAAACCTCTTTGTTATAATCATTCTTATGATAAATGTTTAGAGATATATTTGGAAATTTACTAGTTATTGATCCTACAAAAAAAAGCACTCTTAGTTGAGTGCTTTTTTTAAAACTTTTTAATTTCAATATCAAGCATTGAAATGGGTATTCTCATCTTTCAAACTGTATTATTTTCTGTTAAAAGTTGTATTATAAACTGTACTATCCGTATTATCCACAACATAATAGTTCCAGGTTATAAAATTTTTATTATTATCCATTGTACCATAACCTTCAACTGTATTATTATTGATCGTCTGCCTAGGTAGTATAAGACTTTTCCCGTTTACAATTGCAAAAGCATTACTATTTAAACTGGCAAAATTGGAAATTTTAATATTACTTTCTGTAGATGGATCTAATGAGATAATACAGTCAAAATTCAAATTTTTGGCTACAGGTACTTCTGTACAAGCCCATGAACCCACATAATCAGTCCGTTTTATTGTTTCTACGGGTGTAATTGTGTCATCTTTTGTACAAGCTGCAAAACCAGCAATTACGACCACTCCTATTATAAAAATATTTTTTGTTTTCATCTTTAATTTATTTTATGGTTTATATCCAAAATGCCTGTTGTTAAATAATGGCCGAAGAAATTAATATTTTTTAATAACTGTTTTCCTTCCGGTGTTTTCTGTGTAGAATTGATACCGTAAAATTACAATTATTATGCCACGTTTTTAAATAAAAACACAATAGTCCCATTAAAACTATTAAATATCAGGTTAAACTTTGATTACCATATAATTAAATAATTTCAGCTTTCTATCTGTTTTATTTTAAACAACAAACCAAAGTACTTCAGTTCAGTTAGGTATATGTAACAATAATGAAATAAAAATCAGAATATTATAAATATTCATAATAAAAACTAAGAAAACTTTGTTATAATTAAGAATGTTTTGTCAGAGTATTTTTAAATGTATTATCTTAGCACCTAAATTCAAAAAGCTTATAAAACAGGCTTACACAATGGGAATTATATATCGCAACATAAAGAAATTTAACTTATTAAGAATAATGCTTTTGCTTTTATTATGCAATAGCATAAATACCGTATTTGCTCAGTTCTACAGTGGCATGCAATTGAATTTTGGCAAAAACCGTGTACAATACGATGATTTTTTCTGGACTTATTATCGATACGAAAAATTTGATGTGTATTTTTATCTGGGAGGCAAACAATTTGCCAATTATACAGCTAACTATACATTGAAAAATATAAAAGCAATTGAAACCAAGCTCGATTATGAACTGGATGATAAAATGCAGTTCATCATTTTTAATAAATTGTCAGACTTTAAACAAAGTAATATCGGATATATCAATGACGAAAGTTACAATACAGGCGGACTTACGCATATTATGGGGAATAAGGTTTTTCTTTATTTCAATGGAAATTATGCTGATTTTCAACAACAGATCCGTGCAGGTATTGCCGAAATTATTTTTAATCAATTAATGTTCGGTAGCAGTCTTACTTCTCAGGTAAAAAACAAAACCATATTCACTATACCCGATTGGTACTCAAAAGGATTAATTGCACACATTTCAACCAACTGGAATACAGAAGCGGATAATATAGTTAGAGACGGGATATTATCGGGGAAATACAAAAAGTTTAATAATTTAACCGGAGTTGATGCTGTGTATGCAGGACATTCTTTTTGGAGATTTATATCTGAAAAATATGGCGAACAAAATATTTCCAACATCATTTATATGTCAAGAGTCAGCCGAAATATCGAAACCGGCTTTTTGTATGTATTAGGTGTGACCTATAAGGAAATTGTGGATGAATGGATTACCTTTTATCAGGGAAAATATGCACCATCGTATCAACGAAATTTGCCTGAAATTGAACCCATTATTAAAAAAATAAAAGCATCAAGGGTATATAACAGAATTAAAATCAGCAACGATGGTATTCACACTGCTTATGTAAGCAACGAGAGTGGACAATACAAAGTTTGGATTTACAATTCTGAAACAAAAAAAAGAAAGAAAATCATGAAATCGGGATTCAAACTGGATGACAAAACCGATTATTCCTATCCTTTGCTTGCCTGGCATCCTTCGGGTGAAATTCTTGCTATTATCATAGAAACCAAAGGATTAATTTATCTTTATCTTTATAACCTGGAAGAGAAAAAGTCAGAAAAAATATTATTGCAATATTTCCAGAAAGTACTGGATTTTTCATATTCTCAAAATGGACAATTGCTTGTATTATCAGCAGTACAGAATAGCCAATCAGATATTTTCGTTTACAACATGGCATCTCATTCTTCTGAACAAATTACAAGAGATATTTTTGATGATGCAAATCCAAGATTCATCAATAATTCAAAGGAGATCATCTTTAGTTCAAATAGAACCAATGATACACTCAAAACAGAGTTCCCTTTGAATTCCAACATTACCGATCAAAAAGATATTTATCTGTACGATTATGCCCGTCGTAAGAAAGTTTTAAAAAGAATCACCAAAACACCCATGGAAAATGAATCGTTTCCCATGGAATATGAAAACGGGTATATCAGTTATTTAAGTGATGCCAATGGTATCAATAACAGGTATATTGCCAGTTTTGACAGTGTTATCAATTATATTGACACTGCAACCCATTACCGTTACATCACCAAATCTTTCCCTGTTTCAGATTATAAACAAAGCATTATAGAGCAGGATATAAGCCCGAGAGCCGGGAAAACAGCAGAAATTATTTATACTGACGGGGTCTATAAAATGTATATTGAGGATCGTTTAACGGTTTCAAATCTAACTGCCAAAAAATTAGAAAACACTGAGTTTATCAAACGGCTGCTGATTGAAAAAGAAAGTTTAAAAAAGGATACCCTTAAAAAAGAGGAAGAAAAACTTTTGCCGGTTCGCAAAAAACTTCGCAATGTATATAATTCAGATGATTCAAAAGAAGATCAGAGTGGTGATGACGTCAGCGTACAAAATAACAAACAAGCATTTCGACAAATCAATCCGAATGACAGTACAGAAATCCTTAATGACAATCCATTTGTACAGGAAACACAACGAAATTACCAGGTAGAATACTCAGCCAATGATATTACGTCACAACTTGATTTTAGTTTTTTAAATGCAAATTACCAACAGTTTTCGGGTGGGGGATCCCCTATTTATCTCAATCCCGGCTTTAACTTTCTCATGAAAATTGGGTTAAGTGATTTAATGGAAGATTACCGGATAACAGGTGGTTTCAGGTTTTCATTTAATTTTGATAATTTTGAATACCTGTTAAGTTACGAAAACCTGAAACACAGACTGGATAAACAAATTATTTTTCATCGTCAATCCATCGATAACACAACCTTTGCATACAGATCACATCAATATACTCATTCAGTGTATTATATCTTACGCTGGCCATTCAACAATGTGATGAGCGCAAGAGGAACTGTTTTTTTACGAAACGATAAAGAAGTTTTTCTATCAACCGATCAAATAAGGTTAGAAAGACCTGAAATTGTAAATAACTGGTCAGGGTTAAAAGGGGAGTTTGTATTTGACAACACACGATATATTGGGCTCAACCTATATTATGGAACACGTTATAAATTTTGGGGAGAATATTATCAATCGCTGAACATTACAAATAAAAACCTTTTTGTGGTTGGTTTCGATTATCGCAATTATCAAAAGATTCACAAATCATTTATTTGGGCAAACCGTTTTGCCACCAGCACATCGTTTGGTAAAAATAAATTAATCTATTACATGGGCGGGGTTGATAATTGGTTATTCCCAAAATTTAACAGTGATATTGATATTGCAACCGATCAGAATTACACCTATCAAACGCTGGCTACCAATATGCGTGGATTTATCCAAAATATAAGAAACGGAAACAGTTTTGCAGTAATAAACAGCGAGTTACGGTTTCCTGTGTTCAGATATTTCTCAAACAAACCCATGCGTTCTGATTTTTTATATAACTTTCAGCTTATTGGGTTTGGGGATTTTGGTACTGCATGGACAGGTACCAATCCTTGGGATAAAAACAATTCGTTGTATACAAAAACACTATATGGAAATCCATTTACCGTACGGCTCGAAAAAGAAATAGATCCTCTGGTGGGTGGCTATGGATTTGGCATCAGATCCAGACTACTAGGTTATTTTATGAGAGTAGATTATGCATGGGGCGTTGAAAGCGGCGTTGTAAAAAAGGGAATTTTTTATTTTTCACTGAGTTTAGATTTTTAGGCTTTACTAAGTGAAGAGTGTAGATAGTGAAGAGTGAACAGTGAACAGTGAAGAGTGAACAGTGAACAGTGAATAGTGAACAGTGAATAGTGAATAGTGAATGGTGACCAAAAGTAAAAAGAAAATAAGAAAAAGAAAAATAAACTGAGCTGAGCGATGTCGAAGAACGAGATAGAAATTATAGCTCGGGACTGAGCAAAAGCTCATCAAACCAATTACTTAACAACTAATCCCGAATAACAATTTCTAACTCATACTTTCCCGAATAACAATTTCTAACTCATACTTCGTAAGAAATTGTAGATCGGTACTAAACTATCGCTTAGCGGAAATTGTAGCTCGGGACTGAGTAAAAGCTCAGCAAACCTAACAACTCAATAACCCAATAACTTAATAACTTAATAACCAATAACTAAACAAAATGGAAATGAACATTGGAACTGTTTTAATATTACTGGCAATTGGCCTGGCATCCGGAATTTTTGGTGGAATGGTAGGATTAGGGGGTGGTGTTATTATGATACCAGCTTTGATTTATTTTTTAGGGATGAGTCAACATTCGGCACAAGGTACCAGCCTGGCGATTATGTTACCTCCCGTTGGATTATTGGCTGTGATGAATTATTACAAAGCCGGGCAAATGAATTTAAAATATGCGGCTATAATTGCTGTTGCTTTTTTAATTGGTGGGTATTTCGGTTCAAAAATTGCATTGAGTATATCTCCTGAAAATATGAAAAAAGTTTTTGCAGTTGCATTGATAATCATTGCGATAAATATGCTGATTAAAAAATAATTGGGCGTGGGAGAGAGAGAGAGGCAGTGAGAGAGAGTGAGGAACACTTCGACTTCGATCAGTGTTTATCTTCGGTCTCCTGTCTTCCGACTTCGGACTTCCGACTTCGGACTTCCGACTTCGGACTTCCGACTTAACAACTTAAAAAACAATAACTTAATAACTTAACACCCTAAAACCCATTAACAAACTTCCATGACAACAATAGAAAACACCATCCTTGATTTTATCAAAGAACATCATATATTCACATTGGCTACATCCAGCAACAATCAACCGTATACCTGCACTTGTTTTTATGTATATATGGCAGAGGAAAATATGTTTGTATTTACATCTGACATCACAACAAAACACATTGTTGATACATTAAATCAACCTTGTGTAGCAGGAGCCATCGCGCTCGAAACAAGCATTATTGGTAAAATCAGAGGGATACAATTTACGGGAAAAATAAAAAAACTGGAAGGAAAAGAACTTTCATCTGCTAAAATAGCTTATATTAAAAAGTTTCCCATTGCATTATTAGCAAAAACCACACTCTGGGGCATTACGCCTGACTTTATAAAAATGACAGATAACCGACTCGGTTTTGGGAAAAAATTAATATGGGAGCATCTTATTTAAAAAAGTATGTGGTACTTGAATATTTATTAACACACTAAATGCATAGAATATCAATGACATACATCATATATGAATAAGATTGTTAATTACTCTTTTTGCTGATTAAGAATATTGACTGTATATTTACATTCCTAAATTTTTACAATTATAAAGCTGATAGTCAGTTTTAAAATATTAAATAAAAACTATTTGGTTCATTTTATGGAAAACTCACTTTTTTCTGCGCTGGAAATCAACACGCTCAATCAAGAGCAAGATTTCAATTATAATGGATTAATTGAAAACAGAAAACTACCAAATATTTTTGACAATGAAAAAGACCCAAATACCAAAATACAAGTAATGACTGAACAAATCAACAATCTTAAAGAACCTCAAAAATACACCCACGAAGAAGTAACGGAAAAGGCTACTGCTTATTTCCAGGGTGATACATTGGCTGCAAGTGTATGGATGAATAAATATGCCCTTAAAGACAGTGCCGGGAATCTTTATGAATTAACACCTGACGATATGCATCGCAGGATTGCATCTGAAATTGCCCGTATTGAGAAAAAATATCCCAACCCCATGTTGGAAAATGAGATTTATGATTTACTTAAAAATTTCAAGTATATTATTCCACAAGGTAGTCCGATGGCTGGAATTGGTAATAATTTTCAGATCGCATCGCTTTCAAACTGTTTCGTAATAGGCAATGATGGAAATTCGGATTCTTACGGTGGTATTATGAAAATTGATCAGGAACAGGTTCAGTTAATGAAACGCCGTGGAGGAGTTGGTCACGATTTATCACATATCCGTCCATCTGGCAGTCCTGTAAAAAACAGTGCCTTAACTTCAACAGGTATTGTCCCTTTTATGGAAAGATATTCAAATTCAACACGCGAAGTTGCACAAGATGGCAGACGTGGTGCTTTAATGCTCAGCATTTCCATCAAACATCCTGATTCCGAAAGATTTATTGATGCAAAACTGGAAGAAGGAAAGGTAACAGGTGCCAATGTATCTGTAAAAATTGACGATGAATTCATGCAGGCAGTGGTTGAGAACAAAATGTACCACCAGCAGTATCCTATAGATTCAAAAAACCCGACAGTAGTCAGAGAAATAGATGCACGTCAGTTATGGAACAAGATTATACAAAATGCCTGGCAATCGGCTGAACCTGGAATTTTATTCTGGGATACCATTCTAAAAGAATCCATACCCGACTGTTATGCAGATTTAGGCTTTAAAACCACTTCCACCAATCCATGTGGAGAAATTCCACTTTGCCCCTATGACAGTTGTCGTTTGTTAGCTATCAATTTATATAGTTATGTAGAAAATCCATTTACACCTGAAGCAAGTTTCAACTCTGAATTATTTGTAGAACATGCGCACATGGCTCAACGTATGATGGACGATGTAATTGAACTGGAATTAGAAAAAATTGAAGGTATTTTACAAAAAATTGCTGATGATCCCGAAGAAGACGAAATTAAAAGAATAGAAAGAAATCTTTGGCTGAATATCAAAATGAAAGCAATGGAAGGCAGAAGAACCGGTTTTGGCATTACTGCTGAAGGAGATATGCTTGCCGCATTAGGTTGCAAATATGGCACTAAAACTGCTACTGATTTTTCAGTGGAAGTACATAAAATGTTAGCCCTCGAAGCCTACAGATCTTCTATTATTTTAGCAAAAGAGCGAGGTGCCTTTCCTTTGTACGATACCGAAAGAGAAAAAAATAATCCTTTCATTCTCCGTTTAAAAGAAGCAGCTCCTAAGGTATATGAAGACATGGTGCAATATGGAAGAAGAAATATAGCTATACTTACCATTGCCCCTACAGGTAGCGTAAGTATATGCACTCAGACCACTTCCGGTATAGAACCTGTATTTATGATTTCTTACAAGAGAAGAAAAAAAGTGAATCCGAACGATAAAAATGTTACCGTTTCATTTGTGGATGAAACCGGTGATTCATGGGAAGAATACAATATATTTCACCCCAAATTTTTAAAATGGCTAAAAGTTAATCATTATAATGTTGAAGAAGTTAAACTTTACAACGAAGCTGATTTGGAAGCAGTTATTAAAAAATCACCTTATTATCAGGCTACCTCCAACGATATTGATTGGGTAAGTAAAGTTCAAATGCAAGGTGCCGTACAAAAATGGGTGGATCATTCTATCAGTGTTACTGTAAATGTCCCCCGAGACACTACCAAAGAACTGGTGAGTGATATTTATAGGACCGCATGGGAAACAGGCTGTAAAGGGATTACCATCTACCGCGAAGGTTCACGTGCAGGCGTTTTGATTGCTCATTCCGACACCAAAGAAGACGATTACGAATTCAGAGAAACCAAAGCACCTACAAGACCTAAGAAACTAGAAGCTGAAGTAGTTCGTTTTCAGAACGATTACGATAAATGGATTGCAGTAGTAGGTGTATTAGACAATAAACCTTACGAAGTATTTACGGGAAAAGCAGAGGGATTTTATCTCCCGCCTTGGGTAAACAAAGGTATTGTTATCAGAAATAAAGAAGGAAACGAAAAAGCCCGTTACGACTTCCAGTTTGAAGACAAAGAAGGATATAAAGTTACCATTGAAGGACTTTCAAGATCATTTGATAAAGAATACTGGAACTATGCAAAATTAATTTCCGGCATCTTACGTCATGGAATGCCTTTGCAATTTGCTGTAGATTTAATCTCAAACCTTAACCTCGAAATAGATTCTATCAATACATGGAAAAATGGTGTAGTAAGAGCATTAAAGAAATACATACCAGACGGAACAGCACCTTCAGAAGCTTCCTGCCCCGAATGTGGAGCTAAAGGAGGCTTAATCTACAAAGAAGGCTGCTTAGCATGCAAACACTGCGGATATTCAAAATGTGGTTAATAAAAAAAAGGCTGTCTTTAGGACAGCCTTTTTTTTATTAAAGTTGATTGTTTATGATTATTTAAAAGTATCTGATAATAATTATTATTTCTTACAATAGATGGCACCGACTCTAATTCATCTAAATTTACTTTCTAAAATCGGAAGGATAAAACTATATTTTATAATAATGACTTTTTAAGTATAATAGCAATATTACCATAAGCTTTGCCTTCTAAATCATATGGATTTGAATGAACTATATCATGAAATCGACCTAATTTACTTGTCCAGAGACCATTTTTTAATTGTCTTGCAGCATGAGTACAAGTATTTGTCAAAATATCAAGATTTAACGGATCTATTTTAATAAACACTGCAATTTTTCTAAATTTAGGATGTTCATTTCCAATATTATTTGAGGTTTCAATATAACCTAACTTTGAATATAATTCAATGAAAAATTTTAGTTTATCGTTATTTTCAATATTAAATGGCCACTTATATTTTACTCCGTCAAGATTATAAGGTTCTATTTCTGGCCACCAAAACTCATCATCTCTAATACCAGCCCATGCAATACAATTATAGTTAACGTTTATAGGACTTGAAATCTTGAAATTTGGATCTAAAATTAATTTTGGAAAATTATTTAAGATATATTGAGTATCCATAAATTTTATACCAAGTATTGTTTCTCGTGTTTTACCCAACTTTTACAAGCTTCAGCAATTGAAATTTTTGAATTATTTGAAATTTTCTTTTTAGTTATTATATTAAGAGCCCATACTAATTGACTTGGTTCAACCTCAATTTTTTCAATTATTAGCGGAATTGCCATGTCACCCATTTTTAATATAGTTTGAAAGCTTTCATCTTCTATAATCATTCTCGGATTTGAGTAAAGCATAGTATTTGAATACCATTTTTTATATAAATCATTAAATCTTTGCTTATAAAACTGCTGAGATGAAATTTGCAAATTATGATCAGCATTTATTGAAGATTTGGCATATTTAAAATAAGTTTCTTTTATAAAATCTGATTCTGAAAAAAGTAGTTCTGTTTTTGCATGACTAACATTAGGTGACAAACCCAATATAATAGGCATCATTTTTATTGATTTACTTAAGTTCATAAAAATATTTTTTTAGTTTTATCTGTAATTAAAGAATTAAATAGATTGTCCTTTTCAATTCTCAACAATTCAAATTTATTCCACAATAATTCCAAATCGTTTTTTATCGGATTTTCATCATGAACATCTATATCTAAAACAAAAGGAAAAAAGTCAACAGAACTATCTTCTAAGCTAAGTGAAATAATAGAATGATTTTTATTGTTTTGATTTTTAGATATATATCTTAAAGAATAATTTGTAACAGTATCTTTTATTGCATTTTTTTCAGCTTGAATTGAAACATTAAAATATTCAGTTGGGTTATTTACAAATTCATTAATTTCAATTCTATTGAAACACCTTATAGAAATACCAGAAATATCAACTTCTTTTAATAAAGGGTAATGTATTTCCCATGCTTTTTTAGCATCTTTCGTAAAATCATCAAAATTTGTATAATCCCCAGTTTGTTTGTAATTAAATCTGTTTAGTGAAATTGTAAATTCAGAAAGTTTATCTTTTGAAGTATATGAATGGCAATTAACTCTTTGATTGTGAAGTGATATTTTAGTTTGACCTTCAAGAAAGTTATCAATTTTTAGTTGACTAACAACTTGTTTTTGTGAATTAGGGAAGATTTTAATAACCTCACTTTTAAACTTGGAAAACTTTTCAATATCAATTAACTTATCATCATTGAATCTAATTTCCAAAATTGCTAAAAATATTGGAGATTTAGTATAATTAATTTTAATATCTTTGTTCTTAGTCATTTAGGGTTCTAAATATTGCAAAGGTAAACAATTTATAATGAATTTCAAACAAGTTGAAAAAAAGGATAATAGATTTAACGAAATGGAAAAAAATTGAAAATATTTTAAAAAAAAAATCTAAAAAAAAATTGGTTTGTAAAAGTAGAAAAAAAAATTTAATAAATGAGTTTTTTAATCTTTATACCAATGAAAAATTAATAAATTTGAAATTAAATTTGAAATTATTTTATCTGATTTTTTTTAAAATTTCAGAAACTGTAATTATAACAAATAAATAATTGAAAAGTTAACAGTTAAAAATAAAATGTTAAGATTCCTCTTCAAATGCTTTAAATGTAGAATATTTTCTCCATTTCTCAATCACTTCCTGCATGTCAAGCGGAAGATCGGAATCGAAAAAGATAAATTTACCCGTAGCTGGATGTACAAAACCTAATGATTTAGCATGCAATGCGTGGCGTGGGATGATCTTAAAACAATTTTCAACAAACTGTTTGTATTTTGTAAAAGTAGTTCCCTTGATGATATGATTGCCTCCATAGGTAGGATCGTTAAATACCGGATGTCCGATGTATTTTAAATGCGCCCTGATCTGATGGGTACGACCAGTTTCCAGTTCACATTCTATTAATGTTATATAACCAAATCGCTCTAAAACTTTATAATGTGTAACCGCTGTTTTTCCGGCACTGCCATCGGGAAAAACTGTCATCACCCTGCGATCTTTCGGTGATCTGCCAATATTTCCTTCAATGGTACCTTCGTCTTCTTTAAAATCGCCCCAAACCAATGCATTGTATTTGCGCTCGAGACTGTGGTCGAAAAACTGACGGGCCAAATGATTTTGTGTAAGTTCATTTTTGGCTACCAGCAATATGCCTGAAGTATTCTTATCAATACGATGCACAAGATAAGGTCGGTTGGATTCGGTGATTGCTTTGCCATCTTTACAAAGATGAAAAGTAAGTGCATTTACCAATGTGCCTGTGTAATTACCGTATCCGGGATGAACCACCATTTCGGGCGTTTTGTTTACCAATAACAAATCATTGTCTTCGTAAGCAATGCTTAACGGAATATTTTCGGGCAATATTTCTGTATCACGGGGTGGATAAGCCATTACAATACTAATGACATCCAATGGTTTTACCTTATAATTGGGCTTGATGGTTTTTTCGTTCACCAATATATTCCCTGCATGGGCAGCAATTTGAATTTTATTACGGGTTGCATTTACAATATGCATCGTCAGATACTTATCAATCCGCAATAAACCCTGACCACTGTCTACCACAAAACGGTGATGTTCGTATAGATCCTGTTCTTCTTCTTCCGAAATGAAATTATTCTCTTCCTCTAAATCTTTTTCTTCAATCATGAATGTATTATTATAAACAAATGCTTATCGGGCGATGATAAACTTCTTAACTTGCTGTTGTTTGGTTTTAGTATTATTTAAAGTGATTAGATAAACCGCATTGGGAAGTTGACTCACATCAACAGATGATTTAAATTCAGAATGATACACCTGCTTACCAAGCATATTGTATATCATTATAATATAATCTTTTTCATTGATCAGCCCACTTGTTTGCAATGTAAAATTTACATTTCCTTCTATGAGTGGGTTGGGAAATATATCAAATGAACCATCTTTTTTTTCAGCTTCATCTACACCAAGGTAAGTTGTACCAAATACGGGACGAATCATTAAAGACCCTTTTACAAAAGATTGTTCCCATGTACCTAAAGTGTTGTAAAAAATATTATCCTGTGAGGAAGTATTTCTGTCGAAACCTATATTCAGATTATCAGCTGTTGCCTGAACCCATCCAACAAATATAGTACCGTTCACATGCACCTGATTATCAAGTATGTAACTATGAAACTGGTTCAATCCACTTTCAAAAACAGGCAGTAATACATTACTCTGGTAAATAATACTCCCTGGTTTACCCGATCCGTTATTATTCCAAACTGTCAGATAAAAATTCCGCTGGTTGGCATTATTGAAGGTTGTATTAAAAAACATTTCAACAGCCACCAATGTATCGGGAACATTCAAAACAAATTTATAGGCCAGCATAGCACCAGCTTCATATAATCCATAGCCATTTTCGGCACTACCATCATCATAAGCATAATAATCACCGAAATTTTGGATAAATCTATTGGTATCATTTTCAGGGCGAATGTCCTGAGAAACCCCTTCTTTAAAAATATGACGGATTTCGAACCATGATTTATTGCCAACAGCAGATGAAAAATTGTAGGTTACCGGAGGATTGGCATGTACCGGAGATGATTGATAACCATTGGTCCAAAATGAACTTATATTTTCGAATCCTCTGTCTTCGGTATGCAACAATACATTGTTCTGATCCCATACTTCATACTTATAATTTGAAGAATGCGCAATGCCGTCAATATTGCTCAACAACATATTCAGGCTTGCTTTCACATCACTTACCTGGAATTGTTTTGCAGGAATAGCCTGGTATTTCGTTAAAAAAGAGGGTGCTTTTTCTACAAATGCCAAATCGCGCAAAACCGTATCATTGATTGTTCTGTTGATGCCTAAATACACATAATCTATATTCCATTGATCGCAATTGCTTAAAAAACTGGGAGAAGTGCTGTTGCCCAAGCTGCAATAATTTCTGAAACGAAACTGGAATCCATCTTTATAATAATTGGCAGAATCGTTTACAGCTAAAATAACATATTTAAAATATCTGTTAGACTTTAAATAAATGGAATCGAGCTTCATTCCTTTTGTGCTCCATACATGGTTCCAGGTCATGAGTACAGGACTATAAAATTCAAGCACCAATGAATCAGCAGCTTCCGGGGCATCACCCAGAAGTAAATAAGGTAAGCCCCTCCCCCCACTGGGTTGAAAAAAGAAACTAAAATACAACGAATCGGATATTTTTAAAGCTTTCAACACAGGCTGAAATACTGAATCTAAACGAATGGGATGAGAAGTTAATGTATCTGCAGGAAACTGAGATGTTGTTGCATGAGGATATACAACACCGTTTTGATTTAATGCATCTAGCGTCACAACACCAATAGTAGGCGGGAAAATTGCAAATTGAGTATTAACATATCCCAAATTATCGAGCCATAGATTGGAATCGGGATCACCTGTATAATTGGAGAAATCTTCAACAAAAGGCAATTGTAATGAAACAGTGCTCGATTTAAACTGCTTTTTCACACGTAACTTCCCTGTAAGTTGAGGATTCGTACTTAACTGAGTAATAATTTCCTGAGCATAAGAACCGGAAAACATTAACAATAATATATTTAAAATTATGAACTTTTTTTTCATAAATATGAATTTAGAAATCGGATTCATCGGCTATAGAATCGTATTTATAATTTTGAATGAGTTCTTTAAAATTAACTTTTTTATCAGAGCGATACCAAATATCAATACTTTGACCCATTTGAATCACTTTACCTGAACCAAATGCAGGACTCTGACGAAATACACGTGACCTTACAGTATCTCTACCATCTTCAAATACTTCGGAACCAATATTTAAAGACGAAGCTCTCAATATTTTCAACACTTCACTTTGCTTTTTTCCCAACAAAAAAGGAATTTGCATTTTGTTTCCATCCATTCCTTGTCCTAACACCAAATCGATGCGGGATCCCTTTTTGATGGGTTTTCCAGGTTCAATTTCCACACCTTTAAATTTCTGATGTAATACTGCATTTTTTGCCATATCAGGGATGTATTCCAACGAACCTACCTGAAGATTATATGTTTCGAGTAATGATATAGATTGTCGCAACGATAAATCCCTCAAATCGGGCATACCTACTTTTTCAGGTTCCGAAGAAACAACGGTTAAATATATGGTTCGACTATGTTTTACCTTTGAATCAGCTAAGGGATCCTGCAATAAAATACTTCCTGTTGGTAATTTAGCATTGTAAAGGGAATCAACAACCACAAACTCAAATCCGTTTTCTTCTGCATACTGTAACAACTCACTGGGTTGTTTCCCTTTAAAATCGGGTACAGTATAAAATTCACCATGATGTGTATAGGAGCTCAAAGAGAATATAATTAAAAATAATATTCCAAAAGCTAGTCCTGTAGCCAATAGCAGATGTTTAAAAAATAAACGACTTTTCAGAAAATCAATCCAACGCATTGTTTTGTTTTATTGCAAATAATTAACCCACAGTTATTACTAACTGTTTATTTATAATTTTATTGTGATGACAGTTTTTGCAAACCTACATGATTTTTTTCAAATATTCATCATTTTTTAATCTCTTTATCTGCAATTATCATATAATCAATATTATAATTTTTACAGCATTATTGGATTTATTTTTAAAATGACAGTTATCAAATATCCTATTTAGGGTTGGCATAAATACCCGGGTCTTTTAAAATAGTGAAATCCATTACTTTTATCCGCCAATGCTGATTATCGATGTGACGCTTCCTTTTTGAAATTAATTTTAACAGCAGCCCTGCTCCTACCATAATACCACCTGTTTTTAAGGCAGATTCACGAAATATTTCACTTTCATTATTGATTAAATTATTAAACCCGTCAATAAATACATATCCAATACCTCCTTTGATACCTACTTCCGAGAATACTGAGAAAATAACTCTACGGGTATAAATATTTTTAATATCATCGTTCATTACAAAAATATAATCGACAACAATGGCTGTATCTCTCACTTGATTTATAATTCCGGAAATATGTTCACCGGCTTTGGTTTTTAATTCCATTCTATCGCCTACATTGTATTTCAGATTGTTAACAGTACCGGGTTTTTCAACCATAAATACACGCTGTCCATAGCTTGTTATCAACATAATTTGCATTATGCTGCATAAGAGTATTGTTTTAAAGTTTTCCATACTTAAATTTTTAATTCTTATCAAAAACCCGTATTACCTGATTAATTTATTTGTAACTTAAAAGTTATATTGGCAAAAAGATTATTGAGAGAAAGAATGTTATATAAAAATGAGTTATAATGTCTTAGTAACATAAAAATCACAAAAAAACGATCTCTGAATTGTAATATTTACAGTCATCCTATTTTCTTTAAAATAACTATGTAAATATATAGTATTTTTGCACAATGATTGAAAAATTGTTGAAAATTATTAAACTATTGATTGATTGGCTATTCCATTTTATTCAAAGATTAAAATGGAAAAAAATATTGATCATTGCAACCGCTATTTTAACAGGATTAGTCATCTTATTGTTTCTTTTACGAGGATCCATTGTAAATGAAATACTTCATCGCAATATTGATGATTTTAACAAAACCTATCATGCTGAATTACATATTGGTGATTTTAATTTTAAAGGATTAAGTGGCGCTGAGATTAAGAACATCTCACTCAAACCTGTCAATGGGGATACTTTACTAACTGTTGAGTCGGTGTATGCAAAAGTCAATTTTTGGGATTTGCTGATTTTCAATATTAACTTAACTGATTTTGAATTAAAAAACGCTAGTATTTCACTTGTTAAAAAAGACAGCATCAATAATTATAATTTTTTGTTGAATCGTCAGCTTGAAGGCAATTCTCAGGAAAAAACACAAGTAACGTCCAAAGATTACGCATCAGAAATCAATCTTTTGCTCAACGCAGTTTTTTATAAAATACCATCGAATATCAGGATTCAAAACTTTATTATCCATTCTAATACCAATGGACATTCGATCACGATGACACTCCCCGAACTAATTGTAATTGAACATCAGTTTAAATCAGTCATTTCATTGACAGAACAGGACAAAACCATGCACTGGATGATGGAAGGCATCATAGAACCATCCAAAAAGATCGTCCAGCTTAAACTTTATGCTTCTGATACTTCGAGGGTGCAACTGCCTTTTATTGAATATAGATGGAAATCAAGTGTAAGTTTTGATACGATTCAATTTAGTTTTAACGGTAATAAAATGACGAGTGGAAAAACAACAATCAAGGGTTTTTCATCTGTAAAAGGATTATTGATTAATAACGCCCGCATTTCCACTTCTGACGTATTTTTAAACAACGCTTCCATTTCCTATCAATTAAATGCCGGCAGTGATTATTTTGAATTAGATAGTGCATCTATTGTCGTTTTCAATCAACTGACTTTTCATCCTTACTTATATTATCGTCCCAATCCTACCCGCCAGTTTGCCCTGCGTTTGCATAAAGAACGATTTCCTGCTCAGGAATTGTTTGAATCCATTCCAAAAGGTTTGTTTTTAAATCTGGAAGGCATACAAACCACAGGTGAACTTGCCTACGATTTAGATTTTTTTGTGGATATTGACCATCCGGATTCTATCATCTTTAAATCGGATTTAAAACGCTATAATTTTAGAATTACAAAACAAGGCAACACGAATTTAAGTAAAATGAATGACGATTTTCTTTATACTGCTTTTGAAAAAGGAGAACCGGTAAAGAGTTTTATAATTGGTCCTGAAAATCCTAATTTTAAACGTATAGATGAGATTTCTCCTTATCTGAAAAATGCTGTACTGATTTCGGAAGACGCCGCTTTTTTCTGGCATCGTGGTTTTTTGATCGAATCATTTAAAGCGTCCATATCAAAAAATATAAAATCCAAACGCTTTGCACGAGGAGGAAGTACCATTAGCATGCAACTGGTGAAAAATGTTTTTCTCAAACGCAACAAAACGGTTGCCCGAAAACTGGAAGAAGCATTGATAGTATGGTTGATTGAAAATAATGGATTGACTTCAAAGGAACGTATGTTTGAAGTGTATCTCAACATTATTGAATGGGGTCCGATGATTTATGGTGTTAACGAAGCATCCCATTTCTATTTTAATAAGGATGCATCTAAACTCACACTGGCAGAGTCGTTGTTTTTATCAAGTATGATCCCTCATCCAAAATGGTTCAGGTATTCGTTTGACAAAAGTGGTAAACTCAAACCATTTCTAGCCAATTATTATAAATTTGCAGCCGGCAGGATGTTGAAAAAAGAAATGATTACACAAGAAGATGCCGACAAATTACTACCTGAAATTGAATTAAAAGGACCAGCAAAAGAGTTCATCATTATCACAGATTCAACACCTGATGAACCGGAATACAACTTTAATAGTGAAGAGTGAAGAGTGAACAGTGAACAGTAATCAGTTACTTTTTTTAAAATCACCAAATATCAACAACCATTAACCATTAATCAAAATGAGAATAACCGCAAAGAAAACAGCAACTGTATCCGAAATATTAATGGACGAATTTGGGAGTGCATCCAAAACCAAGGTAAAGAAACTAATTACCTCTGGGAGTATCCGACTGGAGAATGGGAAAGTAATCAGAAAAGCTGAAACCATTATTCAGCAAGGGCAATCTGTAGAATACACTAAACATGTAGATACTTCCAAGCAACCCCGTTGTCCGTTTAAAATAGTTTTTGAAGATGAGTATCTGGTAGCAGTCATTAAACCGGCAGGAATACTTACACATGGTGATACGGGGAAGAAAAATATTTCATTATTGAATGGGATGACCGAATATGTAAAAGAAGAATCGAGAGGTAAAAAACGTGCTTTTATTATCCACAGGCTCGACAGAGAAGTATCAGGAATCATTTTACTGGCCAAAACTGAAGAGATGATGCAATTGATGAAAGAAAACTGGCAGGATACAGAGAAACTTTACTTTGCTTTGGTTGAAGGACATCCGGAAGTAGAAGAAGGAAGTATAAAAAGCTGGCTGAAAGAAGGACCTCATCAAATCATGATGTCAGTACCTGAAAGTGATGAAGCCAAATATGCAGTTACCCATTATCGTGTGCTGGAAAAGCTGGAAGCACATACCTTATTGGAAGTTAAATTAGAAACAGGACGCAAAAACCAAATCCGTGTACATTTTGCTGATATGGGTCATCCTATAGTTGGCGACAGACGTTATGGTGCTGATGATACTTATGAACGTCAGATTCGCCTGCATGCATTTCACTTGTCATTTACGCATCCAGTTACCAAACAACTTGTAGAACTTGAAACAAAAATACCCATTAATTTCCTGAAATTAAAAGAGGAAGATGAGAAGTACAAGTAGCATTTGTGATTCAGTGATTGAGCCGAAATACCGAAGTCAGAAGTCCGAAGAGGTTCGTTGAACGATACTAAAGACGCTTACTGAGCTTGTCGAATGGTTACTGAGCTTGTCGAAGTACTACATGGTCATTTTATAAACTACGATAAGTGCTATAAATACTAATACGATAACAACTAAAGCAATTTTAGTCGTTTTGTCCATTGATTCTGTTTTATTATCTGCCATTTTCTTTAAAATTTAATACTTTTTAAAAAATAATGATTCCCTTATTGGGGAATCATTACAATAAAAGTAAATAGTTGAAAAAATTCTGTAATTTTTCAACAAAATTGATGATTTACTATTAAATTGGAATTAAACATACATTAAAATCAGGTTAAAATAATACAATATCCTTTTTATTAATTTTCGGTCGTTTCCTGCTGCTTTGTAAGTGTTAACTTAAGCCAAAAATAGCCTATGAATCCAGCAATAACAGAAGCGATTATAATTGCTAATTTTGAATGGTTGATGACGTCAATATTATCAAATGCAAGCAGTGTAATAAAGATAGACATTGTAAATCCAATACCACCTAAAATTCCTGCTCCGAATATATTTTTCCATTTCAAATCGTTTGGCAACACGCAAATACCCAACCCAACTCCAATAAAAGAAAAGAGCCAGATACCCAATGGTTTTCCGATTAACAAACCAGCTATAATTCCAAGGCTGCCCGGTTGTTCTAATCCGCTTTGCCAGCTATCGCCTAATGCAATACTGGTATTGGCTATTGCAAATAACGGAAGAATTATAAAGGCAACTGTTTTATGTAAATAATGCTGCAGAATATAAGAAGGTGATTTTTCGCCACCAGTTACAAACGGAACAGCAAAAGCTAATAACACACCGGTAATTGTAGCATGCACACCGGAACTTAACATAAAATACCACATCATTACACCTCCAATTAAATAAGGTAGTAAGTTGTGAATTTTCAAGCGGTTGAGCAAAAGCAAAAAGCCAAATATGCTTAATGCTATAAAAAGATTTCCAAATGATAAAGTGGTTGTATAAAAAATTGCTATGATAATAATTGCTCCAAGATCGTCCATAACAGCCAATGCGGTGAGAAATATTTTTAAAGAGACCGGAACCCGTTTTCCCAATAAAGACAAAATGCCAATCGCAAAAGCGATGTCAGTCGCCATTGGAATGCCTATACCTGATAGCGTATCTGTTCCAAAGTTAAACATCAAAAATATGCCGGCAGGAAGCAGCATGCCTCCAAATGCACCAAAAATGGGTAACGATGCACTTTTAAAGTTTGAAAGTTCTCCGATGTATATTTCTCTTTCCAACTCTAATCCAATAAGTAGAAAAAAGACAGTCATCAGTCCATCATTGATCCAATGAACAATGCTATGTCCGCCAATATCAATTTGCCAAAATTCAATGTAACTTGTTTGCCAGATTGAATTAGCCAAAATCAGTGAAATAATAGACACAAAAACTAAAATGAGTCCTCCTGCCTTTTCACTTTCAAAAAAATCGTTGAATAATTTAGTTAACATAATTGAATCCGCTTTTTATACGATAACTTAAAACAGCATGATTATCACACAAATAGAATCATTCAACCAATAAAAGAAGTTAATTATACTGAATATTTTTAATGGATGGATGATTGCAATGCTTCATCTCAAGATAAAACTTCAGCTATCATTTTTGTATTCTATTGAAATAATAAACAAAAAACAACAAAATCAGTTTGAATGGATACGACATTATTTGAATTTCGATGATCATTTCCAGGTTAATACACTTTAAATAAAATCAAAATAACCCTTTCCAAATGAAGAGGGTTCTTAAAGTTCAGGTTTCAATAAGGAAGAGAGATCGTAATTTGGGTTCCTACATTCATTTGAGACTCAATTTCCAGAATCCCGTGATGCAAATCAATAATTTTCTTAACCAATGACAATCCAATACCATGACCCTGCTTACCATTTGCATTACTGGCCCTGTAAAAGGGTTCAAAAATCTGATCTGTTTCTGGTTCTGGAATTCCTATCCCTTTATCAGCAAACTTTAGAATAATATATTGATAATTAAATCCTATATTCACATTTACTTTTTTAGAATTTGAAAATTTACAGGCATTATCCATTATATTTAGAAAAGCTATTTTAAGCAGATTGTTGTTGCCTTGTAACACTAGTTTTTGTTCATCATCAGGTACTTCATCAAAATCAATATTAATTAAATATTTCTTATTCCGGCTCAGCAATTCAGTTTGAGCTGAAAGTAACACTTCGTCAACTCTTAATTTTGTAATCGTATATGCATGGATATCAATATTTGAATGGGCAAGTTCAAGTAAACCATTTGATAAGGAAGTAAGTGATTTAATATCTTCGAGCAACGAATTCAAAAGCATTTCATATTCCTCTATTTCCCTTTTTTTCATCAAAGTTACTTCAAGCTGTCCGGTTAATGAAGTAAGAGGAGTTCTGAGTTCATGGGAAACATCCGAAACAAACTGACGTTGATTTTCAAAAGCCAGTTCTAATCTTTCGAGTACTTTGTTAAAGGTAATGGCAAGTCTTGCAATTTCGTCCTTCCCATTTCCTTCGTTTACCCTTGTATTCAGACTTGTTGCGCTTATATTATCAACTTCTTTGATTACATCTAAAATAGGTTTCATTGCTCTGCCAGCATAGAATAAACCTGCAAAAAAACTTACGAGAAATGAAACAAGTAAGCCTGTAATCAGAATGATTTTTAAGTTATTTAATTCCTTTAAACCATATTTATCGTAAGCAGAGGCAATTACAATATAATTTTTTTTGTCGAAATTAAAAACAATCCCTACATACTCAATATTATATTTTGAAAAATAAATTTTCTTTTTTTCTTTTATTTTGATAAGCAACGCAAAATCTGTATTTTGGTAGGTTTTATCGATATTGCTATAAATTTGCTCATTCTTCGTATTATAGATGACTATCTTTTCATTTTCCAGCACGTTAATTGTATTTCTGTCAATTATTTTTAACAAAATACTGTCGACTTCTTTCACTTCTATTAATAATTTAACAGTAGTCAATGCTTTCTCCTCCAGGCGAGTATTAAAGTCGTTTTTTCTGAAATTTGCTGAAAAAAAGTAGATGGCCGATGAAAACAATACCAGTATGGAAATTACAATGGCTGTAAATTGGATGGTGAGTCTGAGTCGTATATTCATTTATTACTCTCCTTCTCTTAATACATATCCCATACCAATCACAGTATGAATCAATTTAGGATAATAATTTTTGTCAATTTTCTTTCGGATAAAATTCACATACACATCTATTACATTGGTGCCGGTGTCGAAGGTGATATCCCAGATTTTTTCAGCAATATCTACCCGGGAAACTACTTTACCTTTATTAATCAAAAGATATTCGAGTAATAAAAATTCTTTGGCCGTTAATTCAATTGTATCGTTCCCTCGTTTTACGATTTTGCTGTCTGTATCCATTTCCAGATCGGCTATCGTTAAAATACTTTTTGTAAATATTTGTCTTTGTGATCTTTTTAACAAAGCTTTGATTCTAACTATTAATTCTCTGAATTCAAATGGTTTAACTAAATAATCATCTGCACCTGATTCAAAACCCATTACTTTATTATCTGTTGCACTTAATGCAGTTAGCATTAAGATGGGAATCCGTATATTTGTTTTCCGTATTTCTTTACATAATTCAAACCCATTGATAATGGGTAAATTGATGTCTAAAAGGATCACATGATATTCATTTTGCTGCGACATTTTCAAACCCATCAATCCATCAAACGCAATATCAGCCTCAAAATCATTTTCTTCCAATCCTCTTTTAATAAAATTGGCAACTTTTACTTCATCTTCTACTATTAATACTTTTACGGAATGCATCCTATTCAATATTTGCGCTAAAATTACAAATTTATTCAACAAAGTGTTGATAAATTTAGTATTAAACTCCGTATTTGACTAAATAATAAATACAATAAATCAAAATTGCCCAAATGCTAAAAACAATTATTTTTAAAATAGGAAAATCTTTTGAGGTTTCTTTTGAGGGGTCATTATCATTTTCTTTCATAATCGTACAGTTTTTCTTAATCCGTAGAATTTTGAATTCCATGGAGAATAATTATTTACTTGTTTTTTTATCGTTAAAATTGTATTTTCGTAATCATGATTTTCATTATTGTAACAATAGAGTGCCATAGCAATGGCACAGCAAACTTCTCCTGAAGGATCATCTTTAGTTAACGGAACTACAGCTAATTCTGATTGAATTTTTTTATTGAATTTTAAATCTCCTTTAAAAACCTTACCAATGAATTTAAAAACTAAGAATAAGGCCAAAAGAACACTAAAAACGATGGAAATAGAAATGATTGCCAATCCTGCTCCATAAGGGTCTAATTTAACTAAATCGTCGCCGCTTCTATGAATGGTCTGTAGAATAATGCTTAGATACATACTTTTTTATTTGCAAAATAAGTCTATGCAAATTAATATCCAATTAAAGCGAAATTAAAATCTGATTAAAAAGGGGTGAAAATTTCAAAGTGGAAACACTGAAGACCAGCAGATAATTGCATTAACCTGGAATACATTTGTTTGCCTATAGCTTTTCAAATTTAATGTTCAAAGCAATTAAATATAATTTTATTAAATTGATTCGTATAATTTAAACTATTTCCGAAATTTCGGCCATCTATAGATAGTTATTGTTTTAATCTTTTCTCAATATATTTCGAGCTCATAATTCTTAAAGTCCCCATGTAATCCATTTTAAATTCGAGTAAATCCCCGACCTTATAATTTTTTTTATTTTCGCCTAAGTCAATCACAATCATATCAGAACTTGCACCAACAAAACTTACATTTTTATCGATGGCTTCAATATGTTTTTCTTCCACATCCAACAATCCGATATCAATAATAGCTCTGAAAGAAGTTGTTCCCATTAGTTTTTCGTCAAAGATATAGGAATCACCTTCAACATTGGTTCCAAACTCACCTCTGGGTATAACCGGTTTTTCAATTAATTCGATGATTTCAGTATAAAGTCGAAAAACATCAGCATTCATTTTTTTCAACGTTGAATTATTATATACATCTGTGCCTAAAAACAATGTTTCTCCAACTCTGAAATGATTGACACTTTTAGGAAGTAATTTTTGAAAAATAAGCGGAATGGTAACAGACGAGCCTCCTGATATATAGTGTATCTTTTTGTTGAATTTTGCTTCGATTAATTGTTTGTACAAACTGAGCTGAATAAGTTTATCGTGATTGGGGAGTATCCCATATAAACACGATAGATTTGACCCAATCCCAATTACTTCAATATTTTTTAATTTGAACACTTCCGCATAGAATGCAATAAAATCATCACCCATTACTCCTTCTCTGAGTTCTCCCAGTTCGATCATGATGATGATTTTATGCGTTTTGTTTTGTTTCTTAGCTTCTACGGATAACATTTTAATGGTCTCAATTTCCGTATTCATACTTACATCTGCATATTTCACTACACTACTGATTGACAGCTTTGCGGGTGGTTTAATATAAATGGTTTCAATAGCGGGATTGATTCCTTTTATTGTTTTCAGATTTGAAATCCGGGAATCACACACCTGATTTATATCAAGTTTAAGTAATTCGTTCAAAAATTCTTTATTTCCACAAAGCATTTTAGTTACCACTGACCATTGAATATCACTTTTTTTGAACAGCAAATCCAGAAATGCAAAATTTGATTTTAGTTTTTTTACGTCCAGTGTTATAAATGCCATAATATTTCCTTATTTAATTAATCTCATCTCTACATATTTTTTCACAAATCCAACATTTTCATAAAGGAATTTGGCAGGATTTTCTGCTTCAACATGCAAAGCTATATTTCCTTTCGCCAATTCAATGGTTTTCTGCATTAATTGCTTACCTATACCTTTTCCTCTTTGATCTTTATGTGTTGCGATGTATACAAGAATATTCTCAGGAATATAATCACTCATTCCTGTTTTATTTACCACCACAATACCTGAAATTTGATCGTTCAAATATGAAATCAATACAAATCCACCAAATGATAGTGATACCATAGTTGCATAGTCAATTGCTTTTTCTATTGCAATTTTTGAATCTCCATAAATTTCGAGATGTTCATATAAAAATTCTACCATTTCTGTTTTTTCAGCATCAGTAGGTTTATTTGCTGCATTTAATTGTTTAATTTTACTCATTTTTAGTAATTTATGTTAATTTGCAAGCATGCTTTATGTTACAAATCTTCTTTTTGTTAAACGACATCCGGAATTAATTCAGATATCTTTAATTCATTCAATCGTTTATTTACGATTGAAATAGGTTGACTTTTTAAATTGTGTTTCTAATTGATCTATAATATCACCAGGATTGGTCAATGGCATATTATTGTCATTTAAATTATACCCCAGCAGATCCGATTTTTTTATACTATTTATTGTAGGTAATTTAGTCCGGTTAGTAGTTTCAATATGGTTTCCATCCTTATCAATAATAATGACTTTTGGGAGGAATACATTTTTTCGTCCAATAAAATCATTCATTATTTTTACAGCGTTTTCAAATTCATCTTTTGAAGCCCTTCCCAACGCTTCATATTTAAGTAACAATTTACCGTCCCATGTAGTAACATTTGCATGACTGTCTGATATACTTTTTTCAATATCAGTTTCAATATTGAATGTATCATGACCTGATGGCATCAACAGTACCTTTCCCCCGCCACCTTCGATATTAACTGCATATCTGGGCATCGTAATGCCGGAAATCCATCCTTGTAGATTTTTTATAAAAATTTTACCAACCTGAACAGGCGTAATAAAATGGACAATACCTTTTTCTTTGTGACATTGCAAAAGGTAATACGGATGGATACCAATCCAAAGCATCCGTCGAAACGTTTCTGCCAACGTTTTATAATAATCGTTTACATGATTTAACAAAACAGTTTGATTGCGGATGGTAAAACCATGTATACGAATCTTTTTTACAGCATTTGCCAGCTCTTCTGTGATCTCTTGATAATGATTAATATGTGTCATGAAATAAACATACTTTTCAAAGCCTTTGTTGTATCTATTGGCCGAATCATTGATCAACTCCAATAATTCATCTGTGACAGCCATTGGAAGAACAACCGGAACTCTGGTAGCTATTCTTAATACCCTAATATGTGGTATTTTACTCAGTTCCTCCAATACATATCGCAACCGGTTTCTGCTAATCATTAATGCATCTCCGCCAGTAATCAATACTTCGTTAATGTTTTGATTGTAATTGATATAAAATAATCCTTTGTTAATTTCATCATGTGTAACATTTACTGAACCATCTAATGATTTTGAGCGCTGACAATGTACACAATAAGAAGCACAACTCGTATTTTCTGCAACAAAAAGCGCAACCCTATTAGGATAACGCTGATAAGCTGCCCCATAACTTCTTGAGCCTTCACACATTGCACCTTCCATGCCCGTATCAGGAAATAATAAATTGGCCGGTGTGGGTACGCTTTGCCAGAAAACAGGATCTAATCTTTTTTGCTGTTTCTCGCCCGGTAACATCACGGGATGAAATGGGTCTTCCTGCATAAGTGTTGCATAATAAGGGGTAATTCGCAAAGCTTCTTTTCCCTCACTACTTAATTTTTCTAATGTTCTTTTAATTTCACTTTCCTGAAAAGAATTTAGTTTTATAACCTGTTTAAGCTGTTCAATGTTGCGAATAGCATTTTTTATTTGCCAATTGGCATCATTCCATTGTTCTTTTGTTACATCTTTCCATAATTTTATAGAAGTATAATTTCTGGGTTCATACAATATTTTTTCCTCTGAAATCATGATGTGACCTTATTATTTATTACTGTTTTTAAATTATTGAACTCACTTTTAAAAATACAAATTTCCATTTGTACATAAGCATATAGTCGCTAAAAAAATCATATTTACGAATTGAATTAAATGCAGAATTGCATAAATGCGATGGCAAAAACTCAAGTATCTATTAATTTAGAAAGCAGATAAACGAGTGGGCAATTTTAGATAATAGGACGGAATAAACTGACCATTCAAAGAAAAATCAATTTAAATATCAAAAAAGATGTTTTACAAAATACAATTTCAACCCGATGTTAATTTAACTGTTAAGTTCTGCCAATTCTTAAAATAGCAAAAAATAAATGCATATAAAAATTTATTTTACAAAGTAATATGTTGTATATTAATATAATATTAAATCGATATTAAAATCTGATTAAAAAAGGAAGATATTAAAATTAAGAGGAGTTTGAAATAGAAACTTAATGTGGATGGGATACCATCTTTATAAATTTCCCTGGGAAGATGGTAATTTAATCCAAAAAAAAAGCTTCATCAGAAAAATCTGATAAAGCTTTTTTTTAAATAAATCTTTAAAATTTATGCGCCAATCAATGCTTTGTAAGCGGCAGCATCCAACAATTCGCTCACCTGAGCTGGATTTGTAAGTTTAACTTTTACAATCCATCCTTTTCCGTAAGGATCCGAATTGATAATTTCAGGTGTTGCTTCCAATTCTTCGTTGAATTCGAGGATTTCACCGGCTACAGGCATAAACATATCAGAAACTGTTTTTACAGCTTCAATAGACCCAAATGTTTCTTCTTTGTCAAGGGTTTCGCCTACAGTTTCTACTTCAACAAAAACGATATCGCCCAATTCACTTTGAGCAAATTCGGTAACGCCTATAAAGGCTTCGTTACCTTCCACTCTTAACCATTCATGGTCTTTGGTGTACTTTAAATTTTCTGGTATTTGCATGATATTTTGATTTTTTTTTGATTGTCAAAATTACAATATTTTATTAACACTATACAATATTTTTATAAATTTATTGAGCCAGCGAAAATCTGACACTTATTCCGGCATTGGTAGTTGAATTGGGGAATGATGAAGATATAAAAGGATTGTTGATGACTTTATCGAAAAATGCTCTTAAAGTAAACCTTTCATTGAGCATATAATCGGCTGAAAAATTAAGCGAAATAACCTGTTGCCCGGCAGAAATCTGATTTACATTCAGATCTACTCTTCTGAGCACTGTTTTATTGGAACGAATCGAAAAATCACATTTCAGCGTAATATCACTTTTTAATAATTTCCCGATTATAATTTCAACATCTTTGATCCGATAACCTAACCCTATGATAAACTCATTACTGGTAAGTTCTGTTAATTGATTATTGACAAAGCTCAGGGATAAATTTCTCGATTTCTTAAATTCTACATTGGTCAACAAACTATTTACCCAGGATATTTCAACTTTAACAAGTGGACTGAATTGTTCGGTAATAGTAACCTGATCAATCTGATTATTTGAAAGATAATTACCCGACATATTTTTGATTGTTTCATATCCATTTTCCTGTCTGGATTTGATATCATTTCTGAAAGACCCAACACTGTAGCTTGAACGGTATGCATTCGAAATAGTGATGGTTCTGAAAATATTTTTGAAAGCTTTAATTTTACCTAATCCTGTATAGTTTAAAGTCCAGTTAGGGATTGGAAATTTAGGAAATGGATTGAGACCGATGCCACCGGGATCTCTACCTGAATATGCAGCCATAAATGCAGGAATTAAAACATCCTGAGAAGTGGGGCCGTATCCATCCGGATAGGACTGACCAGTTAATGTATCAACCGTATATTGATGATTCCAGTTAGGATTGGCATTGGCAAGCCTTGAGGCTATAATTTGACGGTTATCCAGAAACTTCTGGAAAGTAGCATTGGAATAATCTACATTATCAGCACTAAAGGATGTCAAAATAGTCATATATGAAATACTGAAACTACCACTTGTTGTTGGAATTGACTTTAATATTGAGTCTGTTAATGGAATTACTCTGTAAAATTGACTCACATTTTCGGAGTAAGTTCTGTTGGCAGTAAATTCTATTTTTAAATCAGGAATGGGTTCAAAACTGGCTCTAGCATTAACAGTAGAAGTGTATTTGGTTAAATAAGGATTGTTGCTTAATGAGTCTGTTGAAAGCCATCTTTTTCGGGCAGCCGATTCTCTTAAGTCTTCCTGTGAACCAAAAATAAAGCCCAGTCCGGGTGCATTCTGGTTCCAGTCGTTACCAAGAGCTACAGGTGATGGCATAAATCCGGGTAATAGTATCCCATTGTTTTCTGTAAAACTAATGGATGCAGTTTTGAAACCCATAATAAACCTTAATACCCCATCCCCTATTTCTTTAAAATAATTGGTTTTCTTTTTTATACTATCATTATCAGCAGATGTTTCTACTGGCATTTCGTTTTGCATATTAGCTCTGCCTCTTCTGTTGGGCATCACAGGTGTACGGGATGGTTGACTGCTTTTATTAAGATTTTCTAAATATTTAATCTTGTTAAAGATACTCGTAACAGCAACACTCAAATTTAATTGTTTGGTATTATTGTTCTCAATAGTATTACCCAATCTTTTCTGCAATGAAAGTGGCGAAGCTTCCCATCTATAATCAGCACCATAACGGGCCTGGGCAGTCAACCAGTTAAAAATTGGCATTTTATTAATGGGTATTGCATAGCTGATATTGATATTTTGATTGAATCGTTGTGGGCGACCCAGATCCAGGATATTACTCCAAACAGAATCCTTTTTTTCTTTGGTATCAATACGTCCCTGAGGTTCATCAATGGTAGCATTAGCAGTAGCATTGTATTCCAACTGCAAAGAAGAAGCAGGATCATATCTGAATCCATAGATTCGACTCCATTCAAACTTTTTGAAATAGGTTGGTTCAAGCAGAATTAAACCTGCACTTTTGTTACGCAGTTTGTTTTCGTTATACTCCCGTGTCATTTCAGTTCTGAACGACATCAACTTAGGTGAATATTGAAAGTTGAAAGCCTTGACCAGCGAAAAAACCTTGTATTTACTGATGAATCTTATTTTTTCGAAAGGTCTTACATTTTTTGGAATATTGGCAAAATTATATCCTAATCCACCTCTGTATATTTTTTTTACATCGTATTCAATGTCAATATTTCTTCTATATATCTCTGAATAAGAATAAGAAATATCGAGATTTTCGACATCATATACTCTGTTTTTAGTAGAAGCACCTGTTCTTTCTTTCCTGACATTCATAAAATTGAGGTTCTTCCGGGTAGTATAATCCTGAACCAGTTGTCTTATAGAATCTTTTTGACTTTCTGACTGATAGGTTTCCAAATCATCCGCCAGCTTTACGTCAGGATCCAAAGGATTGTATTCAGGATTGCTGATTGATTTTGAATAGTCATAATGCATGGGGATTTTCAGTCCTATTTTTTCAGGGAAGAATTTGCCAAGTTCAATATTAGTTGCAATATCATAAGAGGTTATATTTTCTTTTTGTGTTTCGTTTATTTTTTTCTCAATACTTCCAAATCCTGCAGTTGAATAAGTTCCTGATAGTGCAACATCTCCCAGATCGGCGAGATTAGCCCTTACTCTTGAGGTGGCAGCCCAGCCGGTACGATCATTAAAGTCGGTTAACCGTAATTCATTCACCCATACTTCAGCTGACTTAGGCAGCATGTCATCCGCATCGAGCAGCGATCTTTTTTTAGGGTTTCTGAGCCCGATCATTAAAGTGTTTACATTACTGATACTTGGAGACCCAACAACCGTATATCTGTATTTGCCATCCGTTTCTACATAATAATTGGTAGCATTTGCATTACCGGCTCTTACTAATTGATTCCGTCTTTCTTTTACAGCCACTAATTTTATAAGATCAACTATCATTTCATTATCATCCGGCCATATAGCGGATGGTTCCAATGATGAAGTACCCCATGTTGTGAATATCAGCGGAACTTCTATTTCGTAATAGTTTTGTGTAAAATCGGATCCTAAACGGATAAATGTAGTTAATTCGCCGTATTTAACATCTTCATCTACTTTTGCTTTTTCGGCATGCACATACATTTTTAATTTCTTAAACTGTCGGAAATCAAAATCGGTTGTTTTATAAATAGCCCTTGCATCACCATCAACCAAATTGATGACTTTCATACTCAACGATTGTTCGTTAAGTTTCTGAAGATTGGTAGTTGTATTATTAATTTCACGTTCGATGCCAGGAGGGATTACATAAGGAATAGGAGTTCTTTTCCCGTTTTCCTCGATATTCACTGCTGAAACATCAAAAGTTGTACCCGATTGATCGCCTGGGATGTAATCACCAGGTGTTAATAACTGATTGTTGTATTTTCTCCATTCTCCTCTAACCAGTTCCAACGTGGCAAACCTACATACTATAGATTGAGAAAAGCCTTTTAAAAACATTCTCATAAAACGGATCGACTGAAAATTTTGTATTTTCCCAACAGTTTTATCAGGTGTACGTAACGGAATTTTGAACTGATACCATTTTACATTGGTAGTTCCGCCATTGGGTAATCTAACACCTTGAGCAAAATTAATATCTGTAATAAAGTTTTGACCAACTTCCATTTTATTGGGTTTCAGATCAATTACATATTGAAAATAATTTTCTGATTCACTCAGTGTGTTATCAATATTAATATCTTCCACATTGGGCATGGTGGTAGCATTGGTAGGATAACTCTCTGTACTTTGATCAGAAGTAGGTGAGTTGCCATCGGGTCCGTTGTATCTTTTGTATCTTTCTACAATATCTGCATAAAGTGGATTTTGGTCAAAATCAGATCCTCTGAAATAGTGATAATTATCTGCAGAAGGGTCAGCTACTGCATTGAGATATGCCTGTGAAGAAGGACCCAGAAAAGTCAGAATTTTTTGAATATAAGCCGTATCGAAAAATGTAAGTTCATCCGCAGTATTTAATCCATCGTACCCAACATCCTGAAACTGACGAGAGGATGCATTGTTGTCGAAAGAATTAACAAGTGCCTGCAGTTTGGGTACCCTTCCCCATATAGTAGTATCAACATTCGTAACAACAGACGAAGTAGGAAGTCCATTTTCAAAACTTTTCCTTCCATCATTCAAAATATCTTCCGAAATATCGCCCAGATTAAAATACAACTGACCACCGGCATGTGTTGGATTTTCAATAAAAGGATCCATCATCCAAAATTCAATGTATTCAACATTGGTAGCTTCAAAATCGGTAGTTTCAATTTTTCGCATGATACCGGCCCATCGCTGATCTGGATTTCTCAAGCTACCATCAGCATTTAAGCCCGTTGAAATGCCTGCGATACCATTTACATCATAATTATATGGCCCTCTTTCGGTTGGATAAAATGCTAAATTAAGTACCGAAATATTACTGGGTTGACCGCTTGGCAGCTCTTTATTTGGGAATACTTCTGTTTCATACACTTCTCTTACATAGGGTTTCGAAATATCTTCCTTGGTCACATTTGAAGGTCTGGCTTCTGAACGATAAAAAATAGGATCAATCACATACCAGGCAAGTTTAGCCCTATTGAATCCATAGTCAAGTTTTATTCCCTGTGCAGCTTCGGGAAACATACCAGCCTGTGTTTGTCCTTGTGGCGTACTGGCCAAAAACCAGTTTCCAATATTTTTCATATCCAGTGACGACTTGCTTCCTTCAAAGTCATCAATATAGGATGTTCCAGTAGCACCAATCGCACTGGAATGGCCCGGAATAAAATGAGCAAATTCACTGTAGAAATTAATTTTTGAAGGAACTTTGGTTTGAAAAAAAGGCAAAGCATCAATCATTTTGGTTAAAAACCTCGATTCGGTCTGGTAGGCAAGATCTAAACCCCAAATTGTATTATTAATGGGCTCATCACCATAATTTACTTTTTGAGTGAGAGGACTTTGACTCAGATTCATAATGGTTCCACCAATATTAAAATCTTTGTTGACTTCATAATTCGCATGCATACCCATCATTCGTTTGGTCATGATATTGAACATCGAATTGCTTTCCATCGAAATATTGATCGGAGATCCTGAATTTAAAATACCTTCGTTGATAATTCTTACTCTACCCAGTGTATAATCTACCGTATAATCTACATTTTCGGTCAAAGGGATTCCTCCTGCAGTAACTTTAACCGATCCCTGAGGAATATTGAATCCACCTAATGAAATTTCGGAACCGGAAGCTGATTTATAAAAACCTTCCAGTAAATATTTATTTTTATCGGGATATTGTTGCGCTTCCGTTTTAGTTAAAGTATACAACGAATCGAAACAATATTTGGAGGCATAAAATGTATCTGCAAGAATAGCTCTCAGGTCTTTTCCAAATGGCTCAATTAAAGGCATATAAATCCTACCATTATTAGCTTGAACAGTTCCGCCTAAAGTAGCGGCATTATCAATAAAATCGAAAACGCCATCAGGTGTTGGATTCATCTGTGCATCCATTGTATCAAGGTGAAGCAACCGTATCAACGAAATTCCTTTTTTGGGTCCGTCATTGAAATAACCTGTAGGAACACCTCCTTTGTCACCTGAATATAAAATATTTAATCTGAAATCCTGCTGATTTACCTGATAAGCGCCTAATGAATACACATTTTTCATCATCAGTTTCCACAAAGGACCACGGGTATTGAGGTTTGTACTCTTTATCAATTTAACAATCAAAGAGCTTGGGTCATTAATCCCTTCATCCGAAAATTCACCAACCTGATAATTGGTGGTATCGCCAATGATATTATATTGAAAAGCTATGGCCAGTACCTGATCGGAGTTAAGGGCTGAATTGAGTGAAATAAAACCTAATTTCGCATTGAAATAATATTCGCTGGGCATTAATTTTTTGGCACTTTCAATTTTTTCAAAGTCTTGTCCGGAAACATATCCAAGCGGAGCACCATTCAAATAGGCACTCACTGTATTAATATTTCTTATCTGTGCTGTATCAAGCAAATTAGTAAGTGTATTTGAATTGTTTGAAGGACGATCATTGCCGGGATTCCCGGCGACTATATTTGTATTGAATGGTGCATTTTCCCCCAGATCGGTAAAAGCAACAATATTTCGGTTATTCGTTGTGGGAGCGCCTATATTGGTACGCCAAACCTCAATTTTAGTGATATTGATGTTTGAACCAATGATAGGTAAAGTTGAAAGCGCATTGTTGTATTTGTTCCTAAAATAATGAGCAATAAAAAAATGTTTATTTTCTTCGTACTGATCCGCTTTAAAATTAAAAGTATTGGTTTCGGCACCACCCTGAACGGTAATGTTTTTGGTTTCTGCTTTTTGTTCGGAAAAAACAGTTGTAACTGTAGTTCTACCGAATTTAAGTTTCGATTTAATCCCGAACAAACTCTGGCTTCCTTGTATTAATGTAGTATTCAAAGGAAGATTTACATCTCCGGCTTCCAGCAACTGAAGTATTTCGTCCTCTTTGCCTTCGTAACGTAATTTTAGTTTGTTTTCGAAAGCAAACATCGATTCGGTATTGTAATTGGTTTTAAATTCAATTTTATCACCAATTTTGGCAATTACACTCATCTGGATTTTTTCCTGAAAATCGAAATTAGTTGTACTCCTTTGCTTTATATCAATCGAAGGATCATCTCTTTTGTTGTTAATAACTGCGAAAATAAGTTCAGCAGAACCTTGAGGGCGGATATCGATAGTGTTACTCCCAAATATTTTTTCAAATACCTCACTACCCACTTTTAATTGAGGGATTAAGCCACCTCTGTTACTGCTATTAGCTGATTTTGAACGTTCGCGCCAATACCCCTGAAGTGATTTATCCATATCATAGTTCTGATATTCTTCAAAACTCATTGAATTGGGTGTTCTGTAATCCAGATTGCCCATTTTGCTGTTAAAAATATATTCATTATTGATAGGATCATACACCACCGAATCGCTCACATTGGAAGGCTCATTCAGATACATGGGATGAGGAGGTTTGTTCCCTGTAAAAGGATCTGTAGTATTGGGTATTGGAAAACGCAAGTTACTGTCTGGTGGATTCAACGGAATAATTTCGGGATAATACATAAAAGAGCCTACTCCTACAGGCGTACCATTTAACATTGGTAGCTGAAAGAAAATAGCCACAAAGGCAGTAATAAACAATAAACTAATTAAATACCTGTATATCCGCACCTAAATTTCTTGGTTTTATATAGTAAATGTGTGAAATTTAATCTTACATCTTAGTTGATTATAAACTTTTTAAAGCACTCTTTATCAATTGTTCCACAGTTAATGCAGCAGGTTCGGAACGAATGATTTTATCTACCATCTTTTCGACCAGGTTTTTATTGAAACCAAGCATGATTAAAGCAGATAACGCTTCTTCGCGTTTTGTATTGTGTTCAACAAATAAAATTTCTTTATCACCCCCTAATTTTTCTAATTTATCTTTCAAATCAAGAATCACCCGTTGAGCTGTCTTGGTTCCTATTCCTTTAATAGACTGAAGAACAGAAACATTGTTTGTAACAATTGCCTGAAATATCTCTTCGGGCGAGAGCGATGACAGCATCATGCGTGCAGTGTTTGCCCCAACACCCGATACACTAATCAAATGACGGAACAAAGTTCTTTCTTCCTTGTCGGCAAAACCGTACAATGTATGTGCATCTTCTTTGATGGATAAATGGGTATACAACCTGCATTTCTCTTCATCTTTAATTTTCGAAAAAGTATGCAATGAAATATTAATCATATAACCTACTCCATTACAGTCAATAATGGCATAAGTAGGTGTTTTTTCATGCAGTTTGCCTTCAAAATAAGAATACATAACAGAATATTATTTAAATTGTTAATCCTTGGACATTTTTTTTAACACAGTTATTAAAATCTTTGTTATCATTTGTTAAGTTTTCATTAATTGTATTTTACGCTTTGTTTCTTAACAACTTAGCAAAAACTTTATTTCAATTAATAAAGATTCAAACAATGAAACGAAACAGCTTGCGAATCAAATTCAAACATGCAAGAAACTTACAAACATCTACTTCCATCCTTAATTTATTTAAGGATGCAATCATATTGAGCATATCAGCTGAATAAAAGCAGTATGCAAAAATACAAATTTTGAATTAAAATCAAATTTTGTTTTTGGAAATGTTTGATTTGGGGATTTGGGGAGTTTTTTTGCGATTTGAAAATGATATGCCATTACAAGTTTTTGCTTTTTTACTTATCTTCTTTAAGGGAGATCGAAAGAAAGCTGTAACGATTAACGATTTTAGAATTAAAAAAAATGAGGATTGGAGAGGTATTTTGTGAGCCACTCATGGGAGTCGAACCCACGACCTACGCATTACGAATGCGTTGCTCTACCAACTGAGCTAAAGTGGCGATTTAAATCAAAACCAACAATAATTGGTTCTTACGGTTTTATTGTCGGGATGAGAAGATTCGAACTTCCGACCCCCACGTCCCGAACGTGGTACGCTACCAGACTGCGCTACATCCCGAAACATCCCTCAATTACAGGATGAAAGCCGAAAGTGCAACCATCGGCTTTGTTCTGCAAGTTGAGTTATTTTTCATACATGATGTCTCCCCGGCGGGAATCGAACCCACGACCCATTGATTAAGAGTCAATTGCTCTACCAGCTGAGCTACGGAGAGTCCTTATTTTATAAGGGGATGCAAAAATATGAAAACTTTAGATGATAATCTCTATTTTTTATAAATACTTTATTTATTTTTTCACTGTTTTTTTAAATTACCAGAGTAAAGACATATAATACAATAGGCTATTTTGCATAAAAATCTATCATCCATTGGATGGCTCGTTGACAAACCGGACAAAAAGCATTGGGAAGAACTGATTTCATGGTACATTCTATATAGGGACGGTAAATACCTTTGCTCTTATATCCGGCTCCTTCGTATACGCCTGTTTTATTAATATTTTCTGCTACTACAGCAGTTGGAATGGTTGTATTTACATCCAGCATATTTTCCCATTTTGATTTAAAATTTACCAACGTAGTAATATTGGGTTCCCATGGTTCAATACTCAGTGGATAAAAATCTTCCACAGTTACTTCGGAAGTATAATACTCGTCAGCTAAACCTGCAAAAGCATGTCCAAATTCATGTTGTATCAAAAATTCGGCACTGGAATTCCCTGCGGCTGCTGTACTATAAAAATTATAGATACCTCCACCCCCATATTTAGTGGTATTGCACATGATGATAATCTGATCATAAGCTACATTGGCAAGTTGATCGTGCAACGTCTTGTTCTCCATTGTCATCAGATAACGGTCTGATTGAATCGTATTGAAACTTGTACCCAATACAGTTTTTACGACAACAGTATCTTTAGGATCAGAAATTCCTGATTCAGAAGATAGCGTAGCAACACTCCAAATATTTATTTTATCAGTATTTTTATCGAAAGGATGCAATTTTAAAATATAATTTTTAAACCTTTCAAAATCTTTTATCATTTTCGCTTCATCTGCTTTGGCATATCCATCGGCAATAATCGCAATATCTAATTTTTCAGAAACATTCCCAGCATAATGAAGGGCAACAACCTTATTCGCATTTTTTTTAGGTTTCAATATTTCATCTTTAGCGGGATCAATAATCATATTTTCAATATTTTTCCATTGACTCAATGAATCACGGCTTTGAAAAAAAACATTCACCACCTTTTTAGGATATGGGATCAACACAGTTTCTGAAAAATTTCCACAACTTCCTAGCCCTTCGGAAGTAGTACGCCATTCGGCAAAAAGCGTTGAAAAGGCTCTCGAATAAATCAGCTGTCCCGAAAGGGTATCGTACACCATTATCCTGAAATTACCATAATCGAAAGTATCAACTAAATTAACTTTTGATCCTGACCATATTGGCTTTTCAATCAGCTCATCGGGTCTGTAATATTCATGTTCAAAATTGCCGGAGTGGAAATAATCTATTCTGAGACATTTATCCTCAAAATAACGGTCGAATTGTGCAATTCCATTGAAAGAAATGCAAAGCAAAAAAAGAAATATTATTTTATTCATTTTCTGAGATGTTAGAAGTTTCGTAATTGTTTGTTCTCATTAAAAATAATAATTAAAAAGCAGCGTTAAGCAACAAGTATTTGTTAGCTTAATCAACTGCAATGAATAGCTATTTGTTTAATTTACAGTTCTTCATAAATTAACCAGGTTGTTTTATTTTTGACATTACAATTACTGATATATACTGCGAAAATAATTGTTTTTTATCAATAAAAGTGTTTTGTAACCAAAATTTATTTAATTTTGCCAATAATAATTTTTCTCATCATACATATGTATAGTGTATATAAAATCGGACAACCGAAAAAAAATCGAATCTTAAATATTAAGAACAGAGATAGCTTTGTCCTTTAAACGCCTTCCCATTAGCAATTTACATAATATTTTATTCAATTACAATTAAATAAAACCTATACACAATGAATTTACCATTTGCAGAATCCTATAAAATAAAGATGGTTGAACCCATCAAAAGAAGTACAAGAGAACAAAGAGAAAAATGGATAAAGGAAGCAAAATATAACCTTTTTAACTTAAAAAGTGAACAGGTATATATTGATTTACTTACCGATTCAGGAACAGGTGCCATGAGCGACCGCCAATGGAGCCAGATGATGCTCGGCGACGAAAGCTATGCAGGTGCTTCTTCTTATTTTCTAATGAAAGATGCCATCGAGAAAATACTCGGTTTCGAATATTTTTTACCCACACATCAAGGCAGAGCTGCCGAAAATGTTTTGTTTTCGGTTTTGGTAAGCGAAGGCGATGTGGTTCCAGGCAATTCACATTTCGACACTACCAAAGGTCATATCGAATTTCGCAAGGCTAAAGCCGTAGATTGCACCATTGACGAAGCTTTCATTACAGAATTGATACATCCTTTTAAAGGGAATGTTGACCTTGTAAAACTAGAAAACGTTCTTAAATCAGTAGCTGATCAGGTTCCTTTTATCATTGTTACGGTAACGTGCAACTCTTCGGGTGGACAACCTGTTTCGATGCAAAACCTGAGAGACATAAGAAAGATGGCTGACAAATACGGAAAGATGGTTGTTTTTGATTCAGCCCGTTTTGCAGAAAATGCCTATTTCATCAAAATACGTGAAAAAGGGTACGAAAACAAAACCATTAAAGAAATTGTAAAAGAAATGTTTTCGTATGCTGACGCAATGACCATGAGCAGCAAGAAAGATGCAATTGTAAATATGGGCGGTTTTATTGGCATGCGCGATCCTGATTTGTTTCGTAAAGCAAGTGTTTTCAATATTATGTTTGAAGGATATATTACCTATGGTGGTATGTCGGGAAGAGATATGAATGCATTGGCACAAGGATTAGATGAAGGTACCGAATTTGATTACCTTGAAACACGTATCAAACAAGTAGAATACCTGGGAGGAAGATTAGAGGAATTTGGTATTCCTTTCCAGAAACCAGTTGGCGGACATGCCATTTTTGTGGATGCTAAAAAAATACTTCCCAATCTTCCAAAAGAACAATATGTTGCACAAACTTTAGGTATAGAGTTGTATCTTGAAGCGGGTATCCGTGGCGTTGAAATTGGCACTTTGTTGGCCGACCGCGATCCTGTTACACGCATCAATCGTTATCCTGAGCTGGAATTCTTGCGTTTGGCAATTCCTCGCCGTGTTTATACCAATAATCACATGGATGTAATTGCGGTAGCCCTTAAAAATGTATTTGATCGCCGCGATAAAATCATCAAAGGACTTGCTATTGTTTTTGAAGCGCCTATCATGAGACATTTTACAGTAGAAATGGAAAAAATATAGTTTCTTATTCACTTAAACATAAAAAGACGATGTCGGATGCTTCCGGTATCGTCTTTTTTAATAAATTATGGAAAAATCAAAAAGATACGAGCGAATCTTTGGGCAATTACAGCAATTATTGCTTAAAAGCGAAGATACCGATGCACGGATGTGCAGCATTGTGGCATTGCTTCATCATAAAATGAGTCAGTTTTTCTGGACCGGATTCTATTGTTTACGAAACGGTCAGCTCATTGTAAGAACATATCAGGGTTCTGTGGCCTGTATGGAATTAAAAAAAGATACAGGCGTTTGCTGGGCAGGCATCAACAGCAATCAAACCATTGTGGTTGCAGATGTAGAAAAATTCCCGGGACATATTGCCTGCGATTCCCGTTCAAAATCCGAAATTGTAGTTCCTATCCACGACAAAGCAGGAAAAGTAACCGGTGTGCTGGATATCGACAGCAAAGAACTGGGTACTTTTGATGCGGTAGATGCTGTTTGGTTGGAGAAAATTGTTGGATTGGTGTATTTAGTGAACAGTGATCAGTTAACAGTGAACAGTGAACAGTGAAGAGTGAAAGTTATCAGATGGGCGTAGCCCTAAAATCTTCGTAGATAAAAGAAATCATAACCATCAAAGGGGTATAGCCCTGAGAGCATCATAGATAAAAGAAATCGTAAACATTAAATGGTCGTTAATAATCCGTCGGGAGCTAGCAATAATCCGTCGGGAGCTTTGCACCCGACGGGTTGGTTGTAACTAAAGTCAGAATACTTCAACTTTGTTCAGCTATCGATACTTAATAACCAATCACCAATAACTTAATAACCTTTAACAATTAACCATACTCTAAATCACAAATAAAAGTATTTCACGTCTTTTATTTCATTAATTTTGCAAACCAAAAATTTAAACCTTGAGTTTCTTAGAATTATTATTAATTGCAATAGGCTTATCCATGGATAGCTTTGCTGTTTCACTTACCAGTGGATCTTTAAAATGTATCAACTATAGAAAAGGACTGAAAATTGCCGTTGTTTTAGCCATTTTTCAGGGGATTATGCCGTTTTTAGGATGGCTATTGGGCAATACGTTCAAAGATATGATTGAACAGATCGATCATTGGATTGCCTTTTCGCTGCTGTTTATCATTGGCTTAAAGATGATAGTGGAAGCCATTAAAGTAAACCCTGAAGAACGCCAGTTTAACATCAACAATAACTATGTGCTGATGATGCTGGCCATCGCAACATCCATCGATGCATTTGTGGTAGGTATCAGTTTCGGATTTCTCGAAGTTTCAATACTCAAAGCATCCATTATTATCGGAATTACTACTTTTGCAATCTCTTTTGGTGGAATTTGTTTAGGGAATATCAACCGATTTATCAAACCCCGTACAGCAGAATTATTAGGTGGCCTGGTGCTGATTATTATCGGAATAAAAATTTTAATCGAACATACATTGCTCCAATAAACTTTTACTTTTATAAACTTAAAATTTTATCATCTGTTATCATTATCCAACGATTTGGAAATAAAAAGATCAACATGTTAAAAAGAATTTTCAGCGTTATCGCTTTCATTTTAATCATCCACTATTCGGCAACAGCCCAGATACCTACAGGATATTATTCTACTGCAACGGGATTGAACGGTGCGCCCTTGAAAACTGCACTTTACAACATCATTAAAGGACATACTGTAAGAACTTACGATCAGTTATGGACGGATATGTTTTATACCGATAAAAAAAGCAACGGTAAAGTATGGGACATGTATTCTGATATTCCTTCAGGAACACCGCCCTATGAATTTACTTTTTACACCCAACAATGCGGGAATTACAACAGTGAAAACGATTGTTACAATCGCGAGCATTCTTTTCCAAAAAGCTGGTTCAATGATGGAGCACCCATGATTACTGATTTGTTTCACATCGTTCCTACCGATGGATATGTAAACGGAAAACGCAGCAATTTCCCATTTGGAAAAGTAAACAGCCCCAGCTGGACTTCACTAAATGGGAGTAAATTAGGGCCTAATGTTTTCCCTGGCTATACAGGAACCGTTTTTGAACCCATTGATAGTTTCAAGGGTGATTTTGCAAGAAATTATTTTTATATGGTAACGCGTTACCAGAATGTACTTTCTTCATGGTCAACAGATATGCTTGACAATACTACATTCCCTTCTTTTACAACATGGGCAAAAAACTTACTGATAGAATGGAACAATTTAGATCCTGTAAGTCAGAAAGAAATCAACCGCAACAATGCCGTTTATTTGATTCAAAACAATAGAAATCCTTACATTGATCATCCTGAATATGTAGCGGCTGTATGGGGTGGAATTCCCATTATTTTGGTGAGCTCTATTACCGTTCAAGGACAAGGAGGTGTAAATTCCATTTCCACATTGGGAGGATCATTGCAAATGCTGGCCACTGTATTGCCTGTGAATGCAAGCAATAGCAGCTATACCTGGTCGGTTACCAATTCAACGGCTACTATAAATGCTGCAGGTTTGCTGATTGCAATCAATGATGGCATTGACACAGTGATAGCCACTGCTAATGATGGCTCGGGCGTTGTAGGGTTTAAAGCTATTACTATTTCCAATCAAGGTAGTGGTATGAATTTTATTGACTTAGCTGACAAAGTGTCAATTTATCCCAATCCTGCAATAGATGCGTTGAATATAGAAATCCGGAATATGCATACACTTCCCGAAAGCATTGTTGTGACAGATATCAGGGGAAAAATCGTTTATCAATCCACTCAGGTTTTAAATCATCAAAAGCTTGATGTTTCCACATTAGAGAGTGGGATGTATTTCATCACTGTAAGTGGAAAAAATTGCAAATCAGTATTTAAGTTGATCCGATCATGTCAAAAATAAGAATTACAAAAGAATTTAAATTCGAAAGCGCCCATGCCTTGTTGGGGTATGATGGTCCTTGTAAGAATATCCACGGCCACTCTTACAAAATGGCTGTTACGCTGATAGGTGAACCCATCAACGATGCCAATTCGCCTAAGAATGGGATGGTGATGGATTTTGGCGTTATCAAACAAATTGTAAACGAAAGCATTGTAAAACCATTCGACCATGCATTGATCTTAAATGCAAACGCTGAAATGGCCTATTCCTCAGAAATAAAGACGTTGACCGATAAATTGATTCTGGTTCAATACCAACCCAGTTGCGAGAATTTTCTGATAGATTTTGCAGAAAGAATCAAAAATAAATTGCCTGAAGATATAAAGCTGTTTAGCATACGGTTAGATGAAACATCCAATTCCTTTGCGGAGTGGTTTGCTTCAGATAATGGTTAGATAGCGTGTAAGCTGAATGTAAGCTTTCATCTATTATCAAAGCTAACAGAAATTGATTACAAAGTGAAAATCCTCCTAAGGAATAAAAAAATACTTCAATGCCATCTCAACAGATGGCATTGCTTTTTTTAAATCGGTAAGAAAAGATTAATATATCCTAAAAAGTTAAAGTGTTTAAAACTCTCCTAAGTCTTAGCATGGCTCCCCCATATAACCTAAAACAACATTACAAGCAAAATTGTTAAATAATTACTAACAAAATACTTGTTAGTATGCTATAATTTTATAAGTTTGTAATCTATTTCGCTTGATGTAATTTGAGATTCTTTTTTTATTCAAGTTCAGGATTTCTAAACATAGTCCTTTCTTTGGTCAATTCAATTTTTGTTGATGCAATGATTAGCGATAACAATGATGAGTTGAAAGGTGAAGTAACAAAATTGGAAATAGGTGCTTCACAGTTGTAAAGGTCAAGACAGGTCAAAAACATTACCTATAAACTTATCGCTAATATCAGTTTGTTGATAAGTATGGTTTTATTGAACAAAGTGCGTAAAAAACAAAAAACAACTAATTTAGAAAGCTAAAGAAAAGGAGTTTCAAACAGACCACCTGAAAGCAAGATGTGAAAAAAATGAAAAACGAAATAGTTCTCTATCATTCGAACGAACTGCCTGAACGTATTGAGGTTAGAATTTAAGAAGATAGCGTTTGGCTCAATCGTCAACAGTTGGCTGTTTTGTTTGGTAGAGATGTGAAAACAATTGGAAAACATATTGGCAATGTATTTACTGAGGGAGAACTTGAAAAAGAATCAACTGTTGCAAATTTTGCGACAGTTCAATACGAAGGAGGAAGAAATGTAGAACGTTTGATAGAATACTACAATTTGGATGTTATCATTTCGGCTGGTTATCGCGTAAAATCAAAGCAAGGAAAGCAATTCAGAATATGGGCTACCAATGTTTTAAGAGATAATAAAAAAGGCGAATTGTACGAAAAAGTGGTTGTTCGGAAATTCCGAACAACCACTCAACATGGATCGGCTTCTCTTCTTTAATAATTCATTATAAGCAAGTATACTATGACAACAAAACAATTCATTTTTATATTTTTAATAATAATAAGTCTGACGTCTTTTTGCCAGACAAAAGCGTATTTTCCCAATTTAACGAAGGTTTCAATTGACACAAATTACAATGTTTATTTTGCGTATGATAAAAAGTTTACTCGTTTTATCAATAAACCTTGTTATACATTAGAAAAAGATGATACTCTTTTTTGCGAAAAAGATTCATTTCCTACTGAATGGACAATTGTTGCAAAATTCAAAAATCAGTATTTAAAAGATAGCTTGACAATTATTTATTCTGAGGGTTTGAGTGCTGACCCCGGATATGTTGTTACAAATAAAACAGGGGATATTATTGGCCGATTTTCCTGTTTGGAATTTTATATAAACGGTTTTGGGATCATTTATACCTCCGGACATGTAAATAATATGTATGACCGCCGAAGAAAATTCCAAATAAAAAGCGACACAATTCTGGAAATTGTACAGCCCTTTAACTATGTAGGATTAAAAGGCAAAACGCTAAAAGAAATTACATTGTACAAAGAAAAAGTTGGAAATGAAATAATAGCTCAACTTCCAAAGGATTATGAAATTGAAATTCTTTTGGCCGATGCAACGCTTGAAGATTTTGATATCGATAAATATTTCCTTGTAAAAACTGACTTCGGGCTCATTGGCTGGTTAAGGTTAAATGAACAAGAAGACAATTATGGAGCTATACTAAAAGAATTATATTATGCAGGAGATTAAGGCACTTCGACACTTCGACACTTCGACAAGCTCAGTGTCCGGAGATACGACAAGCTCAGTGTCCGGTGATACGACAAGCTCAGTGTCCGGAGCAGCGGTGGCTGAGCTTGTCGAAGCCACAAATAATAAAAAAGGAAAATATCTATGAAAGGATATATGTATATTTTGCTTTGTTCCAATGGTCAGTATTACACAGGTAGTACAACTGATTTAGGAAGAAGAATGTTACAGCATGAAGCTGGTGAAGGTGCTAATTTTACGAAAAAGCATTTACCTGTTAAATTGGTATATTATGAAGAATTTGAAAGAATTGATGAAGCATTTTTCAGAGAAAAACAAATACAAGGATGGAATAGAAAGAAAAAGGAAGCATTAATAAACAAAGAATATGATAAATTACCGGAATTATCAAAGAATTATACACAGTTTGGTAATACAAAGAAATAGTAAAATAGGACACTTCGACAGGCTCAGTGACCGGACTTCGACAGGCTCAGTGACCGGAGCAGCGGTGGCTGAGCTTGTCGAAGCCACCTCAAATGAAGCCGATTTGGAAAGTTTCAGGGAAATTATGATCATATTGAACGGGAAATAGGTGCTTCACAGTTGCAAAGGTTAAGACAGGTCAAAAACATTACCTATTACCTTATCGCCAATATCAGTTTGTTGATAAGTGTAGTTTTATTGAACAAAGTGCTTAAAAAACTAAAAATAAACTAATTTAGCAAGCTAAAGGAAAGTAGTTTCAAACTTCCCACCTAACAGCTCAAATTGAGCTGGGAATGTACCATTGCACACAACAAAGAGACATATAGCGAAGGAAAAAACTTAAGTCGTCATAACAAAATTGAAGTTTAAACCATGGCAAAAAAATCAAACAAATCCTCAGAAGGTTTCAACGAAATACTCCTTTACACAACAGCTAATGGCAAGGTGAAAGTTGAAATTTATTTGCAGAACGAAACTATTTGGCTTACCCAACAAAAAATTGCAGATTTGTTTGGGGTGGATAGAACGGTAGTTACCAAACACATTGGAAATATCTTTAAGTCGGGCGAATTACAGGAACAACTGGTATGTGCAAATTTTGCACATACCACTCAACATGGCGCTATAAAAGGGAAAACACAAGAAACGACTACAAAATTTTACAATCTTGATGCCATCATTTCCGTAGGTTATCGTGTAAATAGTCATCAGGCAACGGCTTTCAGAATATGGGCTACCGAACGCTTAAAAGAATACATCATCAAAGGTTTTACGATGGATGATGAACGGTTGAAAAATCCGAACAACATCTTTGGCAAAGATTATTTTGAAGAACAACTTGCCCGTATTCGTGATATACGCAGCAGCGAAAGAAGATTCTATCAAAAAATTACAGATATCTACTCGGCTTGCAGTGCCGATTACAGCAAAGATACTGAAACCACAAAAACTTTTTATGCTACTGTTCAAAACAAACTGCATTGGGCAATTACCGGACAAACCGCTGCAGAACTTATTTCGTCAAGAGTGGATAGCACAAAAGAAAATATGGGATTAAGTACCTGGAAAAATGCTCCTAAAGGTGCAATTAGAAAAACAGATGTTGGCATTGCAAAAAACTATTTGAACGAAAAAGAACTGAACGGACTAAATAGAATTGTAACTATGTATCTTGATTATGCAGAAAACCAGGCAAATAAAGGGGTGATTATGTATATGAAAGATTGGGTTGCAAAATTAGATGCATTCTTGCAGTTTAATGAAGAAGCTGTTTTAAAACATCAGGGCAAAGTATCTCATGAAATTGCATTATCACTGGCAGAAAATGAATTTGAGAAATTTAGGATTGCAAAAGACAAGTTGATTGAAAGCGATTTTGACAAAGAAATTAAAAAAATAACAACTAAACAATAACCTACGAATACTCAGAAGATAACCTCATAGAACAAACCACTTATGATTTATTCAGTGACCTGGCTTCAACACTTCGACAGGCTCAGTAGCCGAGCTACTAAAGGTTCAGTGGACAGAGCACCGGTGGTAAATTTATCACTGAAATTTCAACACAAAAAACCCCATCCGGCCTCACATGCAATGGGATTTCGGTTTAATACTTTAATGCTGGAATAAACAGCACCGTTTTAGGGATGCTCGTTTTCTATCCATGAAAAAATTTTTACCTTGTTAGATGTTTTTTGTTTATATTTGTTGTTTAAATATTGAATTTTATAGTCATTCAAATATGGTGTGCATTGTAGAATTTTATTGTATTGTAACAACTTAGTTTCCTTTATGGTTAATAATGCAACCATCAACCGACAGTACTAAAATCTTTAATCAACATTATTTAAAAAAAATTGAAACAACTGGCATCCCTATTATTTTTGACGTATTACCTCTTCGGAATATGTTGCTTACCGCAAGGAGACTTTTCGGCAATTGCTGACTTGCCTTCTATGTATCAGCATTGCAAGACGACAGAGGACAAAGATATGACAGCTTTTGATTTCATCACAGACCATCTCATAAACATTGACGGCATATTTGACAAACATGACAACGGAGATGAACAAAAACCACATTCTCCTATTCAGTTTCATCACACATTTGCACAGATTGTATTCATCACACAGCAATTACAGCTTTCATTTACAAAACCATTGTCCCATATTACCGACTTCCGATTATACATAGACAGTTTATGTTTTTCAAACTTCATCCCTTTTGTTTTTCGTCCTCCAATCGTTTAAATGGTTGTCTGTAAACAGACAAGTTTTCGCTTTTTAATTATCAAGTTCTTTGGGCTTGACCAAAATTTTATTGTAAACAATTAAATGAATTCAAAAATGAAAAAAATAATTTTTGTGCTGCTAACTGCAGCTATCATGAGCAATGTGGCAAATGCTCAAAAAATATCAACCGATAAAGTTCCTGCTGCCGTTACCTCAGCGTTTAAAACCAAGTTCCCAACAGTTACAAAAGCAACTTGGGAAATGGAAAGCAAAACAGAGTTTGAAGCCAACTTCAAATTGAATGGCATTGAAACCTCAGCCAACTTTGACAATTCAGGAAAATGGTTAGAAACTGAAACTGAATTAAAAACTACTGCTTTACCAGTTGCAATTCAATCAACACTCAAAAAAGATTTTGTAGGATTCAAAATCAATGAAGCCAGTAAAATTGAAAGTGTGAAACACGGCAAATGTTATGAAGCCGAAATTGAAAAAGGAGAAGAAAGCTTTGATGTCCTTTTTACATCTGATGGCAAAGTTTTGAGTAAAACAAAACTTGAAGAAAAAGAGAAGGAAGATTAAAAATCAAATGCCGCATCTCTAAATTCGGGATGCGGCATTTATTATCAATTCGGAAATCAATTATGAAAAAAATACCTGAAATCATAGCACTGTTTTGGATCATGAAAATTTGTGCGACCACACTAGGCGAAACAGCTGGTGACTTGATTTCAATGACAATGAATGTGGGTTATGCCGTTAGTTCAATTCTATTGTTAAGCGTTTTTTTTGTTACACTTGCAGCACAGCTTTTTTCCAAGAAATACATTCCGGTAATCTATTGGCTTGTCATTCTTTCGACAAGCACAGCAGGAACAACAATGTCTGACTTTATGGACAGGACACTTGGTTTGGGTTACGCAACAGGAAGTTTAATTCTTGTTGCCATCCTTTGCTTAACGCTATTTATTTGGCGATTAAGTGAAAAATCATTATCCGTTACAAACATCACGACAAGACGAGGAGAACTTTTTTATTGGACTGCAATTTTATTTTCCAATACGCTTGGCACAGCATTAGGCGATTACCTGGCAGATAATTCAGGACTTGGATTTGCTGGTGGAGCCATTTTAATTGCTAGTGTTTTGGTTGTGGTTGTATTGGCTCATTACTTCACAAAACTTTCTCCAATACTCTTATTTTGGGTTGCCTTTGTTTTGACACGACCTTTTGGTGCAACTTTTGGCGATCTTTTGACAAAGTCAACTGAAAAAGGAGGACTTGGCTTTGGGACTCAAGGTTCATCATTCATTCTTTTTACAATGCTTTGCACTCTTATTATTTACACATCTATACGAATGTTTTCAGAACGAAGCGGTCAGGACTTAAAAAAAATACACCGGCAACCTAACCCATAGTCTTATCTACTAAACTCTATCCTGGAATACAAGCAATGGGATTTTGGACTATATACTATTTAGAAAAGATGCAAAAGAAACAAGAAATAAAATTATGCTTATTTTTGAATACTTTAAACAATTTGAAGCAACCAAACAAAAGCATTTAGAGCAGGATTATCGTAAAAAATAGGCTATGGTAAATCCCGAGAATAAACTTCAATAGTCAAATCTTCTAAAAGCCATATCATTAAATTTACACCCGCATTTAAAAATTCAGAGATTATAGTGTTCTCCTCATAAATTCAGCACAAACAATAGCTGTTGCCACAGATGCATTCAAGGATTCCGCCTTGTTTCCGGGGTTTTCGGCAAAGGATGGGATATACAGCTTTTGTGTTATTGCAGGCATAAATGCTTCGGAAATACCTTTGGATTCGTTACCGATAATGATGATTCCATTTTTACTTAAGGGCTGGGTATAGATATTTTCTCCATTCAGCAAAGTACCGTAAACCGGAAGATTTTTGGGTATATTTTTAAAAAAAACGGTTAAGTCGGTATATTGCACATTAACTCTCGCGATGGAGCCCATGGTGGCCTGTACAACCTTTGGATTGTAGACATCCACTGTATTTTCAGAACAAACAATGGTAGAAATCCCAAACCAATCAGCTATCCTTATAATGGTACCTAAATTGCCGGGATCTTTAATTTCGTCTAATACAAGTATTAACTTCTCAAAGTCAGCTGCTGCAATAGCATGCGATTGAGGAATTTCAACCAAAGCCACTACCATGTTTGGAGTGGTAAGGTTGCTGATTCTTTCGAGTTCAGAAACTGTAACTTCGGTAATAGCAATGTTATCATCTATTTTATGAGAAGCTAACCATTCTTTAACGGCAAATATTTCAATAATTTCGAAATTACTTTCCAGCAATTCGCTTACGAGTTTATCGCCTTCAGCAATAAATTCATAGAATTCATCTCTGAATTTCTTTATTTTCAGCGAATGGATATGTTTGATGGTATTTTTGGATAGCATAGTGCAAAAATAAAAAAACCCGGTCATAAAACCGGGTTTTTTTGAAAATATATTTAAAAACTAACTATTCAGCAATTACTTCAAAACTGATTTCAGCTTTGATTTCTTTGTGTAGATTAATTTTTGCTTTGTAAGTACCTAATTCTTTGATTGTTTCGCCTTCGATATGAATTTTTTTACGATCAATTTCGTAATTGAATTGTGATTTTAATGCTTCAGCAATTTGGATTGAATTTACAGAACCGTAAATTTTACCGGTTTCACCTGCTTTTGCACCAATTTTAACCACTACATTTTCGAGTGCTTTACAAAGGGTTTCAGCTTCAGTTTTGATTTTTTCCAATTTAAACGCACGTTGTTTTAAATTTTCAGCGTGAATTTTTTTATTGGTAGCTGTTGCCATAACGGCAATGTCCTGAGGGATAAGAAAATTACGAGCATATCCGTCTTTTACTTTAACCTGGTCATCTTTATAACCTAAGTTTTCTACATCTTGTTTTAAAATTACTTCCATTGTGTTTCCCTCCTTATTTTAATAAATCTGCTACGTAAGGTAATAATGCAAGATGTCTTGCTCTTTTAACCGCTTGTGATACTTTTTTCTGATATTTATTAGAAGTACCGGTTAATCTTCTTGGAAGAATTTTACCCTGTTCGTTGATAAATTTCAATAAGAAATCTGCATCTTTGTAATCAATGTATTTGATTCCGCTTTTTTTGAAACGGCAATACTTTTTCTTTTTGGTTTCAACCGCAATCGGGGTTAAATATTTGATTTCTGAACTATTGTCTGCCATTGTTTTGAATTTTTTAAATTAAATTTTTAATTAATTTGATTCTGTATTTTCTACTTTAACTTCTGCTTTTTTATCAGCATTGAGGTTGCGTCTTTTTTCGCTATAAGCTATAGCGTGTTTGTCGAGTTTTACGGTTAAAAATCTCAATAAACGCTCGTCACGTTTGTATACAGTTTCTAATTCGGCTACAATATCACCTTCGGCTTTAAATTCAATAAGATAATAAAATCCTGTTGACTTTTTTTGAATAGGGTAAGCCAATTTTTTTAATCCCCAATTGTTTTCATAAACAATCTCAGATGCTTTTTCTTTCAAAAAAGCCTGGAATTTTTTTACAGTTTCCTTCATCTGTTCATCAGACAAAACGGGAGTCATAATGAAAACTGTTTCATAATTGTTTAACATTGTGTTTTAATTTTTAATTAATAAATTGATTTTAAAAATGGAGTGCAAAATTACGAAAATTATTTCAAACAAGTGCTATATATTTGATTAAATATTTTTTACGGATTTTCCCACAGTGATAGCCTCACTTATATCAAAGCGACAACCTCACATCGAGTAAAGCTGTCACTTATTTTTTCAAGTGATAGCCTCTATAAATGCATCCACCTTACTTTCAGATGTAGCCCATGAACATACAATCCGCACTGCTGAATGATTATTTTCCATTTTTTGCCAAACATAAAATTCGTAATTTCCCAATAATTGGGTAATCAATACATCGGGTAATATGGGAAAAATCTGATTGGATTGTGGCGAAGTCAGAAACGAAAAGCCTTTTACTTTGATGGCATCTGCTATCTTTTTCGACATTTTGTTGGCATGTGTGGCAAGTTCAAAGAACAGGTTTTCTTTAAATAATTCCAGAAACTGAATACCCATCAGTCTTCCTTTTGAAAGTAAAGCACCTCTTTGTTTCAGATGATAGTTGAAGTCTTTTTTAAGGTTATCATTTACAATTACAATTGCCTCTCCCATCATGGCACCGTTCTTGGTGCCGCCAATATAAAAAACGTCACAAAGTACTGCCAAATCAGCCAATGTGAGGTCATTGTCTTCCGAACACAAAGCTGAGCCTAGCCTTGCGCCATCCAGATATAAATACAAACCATAGTCTTTACATACTATTGATAATTCAGTTAGTTCCTTTTTTGTATAAATGGTCCCAACTTCAGTAGAGTTGGATATATAAACCATTCCAGGTCTTACCATGTGATGGTCTTCTGCTCTGTTTACCTCTTCCAGAACATTTTCAGGTTTTACCTTTCCATCTCTGGATGGAACAAGAATAATTTTATGTCCAGTTGCCTCTATAGCTCCGGTTTCATGTACATTAATATGACCGGATGTCGCAGCAATAACCCCTTCAAATGATCTTAAGGCAGAAGTTATTACGATGGTATTGGCTTGCGTTCCGCCGGAGACAAAATGAATATCCACATTTTCATAGTTGATTTTTCTTTTGATAGCTGTTCTGGCTTTTTCACAATAGCTGTCTTCGCTATAACCTTGCTGTTGCTCGTAATTTGTTACCGAAAGTGCTTCAATCATGAATGGATGCATGCCTTCGCTGTAATCGTTTCTAAAACTATATTTCTGCATTATAGTATTCATCTTTTTTAAATTTTACTGCAATTTTTCTCTAAATATTCCATAATTTCTTCTGGTGTAATGCTTTTCATACAATGACAATCCATGGTTTTCCGGCAATCATTACACGCTTTTTCTTTAACAAAACAATGCGACTGTTTCCCGACAGCTTTCCAACGCCCCGGATGCATCGGTTTAATCGGTGGATAAATCCCCAATGCAACTTTGCCCAGTGCTGCGGCAATATGCAAAGGTCCAGTACTGGCGGCCAACAATCCATCGGCTTGTCCTATAAATGCTATAAACTCAGCTAGTGTTAATTTGCCGGTTATATCAGTTATTGTAGCATACTTATCAAGAATTTCAGCTTGCATCAATGCGGCTTCTGCTGTTGTTCCAGAAATAAAAATCTTGTAGTGGCTTTCAGGGAGAATGTCAATTAATCCGGCGAAATTATCCAGCCCCCACTCTCTGGCACTGCCTTTTGATTTAGGATGCAAAATAAGATTGAATTTTTTATCATCCAGCAAAACCCGGTATTTTTCGGGTAAAAGCTTCGTCTTTTCAAAGCCATAAAAGGATTCAATTTCTTGTAGGCTGAAATCAATATTAATTCCTAAAGGTTGTAAAAGTTTTGTGTTTAATTGCGATTCGTGTAAATCGGAGTTTTTGCGTGATAATTTTATGAGTTCATTGCAATTGAGCCAATGATAAACTCTGTTGGTGGTGCCTATTCTATTTTGAATTTTAGCTTTTTTTGCCAGCACAGCAATAGCTTTGCGCGGAAAAACATGAAGAATGGTAGTTGCATTCAATGATCGAAAAGCAGCATTTGCTTCGTTTTCGGGAAGTTTGCTGAGTGCAGTCCAATCCACAAATTCATCGACATGCACACAGGTATCAATAACATCTTTGGTATAAGCACTCCCTAAAAAAAGAATGTAGGTTTCTGGCAGGTATTTTTTTATGATCCCAGCCAAAGGCAAGGTAAGTATCACATCTCCGATGCTATCTGTTCTGCTGATGATGATTCGATGCGTATTCATTAAATGTTAATTGAGGGTAGTTGGTTAATGGTTAATGGTTAATGGTTATTGTTATTGGTTAATGGTTATTGGTTATTGAGTTATTGAGCTTTTTGCTCAGTCCAGAGCTACAATTTCTTATGAAGTACTGTTACTGAGCTACTGTATATTAAAAGGTTACTGTTTTATCAGCCCATACGACCAAGTTTACGCAATCGATCATTGTAGAGATTGGACAAGCATCCGTTTCGCTCAATTGTCTTGATTTTAAACAAGTTCCACAAGCAAGTATTTCACCGCCAACATTCACAAATGCTTTTAATTGTTCATCTACATTGTATTTTTCATGGGTCAATCCTTCACATTCTACGGCTTCACCCATAAGAAAAAGCTTTACCTCGTGTCCTTGTTTTTTAGCAGTTACTGCGAATCGAAAAGCATTCCAAGCTTTTTCAAATTCTTTTGTTTCAAGAATAATTCCGATTTTCATTCATTTAAATTTTAGTGATTATCATTCCAAAATGATAGGGTTTTAATATTATTTCTGATTCTACTTGAAAACCTGATTCAATCGCCCACTGCTTGCACTGTTTGGGTTGGGGACGAAAGTCCAAATTTGGTCCTCGTGGAGTTTGAATATCGCTACGCCAATGAATAATACCTGCTTTTGCATTTGTTTTTAAAATTCTATGCACCTCGTTTAAAATTTGGTGAGGATTATCGTGATGCAATATATTAAAAAGCATAATATAATCAACTGAATTATTAGGAAGTCCAGAACCTTCGGTAATAAAATCTGTTAAATGCAGTTCGATATTTTTTATATTTTGTTGGTCAATCTTGCTTTGTAATTGACCAATCATATAGGGGTCAATATCGAAAGCATGAACTTTTCCTTTAATCATTTGTGATGCGGGAATAGAGAAAGTACCGAAACCACAACCTAAATCTACAACTAAATTTATATCCGCCGAAAAACCCATTTGTTGCAAAATGGAATCAGGGTCAAAAAACTTAGACCATATTGTATCTTCTGGCATTCCACTATCTCGTATTTTCATCTTCCTTATTAATACTTTTTATCGATAAACATTCATTCTATCGTGATGTTTTTTTAGGATCACAATCAATAAATGTCATTTTTTTTCGTCAAACACATCTATCCTCTCAATATGTATAGAATTTACCAAAGCCTTACAAATATTAACGTTTAAACCATAACCGGTATTATCCTTTATAGCTTATCCGTTGAGCTATTTAATAATTTACAAATATAAACTAATTTTAAAACATCAAGATATTTAATAAAACTAATAAATCCAAAGCCATACGAAGGTTAAATGTTATCAGAACCAATAACAGAAAATTGGTTATGCGAATCAAGAGTTGAAAATTAAATAAGTAAGTGATGCAATTTGTCAAACACATTAACAATGAGACCTTCTATAGAATAAAAGGATTCCGAACGAAGTGAGGAATCTAACATTGTAAAAAATGACAGTTTTCAAACCTTGATTGGCATTGGTTATTAATGAACATGTTTATTTAACAAGTTGGGTGCATAGCTCCGGTCGGGAATTCCTACCATATTAAGATGTCAGGGCTACGCCCCATGGATGTAATCTGTTCACTGTTCACTGTTCACTATTCACTATTCACTTTATCTTTCCTCTTCCCTGTAATTCTTTTATTTTAATGTATTTCATAAAGGTTGCAAATGCAGAAATTTTACAGATTACAAAACCATGATAACCATCTAAAAAACCAAGTTTCAGAAAATAGTCCCTGAAAAATTTTATCCATGGGCTGAAAATTATTTTTACAATTCCTGCTTTTTTACCATTGTTGTATGCTTCTATGGCCGTTAAATCGGTAAATTTATTGGCCTGGTTTACATGTTGCTGAATTGAATAATAGGAATAATGAAGCAAATCACTTTTCAAATTGGTGAAAGTTGAATCTTTATCCATTACAACTTCTTCATGAATATTCCCTTCCCATTTCCCTTTCATTTTATTCCACAACCTCAGTTTGGTATCGGGATACCAACCACAATGATGGATCCAGCTCCCGCAATAATTGGTGAGTCTGTTTACACTGTATGCATCCAGGTGATTATCCTGATTTTTAAAACCAATGATTTCTTTTTGAAGAGCATCTGACAAAACCTCATCAGCATCTACTGACAATATATAATTGTGTGATGCCATACTGTTCCCATAATTCTTGGTTGCAGCATATCCTTCCCATTTTATCTGAAAGAATCTTGCTCCTAACGAATTACAAATTTTAGGCGTTTCATCCGTCGAAAATGAATCTATTACGATGATTTCATCGGCTATACCCTGTAACGAACGAATGCAACATTCAATATTATGTTCTTCATTAAAAGTGATGATGACAGCAGAAATTTTTACCATATTTTCAATTTTCAATTTCAAAAGTAAACAATAAATTATGATAACGGAGAATTTGCTGATCTTTTTTTTAATTTAATAAAACTGATTGACAATACTCACAAAAAAATTGTGCACAAACTGTGAATACAGCTAAAGAGAATAACAAATCTATAAAAATAAAATTATAAATATATAAATGTTCATAGGGTCTTTGTATTTTGTTGGCAAAAAATACTATCGTTTTTCATTTTGTTTAAAAGAATTTTATAAATCTATCGTTTAAAAAAATATTTTGATTAATTTTATCGAAGTATTTTAAAGCAAAAATATTTACTATTATTTGTTTTACTTCAATTCTTTTAAAATTTAAAAAGTTTATGGATAAAGCTATTATCATAGAAAACATTACTCGACAACTCGAGTTAATTGTTGAACAAAACAATTCAACCAGTTCTTATTCCGGGAAGATCCCCCAGATTGATATGGATATTATCAAAGCCAACATTCGCAAACTTTATGAACAATATTGTGAACTTGAAAGAGTGAATAGGATATTGACCGTTGATAAAGTGAAAGAAAGGATTGAAGAAATTCCGGCTGTGATTGATGAAATTAAAGAAACACCCGAAAACCCCTTGATAATTGTACATGAGAACAATGTGGTTGTTGAAAAAACAATTGAAGAAGCAAAGGATGTAATGGTTGAAGAAACTATTATCGAGGAAAAGCATGAGATTATTAAAGAGACCATTATTGAAGATAATTCTGTAATGGTTGAAAAAACAATAATTGAAGAAAAACCGTTATCGATGGTTGTGGATGAAAAAGTGGAAGTTATCTTTGCACCTGAGCCCAAAGCGATTTTTGAAGACAAAGTGCTTGAAATCAGAGAAGAAACTACTTATGAAGAAAAAACTACACATACTACCAAAAGTGAAGTGCATATAGATTTATTCGGCAATGCAGCAACCACAACCATAGCAGATAAATACAAAGATGAAACCAGATCATTGAACGAAAAGATGCTGAAAAACAAAACCGATAAAAGCATCAGTTCAAGGATGCAGCACAACGCCATCAAAGACTTAAAATCTGCTATCGGTATCAACGAAAAGTTTCTTTTTATCAACGAACTTTTTAAAGGAAATATGAAAGAATACACTGATTCTATCTTAAAATTGAATGATTTTAAAACACTGGAAGAAGCTGAACATTTTCTGGATGAAATGAAAAACAGACATAAATGGGATAATGATATGGTAGCCTATTTAACATTGAAGGATTTTGTGGAAAGGAAACACTTCTAAAATGCCACAAGGAAAACTATTTATCTTTTCGGCACCATCGGGAGCCGGTAAAACCACGATTGTAAAAAAACTGTTGCTTCAAAATCCGCTGCTTCAATTCTCAATTTCAGCTACCAGTCGAGAGATGCGGGAAGGCGAAATAAACGGGAAAGATTATTATTTTATATCAGCCGAAGCATTCAGAAATAAAATTGATAACAACGAATTTCTGGAATGGGAAGAGGTGTATAAAGATCAATACTATGGAACGCTGAAATCGGAACTGAACAGAATCTGGGCGTTATCGCATCATGTGATATTTGATGTGGATGTTGTGGGCGGTTTGAATATCAAAAGTGCATATCCGGAAAGAGCATTGTCGGTTTTTGTGATGCCACCCACACCCGAAACCTTGAAACACAGATTGTTGAACAGATGTACAGAAAGTGAAGAAAGTATGCAAAAACGACTTGAAAAAGCCAATTGGGAACTTAATTTTGCTGATCAGTTTGATATTGTGCTCATCAACGATAAACTGGAAGATGCGGTAGAAAAAGCCATTGATATTGTTGAAAATTTCATAAAAAAATAATGCTTCATGCAAAAAAAAACAGGCTTGTATTTTGGTTCTTTCAACCCCATCCACATCGGACATTTGGTAATTGCTAATCAAATGCTTGCCAATTCGGATATGGACGAAATATGGTTTGTAATATCACCCCATAATCCACTCAAAGAAAAGACAAGCTTATTGGGAGACCATCACCGACTGGCTTTGGTAAAGATTGCCATAGATGACAATCCACACTTCCGTGCCTGTGATATTGAATTTAAATTACCTCAACCTTCATTTACGATACACACGTTGTTAAATCTGGAAGAAGCCTATCCTCAGCGACAGTTTTGCCTGATCATTGGTTCGGACAACCTCAGCAATTTTAACAAATGGTTCAACTACGAGGAAATCCTCAATCGTTACCGGTTATATGTATATCCCCGTCCGGGTTTTGATGGTGGTGAATTTGCCAAACACCCTTCTGTAAAATGGGTTGCCTCTCCTTTGATGGAAATATCATCGAGTTATATCCGAAATGCAATTCAAAATGGGAAATCCATGAAATATTTACTACCCGACAAAGTGCTCACTTACATTGCCGAAATGCACTTTTACGAATAAGAAGACAAGCATGCTAAAAATAGGAAACATCTTTATTCCCAATTTTCCACTTTTACTGGCACCTATGGAGGATATAACCGATCCGCCATTCAGGGCTTTGTGCAAAAGATTTGGAGCCGACATTATGATTACTGAATTTATTTCTTCGGAAGGTTTAATTCGTGATGCGTCTAAAAGTCTGATCAAACTCGATTTTGATGAAGCAGAACGTCCGGTTGGCATTCAGATTTTTGGTCACAACCTGGAAGCTATGTGCCGTGCAACAGAAATGGCAACGGAAGCCAATCCCGATTTCATCGATATCAACTGGGGTTGTCCTGTTAAAAAAGTAGCTTCCAAAGGTGCAGGTTCTGGTATTTTAAATGATATCCCCAAAATGGTAAAAATTACTGAAGCCATTGTAAAATCAACACATTTACCGGTTACTGTAAAAACCCGTCTGGGATGGGATGAGCTGAGTAAACCCATCGTTGAAATTGCAGAACAATTACAGGATATTGGTATACAAGCTATCAGCATCCATGGCAGAACCAAAGCTCAGTTATACCGAGGTTTAGCGGATTGGACACTCATTGGTGAAGTTAAAAAAAATCCACGCATGAAAATTCCGGTTTTTGGTAATGGAGATATCGACAGTCCACAAAAAGCCAGGGAAATGTTGCAATATGGCACAGATGGGCTGATGATTGGCAGGGCTACAATTGGAAATCCCTGGATTTTCAGAGAAATTAAAACTTATTTAGAAACAGGAAACATCCCACCTCCTCCCAAGCTGAGCGAAAAAGTAGCTATTTGCAAAGAGCACATCATCCGATCAGTAGCATGGAAGGGTGAAAAAACGGGTATTTTAGAAATGAGAAAACACTATTCCGGATATTTTAAAAGCATTCCCGACTTTAAACCCTATCGTATGAAACTTGTAACCAGTAATTCTTTAGAAGAAATTTTTGAAACACTGGAAGTCATTTCAAATCTGTAATTCTGAATACAATTTTATAAAATAGCGATTCCAAAAAAAATTATTGAAGAATCACTTTCTCCACTTTTACAAATTTATCGTTTTTGATTTTAATAAAATAGATTCCTTTTGGGAAAGTTTTTAGATTTATTTCTTTTATTAACGGGTTATTGCTATTGCCAATAACTTCAGAATCAATCATTTGGCCTTGCAAATTGTAAAGATGTATCTCATATTTTTCATGCATAACATCTGTTTCGATAGTTATTTTCCCTTTTGTTGGATTTGGATAAATCCGGAAGTTCATTGCATTCGACAATTCACCAATCCCCACAGGAGAAACCCAGACAGGATAATTTACTGACACAACACCATCACCACAAGCATTATGACCCATTACGGTTAAATTACCGGATGTGGCAGCTGCACTGAAATTTATTCTTACACTATCTGTTGTCGTTGTATTTCCACCTATAAAAGTTGCTCCAGTACCTGAATATGCCCATATATATGATGTAGCATTTGCAATATTGGGGACAGAATATAATACGTTGTTTTCGCTAATGCTGACACTATCATTATTTATGGATATAATTGTTCCAGCAGCTGCCGGTAATGGATTTACAGTTATTGTCAATAATGACGAATCCCCTGTACCGCATGAGTTGCTTCCCTTTACAACTATATTTCCGGAAACTGCTGTTGAAGAATAATCAATAGTGATTGAATTTGTTGCACTTGTTCCGGTTGCCCCTGTTGGCAAGGACCACACATAAGAAGTAGCATTGGTTATAGTTGGCACATTGTATATTACAGCTGTTTGTCCTTGGCAAACTGAAGTTAATCCTGTGATTGCACCTGCAGTACCCACAGGCTGGTCAATAGTTACAGCAAGTAATGAAGAATCTCCTGAACCACATGCATTATTTCCTTTAACTACTATATTTCCGGAGACTGCTGAATTAGTAAAATCTACAACAATGCTATTTGTTGTACTCGTTCCAATTGCACCTACTGGTAAAGTCCAGCTATAAGAAGTTGCATTTGTGATAACCGGTATATTATAGGTTACACCGGTTTGTCCCTG
>JBBRCQ010000005.1:0-106319 GCA_038204725.1 Bacteroidales bacterium | reverse complement strand
CCCAGAGTTTTTATCAGTGAATTGATACTTGAAGACTTTTCACCCGATTTGCAGCATATTATAAAATCAGAAATTAATTGTGCAGATAGAAATGTTTTATTGTCTGATGAATTAATATATGCTGGAAATATATGGAGTATCCCTACTTATGAAAATTACCAAAAGCTTAAAAATGAATCTGAATATGCGGCATGGGTATATGTATTTGGGTTTAGAGCCAATCATTTTACAGTGAGCGTAAATTATCTAAAAAAATACGATAGCATTCAAAAAGTAAACGCATTTTTAAAGCAAAATGGGTTTTTAATCAATGATGTAGAAGGCGAAATCAAAGGTACTCCAGAAGAATTTCTTGAACAATCCAGCATTAAATCTGGAATTGTTAAAGTTCAGTTTCTTGAAGGTGAATTTGAGATTCCATCCTGTTATTATGAGTTTGCTAAAAGGTACAATGACAATTGTGGTAAATTATTTTCCGGATTTATTGCTAAATCAGCCGACAAAATATTTGAAAGTACCGATTTTTATAAGAAAAAAAGTACATAAAGTGATTGTATGATCAAAAAGCCGAAAATAAAAGAGCCCCAAATAATTAAATTTGGGGCTCTTTCAAATAAACATAAACAATTACTTATTGTATTCTGCAAGTATCGCTTTAACGCCATCAGTAGAAACACGTCCATAAACTTTTTCGCCGATAAGCACAACAGGAGCCAATCCACATGCACCTACACAGCGCAGGCAACTCAATGAAAATTTACCATCTGCTGAAGTTTCACCCACCGCAATTTTTAATTCGCGTTTGAATTCTTCCAATACCTTTTCGGCACCTCTTACGTAACAAGCTGTACCTGTACAAACAGAAATAGGATGTTCGCCTTTGGGAATCATCGTAAAGAATGAGTAAAATGTAACAACACCATATACATGGGCAGTTGAAACATTTAGTCCTTTTGCTATAATTTCCTGTACTTCAGCAGGTAAGTAACCGAACATGGTTTGTGTTTTATGCAACACATTAATCAGTTCACCACCTTCGTTGTTGAAGGATTTACAAATATCCTTTATCTTGTTTATTTTATCGTCTGATAATTTAATATTAACCATAACATTGATTTTTTTAAAATTGTTATTACTCTTCAATAAATACTTCGTTGCTTTTGTCGAAATAGTGCGTATGCAATAAATGATGCGATTTTTCACCGCAAGGTTTGCCTAAGAATTCATCGTAGAGTTTGATAATATCCGGATTTTCGTGCGATTTACGAATAGGTTTGCCGGCATCTTCAAGATAAATAGATGCAGCACGTTTTTTGAGAATCTCACTATTTCCAAGGTGTAAAGGTTGTCCACCGCCACCGATGCATCCACCTGGGCAGGCCATGATTTCAATAGCATGAAATTTGGAAATTCCAGCTCTTACATCATCGAGTAATTTACGTGCATTACCCAAACCATGAGCGATACCGATATTTAATGGGAGTCCGTCAAAATCAATGGTAGCGGAACGAATACCTTCTAAACCTCTTAATTCCTGAAAGTCAACTTTTTCAAGTTTTTTCCCGGTATGAAGTTCATAAGCAGTACGACAAGCAGCTTCGATTACTCCACCAGTATTTGCGAAAATAACAGCCGCACCTGTGGATTCTCCCATTGGATGATCGAAATCATCGTCAGGTAAATTCAGGAAATCAATATTGGCTTGTTTGATAAAATGAGCCAGTTCGCGGGTTGACAATGAAAAATCAACATCTGGATTGCCGTCTACTTTAAACTCGTCGCGTTGACATTCGTATTTCTTAGCAAGGCAAGGCATGATAGAAACAACAACCATATCGTTGCGGTTTACACCAATTTTGTCGGCGAAATAGGATTTAGCAATGGCACCGAACATTTGTTGTGGTGATTTTGCAGTAGAAGGGATGTCTAACAAATCTGAGAAGTTGTGCTCAAAGAAGTTCACCCAACCCGGGCAGCAGCTAGTTAAAATAGGTAATTTAACGGTGGTATCACCACTTAAATGGCGTCCCAAACGGCCTAATAATTCGGTGCCTTCTTCCATAATGGTAAGGTCGGCAGCAAAATCGGTGTCGAATACGTATTTAAAACCTAAACGGCGCAATGCAGCAGCCATTTTACCAGTTACCGAAGTGCCGGCTTCCAGGCCGAATTCTTCGCCTAAAGCAGCACGAACAGCAGGAGCGGTTTGTACAATTACAGTTTTTGTTTTATCGGCCAAAGCTCTGATTACATTGCTTGTGTGGTCAACTTCAGTTAAAGCACCGGTAGGACATACGGATACACATTGTCCGCAATAGGTACAGGGTGATTTTTCCAGATTCATTTCAAAAGCAGGCGCAACTACAGAAGTAAATCCTCGGTTTACAGCTGATAAAGCACCTACGGTTTGTACTTCGTTGCACATCATTTCGCAACGACGGCACATGATACATTTATCCACATCGCGAATGATAGAAGGAGATGTATCCACTCGATACGTTGATTTCTCTCCCTTATATGGGATTTCGCGGATACCAAATTTCTGAGCCATTGTTTGCAATTCGCAATTACCGGATTTTGCACAAATCAGGCAGTCGAAAGGATGGTCAGAAAGCATAAGTTCTACTACGGTACGTCTTGCATTGAGCACACGAATACTGTGTGTGTTTACATTCATACCATCAAAAGCTTCGGTAGCACAGGCAGGAGCGAGGTTTTTGCGTCCATCGATTTCCACAACACAAACGCGGCATCCACCAGGTTTGTTCTCAATTTTCATATCGCCCAATTCAAAATAGCAAAGTGTTGGAATATCAATTCCTGTTTTCCTTGCTGCTTTCAAAATGGTGGTGCCTTTTTCTACTTCAACGATTTTATTATCTATAGTTAATTTAATCATTTCCATGTCTTAAATATTTTTTTATTTTAATTAATACTGATTGCGTTAAATTTACATTTTTCCATACATGCACCGCATTTGATACAAATGGACTGATTGATGTAATGAGCGAGTTTTCTTTCGCCGGTTATGGCATTCACCGGACAATTGCGTGCACAAGCAGTACAACCAACACATTGTTCAGCATCAATAATATATTGCATTAATGCTTTACACTGGCCTGAACGGCATTTTTTATCTTGAATGTGTTCTAAATATTCATCATAGAAATTATCAATGGTTGAAAGTACAGGATTGGGTGATGTCTGACCTAATCCACACAAAGACGCATCTTTGATAACGTAACTTAAATTTTTCAATTTATCCAGATCCTGCATGCTACCTTTACCCTGGGTAATGGTATCAAGAATCTCGTGCAGACGTTTGTTACCAATACGACAAGGTGTACATTTTCCGCAAGATTCTTCTACAGTAAAATCAAGGTAGAATTTTGCAATTGAAACCATACAATCATCTTCATCCATTACAATCATTCCGCCTGAACCCATCATTGAGCCTGCAGCAATCAGATTTTCATAATCGATTGGAGTATCCAAATGGCGTTCAGTTAAGCAACCCCCTGAAGGACCTCCGGTTTGAACAGCTTTGAATTTTTTACCATCTTTGATACCACCACCAATTTCGTAAATAATTTCACGCAATGTGATGCCCATAGGAACTTCAATTAAACCAACATTGTTGATTTTTCCGGCCAAAGCAAATACTTTGGTACCTTTTGATTTTTCTGAACCAATGCTTGCAAACCAATCAGCACCTTTGTTGATGATAACCGGAATACTTGCAAATGTTTCAACATTATTCACGTTGGTTGGTTTTCCTAAATAACCTGAAACAGAAGGGAAAGGTGGTTTAAACGTTGGTTCGCCACGCATACCTTCCATGGAATGGATCAACGCAGTTTCTTCACCGCAAACGAAAGCTCCTGCACCATAACGCAATTCAATATCAAAATCAAAACCGCTGCCTAAAATATCTGTTCCTAATAAACCATATTCTCTGGCCTGCTCAATGGCAATTTTTAAACGTGTGATAGCCAAAGGATATTCAGCACGGATGTATACCAATCCTTTGGTTCCACCAATAGAATAACCACAGATTGCCATCGCTTCAATTACTGAATGGGGATCGCCTTCCAGAATAGAACGGTCCATAAATGCACCTGGATCACCTTCGTCGGCATTGCAAACTACATATTTCTGATCAGCTTGAGATTTGCTTGTAATTTCCCATTTCAATCCTGTTGGAAAACCACCGCCGCCGCGACCTCTTAAACCTGATTTTTTAATAATATCAATCGTTTGTTGAGCGTCCATTTCGGTAAGTACTTTACCTAATGCTTCATAACCATCACGAGCGATATACTCACCTATATTTTCAGGATCAATAAAACCACAGTTTCTTAAAGCAATACGGATTTGTTTTTTATAAAAACCCATATGTTTTGAATCACTTACATGTTCTTTGGTTTTAGGGTCGGTATAAAGCAAGCGATTTACTTTTCTTCCTTTAATGATGTGCTCTTCAATGATTTCTCTGGCATCTCCGGGTTTAACTTCTGTATAGAAAGTATTGTCAGGCATCACTTTAACGATAGGTCCTTTTTCGCAAAAGCCAAAACAACCTGTCATGACAACTTGTATTTCATGATCTAACCCTTTTTCTACAAGGACTTCTTTTAAACTGTCGCCTACAGTCTTACTTAGTGATGCATGGCAACCTGTACCTCCACATACAAGCAGATGCATTTTAAATTTTGGCATAATTTCTCCTCCTTAATTGTTATTTTTGAATAGATTGGTAATTTACAGGAATAATACCATCAACCAACTCATTGTTTTTGATGTATTTTTCGATAATTTCGTTGGCTTTTTTCTCATTCACAAATCCAAAAACTACAGCCTCCTGATTGGGTAATGTTACTTCGATGGTTGGTTCCGCATAACAATACCCCATACAACCTGTTTGTGTAACAACAGCTTCTATGTTTCTTTTATCAAGTTCTTCGATAAAATATTCCATAACAGTTTTTGCCCCTGATGCAATACCACAGGTTGCCATAGCTACTCTAATCTGAACTAAAGTTTCCGAATTGTTGCTTTTTTCTCTTAGGTTTAACTTGTTTTCAAGACCTTCCTTCATCTTTCTGAGATCTGCCAAAGATTTTACTTTTGTCATAATTTTCTCCTTTTTTATATTAATTAAATAATTTAATTTGAATAAATAATTTCTGATAAATTTTCTTTTATCATTTCTTTTAAATATTTTATTATTTGCGGTTGATTAATGCTCGTGCCATCCATTATATCTTTTATTTCCTTTGTGTCGAAAATGTAATTCCCATGATCGGTTGTATGTTTATAAATGAAACGAATTTTTTCATTAGCAGCTGCAGTTAGCACAATTACTCCGGCAATATCACCCATCATTGGTCTGTCTATATTAGTATGCTGAAATTCTGCTTTTAAAATAGTTCCTTTGCCATATTCCGATTCAATTGTAAATGTTCCACCAGCTCTTTCAGCATTTTGTTTCAATAAAGGGATTCCCAATCCAACTTTGCGTGTGGTACGGGAAGTATAATAGGGATCTGTAACATGAGAAAGCATTTCTGCTGACATTCCATTTCCATTGTCTCTTATAATAATTCGGTATACATTTTCTTTTTTATTTTCAAAGAGTTCAATTTCAATTAGATCGGCCTGGGCGGCAATCGAGTTTTGAAGAATGTCCAGTATGTGCAAAGATAGTTCTTTCATATATATATTAAAACAATTTAACCTATTTATTTACATCTGCTTTACGGCCTTGAATGGAAGCAAAAGCGTTGAATATTTCAACATATGATATTTCATTCATTTCAAAAATCGTGGTTACTTCTCCAATACTCTCCAAAAAATGCGAATCTGAATTTTGTATTATAGGAAAAGCTTTTAAATAAGGATATAGCTTTAAAAAATCTTCTTTAGAAATATGTCTGGTTATTTCCAATGCATCCGCTTTGATATCCGGAGGGATAAATCCAAGTTGACTGATAAGGCTGAATTTTGGACGATTTACATGAGCAGGAATAAACAAACCATTTAATTCGTGCACTTTTTTAGCCAATTCATCAATAGATATATTTAAAGCTGAATTCAACAATATTTCCTCTTCATCAATAATGTTTTCTTCTTCATCTACGAGTAATTGGTAGCCAAAGCGTTGAACATCATTTTTTACATCGGGTAAATGAGCATCAATAAATTGTTGAAACGCAAATAATATTTCATCATTTTCAAAGAACGTTAGACAATGAACTTCCTCTTTGGTAGTAATTTCTGCTCCGCAAAGGACAAATATTCCATTTTTTTTACCAATTTCACGACAAACTTTACATTGTTTTGTACTGTTATGGTCAGTAATACCAATGATGTCAAGTTTTCTTTCTTTCGCTTTATGGATAATATTTACAGGACTCATATACAGATCACTGCATGGTGATAGCACGCTGTGGATATGTAAATCGGCCCTGTAGGTTTTCATTTTTTTAATAAATTAAAAAGTTTGCCTGCAATTTCAAAAGTTTGTTGATCTGTTCCTAATATAGGAATATTTTCTTCATTACTTTGAGCAGCAGTATCTTCTTCAGGTTTAAAACCTTTTACAAGAATTATGCAGGCCAGTTCTTTTAAAGAAGCAATGGCCATAACGTTTTTATGTGTCTGTAAAGTAATCCAGCCACTACCGGCTTCAGCAGTTCCCATTACATCACTGAGTAAATCGGATGCGTAGGCGTTATCGATTTCGTTAGTAAGTCCATTTCCTCCTGAAAAGACTTTTAAATCCAATGCTTTTACAATTTCTTCAACTTTCATGATTTGTTTGTATTAAATTTGTCACCCCAGATACGTTTCATTTTGGCAATTGCTTCATTCAACGTCATACTGCCTTTTTGTTCCATTATGCGTTGGATGAAAACGCAATCAGTAATATCGGCTCTTTTCATTACAATATCTTCAGCAAGGGTCTGACAGGTAGATGCTCCGCACATCCCGCAATCTGTCTTTGGCAAATATTCCATAATTTCGCGCATCTTGCTCATCTTTTTAATAGCTTCCGACATATCTTCGTCTAGTTTCAGCATAGATCGGGGCATGATTTTTGAAACACTCATGTTTTTAATGAGATAGTCTTTGTAGTTTCTGATTTCAGTCGAAAAACAAGATTCATTATTATTATTATCACCAACCATTTTTGCTCTGTTTTTCATTCTTTCCACTGTTAAAAAACGATTGCCACTGGTAAGGATTCCACCTGCACAACTTTCGTCACAGGCTCTCAATTCAAGGAAATCTATATTGGAAATTTCTTCACTTTCAATTTTTTCCAAAAAATCAATAACATTATGAATCTCATCAATAGCCAACGATCTGCCTTCGGATGTATTTTTTTCCCCATTGGTTAAACTCCATAAAATTCCCTTAGCATCCAGTTCATCTTTATGAGGTATTACACAATGATCTTTACCCGATTGTTTGATACTTTTATATACTTTATTATAAATAAAATCAAGGTTTATTACTCCTGTAATTACAGATTTATCTTCACCAACAGGGCTTTTAACAGCAGCAATTTTTGCTGCGCAGGGTGTTATATAAAATAATCCAATTTCTTCTTCAGGTATTCCTTGTTCAGTGAGTAATTTTTTGTAATATAAAGCTGCAATATCTAATGGCGATTTAAGTAAAATTAAATTCTCAACCAAAGCAGGGAATTTAACCTGTATTAAACGTACGACTGCCGGACAAAAAGTAGATATAAATGGTTTTTTATTTGGATTTTTTTTCTTAAAATCTTTACTGGCTTCCTGCAAAATATCTACAGTATGTTCTATTTCAAAAACATGGGTGAACCCGATTTCTATCAGGACACTGTAAATTTGTTGAGTAGAAATATTTTCCGGGAATTGACCTATTAATACACCCGGAACCAATGCAATTCGGTATTTGTAATTAAAAATCTGGTTGAAATCATCATGATCAACGTAAATGGCATTTACCGGACAAACTCTGAAACATTCGCCACAGTCGACACAGCGGTTTTCAAACAAATGTGCTTTGCCATTTTTTACCCTGATAGCTTCAGTAGGGCATACTTTAATACAATGAGTACAACCGATACAGTTTGCCTCACTGATTTTTAATGCATGGTGAAAAGTTTGTTTATCCATGAGTTAATCGTTAAGTTTAACCATTATAGTAACTTCTGTACCAATTCCCACTTCGCTGCTGATTTCCAGTTTGTCTGCATTTTTTTTGATGTTTGCCAATCCCATTCCAGCACCAAAACCCATTTCTCTAACATGAGGACTAGCGGTAGAAAATCCTTCCTGCATAGCCTGTTTGATATCAGGAATTCCCGGACCAGTATCCTTTAATCGTAATACAATTTCTTTTGTATCAATATCTGCAAAAATAGTCCCTCCATAAGAATGAGCAACAACATTCACTTCTGCTTCATACAAGGCCACTACAATTCTTTTAATTGTAACAGTATCAACATTTAATTGCTTCAAAACCTTTTTTATCTGGCTTGAAGCACTCCCTGCATTTGAAAAATCACCACTTATAATATTATATTCGAAATGCATCTTAATAAATTGGTTTTATACCTTCGTTATATAGAATTCCGGATGCCTTAAACATTGAATAATTACATTCCATTAATAAAATTCCATTTTCTTCAGCTAATTCTTTCATATCATCTGTAGCTTTTTTGCCTCTGACATAAATGACATTCAATACATCAGACATTTCAGCAGTACGGATGGACTGAATATTCGCAAGCCCAGTTAAAAGCAATACATTTTGTGTTTTAACAGTTAGTACATCACTCATTAAATCTGACGAAAAAGCATATTCTATCTCATTTTCAAGCATCTTAATGTTTCCGTATATTTTTGCGTTCAGTAATGTTGCTATTTGATTAATTTTCATTTTTACCGGTTAAACTTAAATATAGATTATCTTATGTTTTTCAGTTTGCAAAATTATAACCTATTTCACAATAAAACAAGTTTAATTGTGAATATAATAACAATGTGAAAAAAATAACAGTAATTTATATACAGTCTAAATTACGATAGGTGTTTTTAAAATATAAATAGCTTAACTTTAGTTGTTTAAAAAAAGTAAGGCTGTTGGAGCATTCCAACAGCCTATTTTTCTAATAATAAATTAAAAATAAAAATTAAATTTATTAATACCTTTTTCTTGGTTTGTAGTGGGTATGTAACAAATCGTGTGATTTATGTCCTAATGGTTCTCCAAGGAAATCTTTGTAGATAAGTGCTACTTCAGGATTTTCATGAGATTTTCTTAAAGGTAAACCTTCATCTTCTGCGTAAATTGCATCAGCACGTTTTTGACGGATTTCGGGACTGGTTGGTATTGGTTGTCCACCACCACCTAAGCATCCACCTGGGCATCCCATCACTTCAATAAAATGATAGTTAGCTTTTCCAGCTCTAACAGCTTTCATTAATTCATTGGCATTGTGTAATCCATGTGCAATGGCTACACTCAGTTCAGCTCCTTCCAGAAAACTCCATTCAGGTTTAACATCCTTAATCATTACTTTGGCTTCTTTGATACCTTCAAAACCTCTTACAGGCATGATTTTTAGATTGGTAAACGGTACTTCACGTCCGGTAACAATTTCGTATGCAGTACGTAATGCAGCTTCCATAACACCACCGGTAGTGCCAAATATAACAGCGGCTCCTGTGGAATTTCCCATAATACTGTCGCAATGTTCATCTTCCAGTTTCTTAAAATCAATTCCAGCCTGTTTGATCATCATCGCTAATTCACGGGTAGTTAAAACGTAATCAACGTCTTGATAGCCACTGTCGCGCATTTCGGGTCTTGCACATTCAAATTTTTTGGCAGTGCAAGGCATGATTGAAACTGAAACCATGTTTTTGGGGTCTATACCTTTTTTCTTAGCATAATAAGTTTTTACAAGGGCGCCAAACATTTGTTGAGGCGATTTACAAGTTGATAAGTTCTCTAATAAATCTGGAAACATGTGTTCCTGAAATTTGATCCAACCTGGTGAACAGGAAGTCATCATGGGTAATGCAACTTTTTCGCCATCAACCAATGCTCTTTTCAAGCGGGTTAATAACTCAGTTCCTTCTTCCATAATGGTTAAATCGGCAGTAAAATCGGTGTCTAATACTGAATCAAAACCTATGTGTCTCAATGCAGCTACCATTTTGCCAGTAACTCTTTCGCCTGGATTGTATCCAAGATCTTCACCTAAACCAATACGGACAGCAGGTGCTGTTTGAACAACCACGTGTTTTGATGGATCATTGATTGCTTTCCATACTTCTTCCAGATAGGTTCTTTCGGTTAATGCACCGGTTGGACAACGGTTGATACATTGTCCACAATTCGTGCAAACTACTTCATCCAAAGGTTTATTCATGAAAGTTGATATTCTTTGATGATCACCTTTTTTAGAAACTGTTAAGGCACTTACGGATTGCAATTCCTCACAGGTTCTTACACATCGTTGACAACGAATACATTTACTGTCGTCTTTTGTAATGGAAGGTGATGAAATGTCTGCAATTTTGTCTTTTGCTCTTACAAGATCGATAAATACATGGTCTCCAATGCGATACTCAGAAGCTAAATCCTGTAATTCGCAGTGACCATTTTTAAAACATTTTGTACAATCTGAATTATGTTCAGAAAGTAATAATTCGATGACATGCTTACGGGCTGTTCTAACTTTTTCGCTATTTGTAAAAACCTCCATGCCTTCAGAAACAGGAGTGGCACATGAAGCAGCCAATAATCTGGCTCCTTTTACTTCAACTACACAAACACGGCAATTACCGGCTACACTTAAATCGGGGTGATTGCAAAGTGTTGGTATGTTGAAATTAAGCTTTTTAGCTGCATCAAGAATGGTGGTACCTTCTTTAACGGATACCGTGATATTATTGACTTTTAAGTTTACTAAATATTCGCTCATTTTGTATTTTTTTTTATTGTTATCAAATGAAATTAATAGATGATTTCTTCTTTGAAATTATCAACGATAGAATTAAACGGATTGGCTAGCGATTGTCCTAAGCCACATTTAGCAGCTATTTTCATGGTGTTTGCCAATTTTTTTAATTCATCTAAATATTGAGGTTTTCTTTCGCCTTTTTTTACAGACTCGATACCCTTTAATAATTGTTGACAACCAACACGACAAGGTGTGCATTGACCACAGGATTCTTCATTGAAAAATTCAAGATAATCGTGCAATACATTGTACATGGATCGTGTACTGTTGAAAATCATCATTGAACCACCAGTTGGAATGCCTTCAAATCCTATAATTGTGTCTTTTAAAAGTTTACGAGGTACGCAATGTCCTGATGCTCCTCCAACCTGAACAGCTTTGGTATCACCATCTCCAAAATCGTTTATAAAATCGGCTAATGGCATTCCTAATTCCAATTCGTAAATACCCGGAATAGGAGTGTCGCCTGAAACAGAAAATAATTTAGATCCTCTTGAATCGGATGTGCCTAGTTTTTTATATTCTTCTGCTCCGATTTTACAAATAATCTGAACGGTTGCAAAAGTTTCAACGTTATTAATAACTGTTGGACATTGATTATAACCCGATACAGTGGGATAAGGCGGTTTGTTGCGTGGCTCACCACGTTTTCCTTCCATTGATTCGAAAAGTGCACTTTCTTCTCCACAAATATAAGCCCCACTTCCCATTCTTAGGAATATTTTAAAATCGAGATTATGCTCTATAGCAAATTCATCAAAAAGTTCAATCTCTTTTGAAAGTGCTGGAACCAGATGGGAATATTCTCCTCTTAAATAAATATATCCTTCCTTTGCTCCTATAGCATATCCACAAGTTGCCATTCCTGAAAGTACTTTACGGGATACTCTGTCTAATATTTCACGATCTTTGAAAGTTCCGGGTTCACCTTCATCTGCATTACAAATTACATATTTTACAGGATTATCCTCGTTTTTTGTAAATTTCCATTTTAAACCTGTTGGAAAACCAGCGCCTCCTCGGCCTTTTAGTCCCGAATCAATAATTTCATTAATAATCTCATCGGTTTTTTTTTCAAGTATTTTTTCAAGTATTTTATATTTTGATGAAGTGTAATCAGCAAATATTAAATCTATCTTTTTTAATGTCTTTTTATCCATTTTATTGTTGTTTGAATTGTAAACTAAACTTTATTACTTGGAATTTTAGAATAATCCTCAATTATTTCTAATGCTTTTTGAGGAGTAATTTCAGGGTATACCTGATCATTTATTAACATTACCGGGCCTTTATGACACCACCCTAAGCAATTTGCTGTAAGCAATGTAAATTTTTTGTCGTGAGTTGTTTCTCCAACTTTAATTTTCATTGCACTTTCCAATGCTTCAATAATTTCATCTTTGCCTTTCATATGGCATGAAATTGTTTTGCATACTCTTACTATGTTTTTTCCCCGAGATTCTGTATCGAGAAAAGTGTAAAACGAAGCTGTTCCATAAACTTCAGCTGCTGATAAGTCTAATTCACTTGCTACCATGATCATAGCTTCTTCAGACAGGAATCTTTCTTCTTTTACAATTCCTTGTAATACCGGCATCAAACTATTTCTCGTCTTGCCGTGTTTTACAACTAAATTTTTTACTAATGTTTCAATATTGGACATATGATCCTCCATATTTTGGTTAATGTGATTGAATAATTCTATTGTTATTTAAATAACAATTAAAAGTCCAAAATTAATTATTTTTTATTGTTATTCTAATAACAATAGATTTTTTTTTGCCTAAATCGTTAATTTGGAACAATTCTAAATTGTATTTGCAGTTAATATATTGTAAACCAATAATATAATATCTGATAAAAATTTATTTTATTTATAGATTTGATTCTTGATTCAAAAAAAGGCAGCTAAATTTCTTCAAAATTGAAGATTTATCAATTTGTTTTCCGAATTTTGATTAAAAATGTAATTTTGCATTGAACTTAAACGGATAAAAATGAAAAAAAATAAAATAATTTTAGTTTTTATATTGCTTTGTATGGTAATAAATGTAAGATCTCAATCATCATTAAATAAAGCTGACTTTCCAATGTGGGTTAATAGTTATGAAAAGGCAAAAATTATAGCTACTCAAAAGGATGTGTCTATATTATTGTTTTTTATAGGGACTGATACGTGCCTTAATTGTATTAAAATGAGAGAAAAGATTTTAGATTCTAAAGAGTTCATTGAATACAGCCTCAATAATTTTGTAATGTTTGAGGTTGATTATCCCAGCAATACTACAAAAAAACTTTTGCCAGCACAAATAAAGAAAAATAAAGCATTGTCGGTTAAATTTAACCCTGGAGGAAAACTCCCTCAGATAGTTGTTCTGAATGCAAAAGAAAATGTGAAAGCAAGTGCTAACTATTTAGATATTCCGGTTTCAGAATATCTGCCTCAGTTTAAAGCTTTATTAAATATGTTTAAATAGTGATTTTTCTGGAAATGCATTAAAATAAACATCAAAATACAAGAATATTTTTTTTTATACATTAGAGTGGCTCATTATCTTAATCATTATTAGCTAAAAGAGTTGTAAGCTTTTTGAAAAACAAGAATTAGATATAACTATATCTATCAAAGAATAGATGTTGGTTATTCGCCTGATTATTCCATTTATTTTTTCAAAAAAAAATTGTAGTTTTGTACAAAACTAATTCATCGTGAGTAGATATTTTTTACATTTGTCATATAACGGCAAAAATTTTCATGGTTGGCAAATTCAAAACAATGCAATTACAGTTCAACAAGTTTTAAACGAAACATTAAGTCTTTTTTTTAGAACTAAAGTTGAACTTACTGGTGCAGGAAGAACGGATACAGGCGTTCATGCCAGCGATTTTTATGCTCATTTTGATTTGCCTTTACCTATAAATCCAGATGATTTTTCTCGAATTGTGCACAAATTAAATGGTTTTTTGAAGGATGATATTGCGATATATGCTATTAAACCTGTAAAAGACGATGCTCATGCTCGTTTTGATGCCATATCCAGAACCTATCATTATAATATTGGTATTAAAAAAGATGTTTTTAATTCCGATTACTATTACAAAGTTTATGGGAATATAGATATAAAAGCCATGAATGACGCGGCTCATTTACTTTATGATTACATAGATTTTTCATGTTTTTCGAAATCAAATACGCAAACAAAAACTAATAATTGTAAAATCATACTCGCTTTTTGGGAGCAACATGATGATAAATTGGTTTTTACCATCACTGCTGACCGGTTTTTGCGTAATATGGTAAGAGCCATCGTAGGAACATTATTAGAAATAGGTTATCATAAAATCAACATTGAAGATTTTAAACGAATTATTGAAAACAAAAACCGCTCGGATGCTGGCTATTCAGTACCTGCAAAAGCACTGTTTCTTGAGAAAATAGTTTATCCTGAATCTATATTTTTACATGAGAATTAATAAAACTTACCAATTAAAAAAAGCTTAACAAAATGTCATTAGATTCATTACTTTACGATAGTAGAAGGGTAGTGGCTGATATAGCAGTAATAGCTATTGAAGAACACCCTGAGCAATTGGAAGTAATGATAGACTTGTGTAAAAGACCTTATCCCATTTCAATGCGAGCTGCCAGAGTTGTGCAACTATATTGTGAAAAGCACCCTTCTGAAATTATCCCTTTTCTTGCCATTATTACAAATGAATTATTGAAGACAAAGATTGATGGTGTAAAACGTGGTTTTCTGAAAACTTTAAGTATTGTTCCAAAAATAATTGAAATTGAAAACTCAGCATTACTATTGGACAAATCTCTGGAATGGCTGTATTCTGATACGGAAACCCTGGCTGTAAGAGTATATTGCATTGATATATTAATAAAATATGCAATGGAAGAACCTGAATTGAAAAATGAAATCCGTCTCGCGCTTGAAAATTTACCTTTGGGAGATTATCCGAGTCTGAGTTTTAGATGTAGGAAAGGATTAAAATTATTAATACTTAAAAATGATAAATAATGCATTTGTCGATGTGTCTGGATCATAATTGGTTGCATTTATAACAACAAATTCTGACACTTTACTATGGAATTGAAAGATCATAATATTTTTATATCTGAATTTTATTGATCGTAATAAATAATGCTAACATCTAACTTGCGATTCTGTAAAATATTAACTTTACCATCAAATTAACGCACTATGTTCAAATCGATTGTATTCGTATATTTCTGTTGTCTGATTTTTGGAATTGCCTTTTTAATTCCTCAAACTGCTATATCACAAATTTCAAAATATAAAATAAAAGGAATTGTTTGTGATAGTTTAAGTGGGAAACCTATTGAATTTGCATCATTCAGCATCGTTAACCCCAAAACCGAAAAGATGGTAAACGGTGGTATTACCAATGCAAAAGGTATGTTTTCTGTTGATGATATCAACAAAGGAAAATATCAGATCATGATATCTTATGTTGGATATGCAACTTTCAAAAATATTGTAGTTCTCGATGGAGAAAATCAAATAAAAAATCTCGGAATTATTAGCCTTTCCAGAAAAAGTATAGAACTGAGTACTACCGAAGTTCAGGGAGAAGCTATACCATTTCAGGTTAAAGAAGACACACTGGAATTTTCAGCTTCTTCATTTGTAACTGATTCCAATGCAGTGGTTGAAGATTTGATAAAAAAACTTCCGGGTGTTGAAGTGGATAAGGATGGAAAAATTACTGCTTATGGAAAAGAAGTTACTAAAGTTTATGTAGATGGTAAACCCTTTTTTGGTAATGATACTAAAACAGCAACCCGTAATCTTCCGGTTGATATGATCGATAAAATCCAAATTATAGATAGAAAATCAGATCAAAGTATTTTTACTCAAATTGATGATGGAGATGTGGAAAAAGTTTTGAATCTTGTAGTGAAACCGGGAAGGAAAAATGGAGTTTTTGGCAAAGTTACAGCAGGTTATGGTACAGAAGATCGTTACGATGGAAGTGGAATGGTGAACTGGTTTGAAGGTGCAAGACAAGTTTCATTGATTGGAACTGCAAACAATATCAACAATATAAGATTCAGTGATTTTGTTTCAATGGATCAGAACAGTAAATTAAGCGGATCTATAAATTTTCTGGCAAGGGGAGGTGCAAGCGGAGGTTCGCGTTTCTTTGGAGGAAGAGGATCATCAAATATTCCCAATTTGAATGCATCCGGTATCAATTCTTCGTGGTCAGCCGGTACAAATTTCAGAGATAGTATTGGGAAAAAAATAAGTTTTTCGGGTAGTTATATGTTTACCGCTTCTGACAATTCAAAAGAACAAATCAGTAGTCGACAGACCTTTATCGATGATTCTTCATTTACTTATAATAACACTTCTCATTCCAATAACAGCAACTATAATCATAACATCAATATGGAATTTGATTATCGGTTGGATTCGATGAATTCAATATTATTAACGCCTCGTATCAGAATTACAAATTCAAACAGTGATAATTACAGCAATTTTAATTCATTTGGAAGTTCAGGTATTGAATTTAATAATGGAAATAGTTTAACTTCAAGGGATAATCAATCTGTTAATGTGTCGGCTGAAATGTTGATCCGACATCGCTTTACTAAAAAAAGACGTACGGTTTCTCTTTCTATAAAACCTACCTATAAAACATCCAACAGCGATGGATTTGATATTTCCAACAGCTATTATCTGGTTTCAAATTCCTGGTTCAATGATAGTATTGACCAGAAAAAAAACGCAACAACCGAAGAAAAAGGATTGGAAACAAGACTTTCATACACTGAACCCATTTTGGATAATATAATTATGGAACTAAATTATAATTTCAACATAAACAATAGCACATCTGATAGGAAAGCGCTAAATTTTGATCCTTTTACCAATGAATACTATTCAATAGATTCAGCTTACACCAATCATTACGAGAATACTTTTATCAATCACCGTGCCGGTGTTAATTTTAGAATTTTTAAAAATTTGTGGGATTATACATTGGGAATAGGTGTAGAACCTTCATTAATCAGGAGTAATTCTATTCATAAAAATACGCTACTTGAACAAAATGTTGTAAATTTTTCTCCATCTTTAAATATTAATTACAAACCAAAAAAAGGGAAAACCCTTAGAATCAGATACAGAGGAAATACTAATCAGCCGAGTCTGACACAATTACAGCCAATACCTGATAATTCCAATCCACAATATATTATCAATGGAAATCCTAATTTAAAACCTGAATTCAATAACAATTTTAATATTAATTACAATAGTATGGATTTTGCATCTATGAATTTTATTTTTGCAGGTATTATGGCAGAAAATACACTCAATAAAATTTCCAATCAAAGTGAATATGATAGTTTGGGAAGACAAATCATAACCCCTAAGAATGTGAATGGTTATTATGCTATCAATGTTTTTACCGGATTTGGCAAACCAATTAAAAAATTTATTATCAATCTAACTGGGAATGCAGGTTACGTTAATGATGTTAATTATTACAATTCCAGCAGTTATACCACACGCAATTTAATACTGGGTATCAATAGCCGTCTTAACTACAATGGGAATAAAATTACAGCTGCACCCATTGCAAAAATTAATTACACCAAAGCCATGTATTCAATTGCTCAACTATCCAATACAGCATACATTAATTATACATTGGGTTTTGATTTTCAATTGGATTTACCATGGTATTTTAAAATTGGCAGCGATATTCAATATATTGCCAATACCGGTTATGGTTCAGCTTATGATATTACTTCAACCAACTGGAATGCATTTATTTCAAGGAAAATATTTAAAAATAAAAAAGGACAGCTAAAATTTCAGGTATATGATATTCTGGAAGATAACCAAAGTGTGTATCGAACTACAACCGAAAATTATATTGAAGATGGGCATATCAATGCATTATCAAGATTTTTTATGCTGAGCTTCTCCTATAGTTTCAGCAAGTTCAACGGAAAGAAACCTGAAAGATTAGACCGCATGATGGGAATGCCGGGAGGCAGGAGAGGCGAATTTTAGAATAGATTTGAATAATCCAGCTTTAAATCAACATAGTTATAGCTGTATAACCTAAAAAAACACCAAAAAGGCAAAGCGCTATACCTAACCCTTGGATAATCCGGTTCATAATATTTACATTGAATTTTGAACGATATTTTACCAGATAATAAGATAAAGTGTAAAACCATATAATGCTGCCTATTGCTAAGAATAATGCATAAAAAGTGCTTATCAACAAAGGAAAATATTTTGGTAAAGTAGCGTTATTTTTTTTATTGTTCTCTTGTTTTAATAAATTTGTTGAATCAACTTTTAAGATTGAAATAGTTCTGTTGGTATCAATAACTTTTTTTTCTGTATTGTTGATTTGTTGAACATTTGCTACCATAGTAGTATCCATACCACCTGTATTAAAACCCAAAGAGGAAACCATTGAAATTACAAAAAATGAAGAGGTTAACCAACCGATAAAGAGGGTTGGGTTGAGGAAATTAAGCATAAACCCTGTCCAGAAACCACCTTTGCCTTTTTTTATCTTTTTAGGAAGCTGACTATTATCATCAATTTGTTCCAGATCGAGTTTCGTTTTTGCAATTTTAAAACCTATATACAACAAAAACAAAGCGCCAACCAATAAAATATAAGGTATAACCGGTTGGTATAAATTATACAAATTAGTTAAACCGAAAACAGCAACAAAAACATAGATAAAATCGGCAAAAGATGCACCAATTGTAGCTAATGTACAATATTTCATATCACCTTTAAGGGCTTTAGATGTAATTAAAATACTGATAGGACCTGCAATCGGCATAGAAAAAATAAAGCCAACAATGAACCCAACGATGGACATAGTAAATAAACTATCACTCATAGAATGTTTATTGGTTTGTGAATTTTTGTACTGTCAAAATATCTGCGGCTATCATTAAGTCAGCAGCTGTGTCAATTTCCATGCAAATGTATGCTTTTGTGTCTACAATAAAAATATCTTCGCCATTTTTGATCATTTCTTCAAAAGCAACTTCATAAAAGATATTAACCATCTTTTCTTGTAATACCTTTCTGTCAATGACTTCAAAAAGTTTATAGAGTGATTTAATGCCAAATTTTTCGATCCCAATAGATTCGCCAATGGCGAGTAAGGGAGGAATTATTTTGCTGATTTCTAGCACTCTGCCGTTGTTGTCAGCTTTAACTTTTATTTCTTCTTCACCAACTTTGTGACGTTTAAGTGCAAGGCAATTTTCGTATCCTGAATTTATTAAAGCTGCAATAATTTCTTCATCAAAAATGATGTCACTGTCCATAAGCAACATTTCGCTACCTAGTAACTCATCTTTAGCTAGCCAGAGTGAATAAATATTATTAGTAACATCATAAACCTGATTATAAATAAAGGTTACTTTGAGTTTAGGAAAATTATGGGTAATAAAATCTTTGATTTGTTGTTCAAGATAGCCTGTAACGATAACTATTTCTGAAATATTATTTACCAATAAGTTTTCAATTGTAAGTTGTAATATGGTTTTTTCGCCTACTTTCAGTAAACATTTAGGTGTATTATCAGTAAGCGGACGTAAACGTGAAGCAATTCCTGCGGCTAAAATTACTGCTTTCATTTAGATTAATATTAAGTTAGAACGATATGATGCAAAATTAGTAAATATATTGTGAATGAAAAATGACGAAATAAAAATAAAAATTTTACTGGATAATTATTTATCATTTATGAATATAGTTCAGTAAAGTTACTTCTGCTTTTTTAATAAATTAATCAGTCAATATTTTGACTACCAATTATCAATTACCTTGAATTTTTTATCAATAATGCGTTGTATCAACCAGTTAATAAGTGCCACGCTGTTAAATCCTGCTATCATAATCCAGAAATAGATATCGAAACGATTAAAAACCGAACAAAGTATCAATGCAGTTACCTGAGAAGTGGGGCCTATTAATACCCAAAATCGGATGATGATATTATTTTGGGCTAGAAATTCAGAAGAAGTAGCGATTAAAAGTTTCTCTTTTCTTTTTTTCGAGGTCAGTTTGTTTTGGAAATTTGAATAAGTAAGATATATATGTATGATAGTCTTTTCGAACCATTTCCCTTTTTTGTTTTTAATAATTTCATATTCTTCACGAAACTCGTCCATATTTTCTCCGAAAGTGCTTTTTCGTTCCAATACATAATCAAGGAAACGGTTGCGGTAATAATCAACTAATATGGCTTGTATGGTAATACTTGCTCCGGCTAAAGCCAATAATCCCCAATAAAGCAGAGGATTATCATTATTATTGGCAAATCCAATTCCAATACCAATATAGATAGCTAGTATGGCAATGTAATCAGCTAAACCATCAATAATCCTGCCGGTATGTGTTCCGTTTTTTTTCAATCGTGCCAATTGTCCATCGCTACAATCCAGGATGTTAAACATCATAAAAAAGAATGCACCAATAACGAAAGGTTCGGGAGATAGGGGAGTGCCCTGAGCATAAAAGATGCCACCGATTATTCCCATAATAATAGCCCCAATAGTAAGCTGGTTGGGCGTAATATTGGTTGGATAAATCAGTTTTACCAACAAAAATGCCAGCGGACGATAAAAAAAGAGGTCGAAAATTTCTTCAACCTCCAGCATTTTTAATGATTTCTTATAATCGGAATACCAACTCATTGCATTATTTTTTTTCTTTCAAGAAATCTTTGATCATTTTCATCAGGAGTTTGTTTTGCTCCTGTGTGCCAATGGTAATACGTAAGTGGTTGAACAATCCATCTTCTGCCATAAATTTTACAATCATATTTCGTTCGGTCAGATATTTTTTTAAATCGTCTTTGATTACCGAAGGAATTTCTACCAATATAAAGTTAGAATATGATTTAAATGCTTTAAAACCAGGCATATTGTTGAATTCTGTAGTAAACATTTCCATATCAGCTGCCATTTTTATTCTCAAGTCGTAATAATAAGCTGTTGAATCAAGTGCGGCCATGCCAATAAGTTCTGAAATACGGTTATAACCTAAATAACGTGCACTAAACATGTTGAATTTAGCATGATTATCACCCATTAAAGCAAAACCTATTCTGATGCCAGCCAATCCGTAATACTTAGAGAATGTTCTGATAATGATCAAATTAGGATATTGTTTTAGCAATTCTTTGATGTGAGAAATATCCTGATTATAAAATAAAGTATAAGCTTCATCTAATACTACAATAGTATTTTTCATTTTTTCGAGCACAAATTTTAATTGATCAAGTTCCAGCCGATTTCCAGTAGGATTGTTCGGAGAACTGATTAAAACAAGTCCTGGTTTTTCTACTTCATAGACCTTAAGCATTCCTTCAATATCATAATAAAAGGAATCTTTCCCTTCAACTATAGGATATTCAACTTTAATACCTTCCACCTCATCAGATATTTTTTTGTAATACCACCATGAATAAGCAGGAATCATTATTTTTTCACCTTTATGAATATAACAATGTACAGCTTGTTTTAAAATATCTTCCCCACCATAGCTTACCATTACATTTTTTTCGTCGATGCCAAAATCTTTGGCTAATCTTTCGGATAAACGGCTTTTGACACCTCTCGAAAAATCACGTGAATATTCATAAAGTTCTATTTTGTCAATGTTTTTTAATGCTTCAAAACAAGCGGGTGCAGGTCCATATTGATTTTCGTTTCTATCTAAGTAAATAATTGGATTTAGATCTATGCTCATTGTATTTTATTTTTTTGGTTCTCAGGGAATAATTTTTTTTTTGAACTGCAAAACTATAAAAAAATATCTAAAAGGCATCAGTCTTTTCATCTTTTTTATAAAAATAGATAGCTGCAATTTCTATAATTGACGGGATTTACTGAATATATATGTTCATTTAATAGGAGAAAATCAAAAGTGAAATCAAATTTTGAGTGCTAGTTTATAAATGTAAACTTAAGGATTAAAATTAAAAATAAGAAAATCAATTTTATTCAGAAACAACTAAATACTATAAGAAGGAAAGTGTGATTGATTAAGAACTAATTATTAATCAATTGAATAAAATTTAATTGATCAAAGACCATTCAATATTATTTTTTAAAATAAGTTAAAGCTTCTGGCAGATTTTTTCTCATTTCAGCAATCCTATTGGCATCATTTGGATGTGTGCTTAATAATTCAGGTACACCTGAAGCTGTTGAATTTTGGCTCATTCTTTCCCAGAATGCAATGGCTTTATTGGGATCGTAACCTGCCATCGCCATGAAAAACAAACCTAATTTATCAGCTTCATATTCATGTTCACGGGAATATGCTAAGGATCCAAGCGCAGACCCTACACCAAAAGCAGTGAGGAAAATGTTTTTAGTAGTTTCAGGTTTACTTTCTAAAGCAGCACTTAAAGTCATACCTCCCAAATCTAGAATTAATTGCTGACTCATACGTTCACTTCCATGTTTAGCAATGGCATGGGCAATCTCATGTCCCATCACAACAGCTAATCCTGCAGCATCAATTGTTACAGGTAGCAATCCTGTATATATAACCACTTTACCACCTGGCATACACCAAGCATTTACTTCGTTGTTGTTGATTAAATTAAATTCCCATTTGAAATCTTTAATTTCAGCACCCATACCTTTTTGATTCATAAAGTTACTTACGGCTAAAGCAAGTTTATTCCCGACATTTTTAACCATTTTTGTATCAGAATTCGATTCTGGCATTGGTGGATGCTGGGTTAAGAAATCACTGTAATTTGTGAAGCTCATATTGAGCATCATATCGTCAGGAACAATATTTATTCGCTTACGATTCGAAAAAGGCACTACCGAACAAGCTACAGTTGTTAAAAGTAGTAAAAAAATTAGATGTTTTCTTTTAAACATACAACATTATTTTATTTCAACAGTAAGATTTCTGTTTTTCATTTCCGAAAACATTGGTTTTAAATCATAATAAACACCTGATTTTACTGAACATTTTCCTTTATGATGAACAATGAAAGCACATTGTTCGGCTTGTTCTGGTTCGTGTTTGCATACTTCAATCAAAGTGTCGATAACAAAATCAAAAGTGTTAAAATCATCATTAAAAAGGATGAGTTCTTTTATTTCACTTAAGGTTTCATCACTTTTATCTGAAAGATGTTTTTTTTCTTTGACCATGATTATAATATTATTTAGATAACAAAGATAGTATAAAAAAGGTTTATTTTTTTTTTATTTTTGTAAATGATGATTTATAATGATATTAAAATAAGTAGTATCCCAAAGCGATTGAAATTTATACTGATCTTTTTTGTTTTTTAGTTGATTTTTAAAAATATCTATCTGATAAGTATCTTTAATTACTCTCCAGATGAGTTCTGTACAGTAAAATTTGCTTGAATCTTCAATATCGAAATCGTTATCGAATGGAATTTTTTTAGATAGGTAATATGCTGCTCTGTTTGCAATAATATAATTATTAGATTTTTGTGTATTTTTATATCTGATAACAATAATGGAATTTTTTTTGCTGTCACTGACAAATCTACTTAAAGTCTGTTTTTGCATACCATCAAAATCAGAAAGAGATTGAGAAACACTATGAATTACATTGATTTGATGCGAATCTCTACAAATGATGGCACAATGTGAGATATCGTATTTTTCATTTAATGTATTTACAATCAGATCACTTGCTATTCCATATCCGTGTCTGAGAATTATATCGCCATTGTGCAATAGGCTAATTTCATTTAATGATAGGGTATAGGTCGAAAAAGAATGTTCCTGTTCGCTTTGGTAATTGTAAGCAAACAGGAACATTCCGGAAATTACAATAATTACGAATGAAATAATAATAATTTTTTTCAATGCAATTATGTAAATAAAAATAAATTATTGAACTTTAACTGCAGATGTGTCAGTAGAAATAGTTTCCTCAGCTGGTTGAGCAGTGGGTTCTCCACCCATTCCTTCTTTTTTCCAGTTAACTAACCATTTACCATCTCTTTTTACCAGGTCAATTTTATCTTCCTTTGGATCTTGTCCTTCAATTCCACTAACTTTGTATTCACAAACTGCTGTTGTATCTCCAAGCATTTCTGTTTTTAGAATTTCAACTTCTGCTTTTTCTGATTTTTTCTTTGCTTCAGCTAATTTAGCTTCATCACCACCCATTGTAGAAAAAGATTTAATCATATCAACCATTTTACCGGTTTCTTCTGTGCCAAAAGTTTTAGCTTTGTCGTAATCCATCTGATTTAAAGCAGTTAAAAATTCTTTAGCAATGGTTTCTGGTTTACCACCGCTTTTACATGCGCCCATAGATATTACTACTAAAAGCACTAATCCTATTTTAATAAGGTTCTTCATTTGGTTTTAATTTTTTTGATTAATAATTAATTTACAAAAGTATTATATATTTTTCTGATAAAGTGACATTATTGATTTTTTTTTGTTATTTTTATCAACATGTTTACTAACAAATTTATAAAAGATTTAAAATTGGAACTGGCTAAGGAATTGCCATCCAATAGAGCTCACCAGCGTATGATACCTCCAAACAGGGGTGGGGCATTAATTTCTAATTTACCCAATGAAACTACAAAAAGAAGTAGTGTATTGATTTTAATTTACCCGAAAAAGCGAACACTCTATACTGTTTTTATCAAACGTCAGGAATATGAAGGTGTGCATAGCGGGCAAATTGCTTTTCCGGGTGGTAAGTTTGAAAAGTGTGATTTTAATCGTATTAATACTGCATTGAGAGAAGCCAATGAAGAAATTGGTATTAATATTTCTTCTGTTGAAGTTCTAGGGCAATTATCAGAATTATTTATTCCTCCCAGTAATTTTTTAGTATTACCCATCGTTGGTTTTACTCCGAAAACACCCGATTTTATACCTGATAATATAGAAGTTCATAGTATAATTGAAGTTCGGTTAACAGATTTAGTATCCACTAAAAGTGTTACAGAAAATGAATTTATAGGGTTTGGTAACATTAAAATTATGGCACCCTGTTACAATTTTAATAACCATAAAATTTGGGGAGCTACTGCGATGATAGTGAGTGAATTGAATGATGTATTGAAAAACATTTGTATTTCAGTCGTTTAACATATTTTATATAATTATATTTTATTATAAGTTGCTGTAAATAAAATATATATAAATTAAATGCAACTATTTTTTAAAAAAACTATCAGTTTATCTTTATATAAGCAGTAACTTTGCAACTCATTTTTACCATAATTAAATGATTACATATAGTGTTATAATAGGAGTAATTACTGCTTATTTAATTGGTTCTATAGCTACATCAGTTTGGATAGGAAGAGCTTTTTTTGGTGTTGATATCCGCACACAGGGAAGTGGTAATGCTGGTGCAACCAATACTATAAGAATATTAGGTCCAAAGCAAGGGCTGATTGTTTTAATTTTTGATGTTTTTAAAGGTTGGTTGGCTGTATTTTTAGGAAATTTTTTCGCCCCTGATTTTTATGTAACGGAACAAATAGTTAATTTAAAACTTGTGCTTGCCTTAGCAGCTGTTTTAGGTCACATCTTTCCGATTTATGTCGGATTCAAAGGTGGTAAAGGTGTAGCTACACTGGTAGGGGTGATTCTTGCATTATATCCGGCTTCGTTTTTTGTGTTGTTAGGCGTTTTCTTAATGGTATTAATCGCTTCGGGTTATGTTTCGCTTTCATCTATCACAACTGCTGTAGCATTTCCTTTTATTTGTGTTTTCCTTTTCAAAGTACATTATCCTTCATTAATAATATTTTCAATTTTAATTGCAATTTTTATTCCGTTTATTCATAAAAAGAACATTATAAGATTGTTAAATGGTACTGAGAATAAATTTAAACTCAAAAAAAAAGTACATTGATGAATAATTAATCAAAAAATAATTTAAAAGCTGTCTGATAGTAAAAATACTATAAGACAGCTTTTTTTATGTATTTATTTAATGGGAAATGAAATAAATGAAATATTGAATCATAAAAAAATAAAAAAGTATTTTTTGCGTTAATGAATTCTGAAATAAAATTTTATCTTTGTATGTAAATGAGAATAATTATAATTTTATATTCTTTAGCTGTTTTGTTGTTGATAAACAATGATTCGTATGCACAACTACGAGATAGAAAACCTATTCAATTTTCGGGAGTGGTAGTAACTTCTGATAGTTTAATGCCGGTATCATTTACCAATATAATAATAAAAGGCTCCAATAGAGGGACTACAGCTGATTTTAACGGATTTTTTTCTTTTGCAGCACTTGAAGGTGATCACATTGTTTTTTCTGCCATAGGGTATAAGAAAGCTTATTTTACCATTCCTGATACTTTGTCGAAAGATAGATATTCGTTTATACAATCTCTTACAAAAGATACGATTATGTTAGCTGAAACAATTATTTATGCTTGGCCTTCAAGAGAACAGTTTAAGCAAGCATTCCTTGCACTAAAAGTTCCATCTGACGATTATGATATAGCCATGAAAAATCTGGCACTTGAAGATTTGAAAATAATGATAAGAGCATATAAAATGGATGGAAGCATGAATTATAAAAATTATATCGAACAACAAACCAACAAATTATATTATGCCGGACAGTTACCTCCTAATAATCTATTAAATCCCATAGCTTGGGCTCAATTTATAAAAGCCTGGCAAAATGGAGATTTTAAAAAAAAGTATTAAATCATTGAATTATTTTAAAAGCAAATTACTTTGACAACTAAAAAACTCATTTATTTATTCATACACTGTATAATTTTTTCCTTATTTCAAGGTCAGACCTCTGCACAGGAAAAGGCCAAAATAATTGGCAAAATTACCGATGAAAGGAACAATCCGTTAGAATTTGTAAATGTAGGAGTTTTTAATATTCCAATTCCAATTGGAACTTCAACCGACCGTAATGGTAAATTTATATTCACCATTCCCGCCAATACCGAAATTACTATTGTTGCTTCATTTACTGGATTTGAATCTCAAACAAATAAGCTGATACTCACTCCAGGTGAAACCAAAGAAATCAATTTCAGATTAAAAGAAATTACAACTCAGTTGCCTGAATTTGTTATTCAGGATAAGGTTGTGAGAACAACAAATTTTACCCGTCTCGATCCTAAGAATGTTACACAAATTCCCAGCGTATCAGGTGGAGTGGAATCGATTATTAAAACCATGCCAGGTGTTAGTTCCAACAACGAATTAAGTTCACAATACAATGTTAGAGGTGGGAATTACGACGAAAATCTAGTTTATGTAAATGATATTGAAATTTACCGTCCATTACTGGTACGTTCCGGTCAGCAGGAAGGATTGAGTTTTGTAAACTCTGATATGGTATCATCTATTTTGTTTTCTGCTGGAGGTTTTGATGCACGCTATGGCGATAAAATGTCTTCAGTATTGGATATAAAATATAAAAAGCCAACTGTTTTTGCTGGAAGTGTTTCTATGAGCTTATTAGGAGCTAACATGCATTTAGAAGGTACAGCATTAAAATCACGTTTAAGTTATTTAATTGGTGTGCGGCAAAAATCAAACCAATATCTTTTAAACTCAATGCAAACTAAAGGAGAATACCGTCCTTCCTTTACGGATGTGCAATCACTTTTAACATACGATATCAATGAAAAATTGGAATTATCCTTCTTAGGTAATTATGCTCGAAATATATACAATGTAGTACCAGAAAATCGTGAAACAGACTTTGGAACTATTAATGAGGCGTTAAGGTTGAAAATTTATTTCGACGGACAGGAATTTGATAAATTTGAAACCTATTTTGGAGCATTGTCACTTAATTATAAGCCATTCGTATATGTAAATATTAAAAATACCATCTCAGTTTTTCAATCGTATGAAGATGAAACTTTTGATATCCAGGGACAATACTGGTTGTATCAATTGGAAGCTGATTTTGGTAAAGAAAATTTTGCACAGGAATCTTTCAATCGAGGAGTAGGAACTTATATCGATCATGCACGTAACTATCTGAATGCTACTGTTATGAATTTTGAAAACAGAGGTTCTGTTGCTAAAATTTATCATTTTTTCCAATGGGGTGCCAAATATCAAAGGGAACAAATAACTGACAAATTAAATGAATGGAAATTAGTAGATTCTTCCGATTTTTCATTACCTTTTCATCCTGATGCTATTGGTGATTCTATTCCTCCACATTACGCACCTGAATTACAAAATGTATATAAAGCAAGAAATGATTTGTCATCCAACCGTATTTCAGGTTTTATTCAGGATACCTGGACAATAGACGGGGATAGTAACAGATTGTCTTTAACATACGGAATTCGTTTTAGTTATTGGGATTTGAATAAAGAAATGTTGGTGAGTCCAAGAGCTACAATTTCTTATAAGCCAAAATGGGAAAAGGACATATTACTCCGGTTTTCAACAGGTATTTACTATCAATCACCATTTTACAGGGAATTAAGAGACAGAGAAGGAAATCTTAATAAAGCCATCAAATCTCAACAATCTATACATTTTGTTACAGGTATGGATTGGAATCTGACGATCTGGAACCGACCATTTAAATTTGTTTCGGAAATTTATTATAAATTCCTGAACAATTTAATTCCATATGAAATAGATAATGTACGTATCAGATATGCAGCTAAAAATGAAGCACATGGATATGCTACAGGTATTGATTTCAGATTAAACGGAGAGTTTGTGAAAGGTATTGAATCCTGGGCAAGTTTGTCAATCATGAAAACACAGGAAGATATTGATAATGATAGTTATATCGATAGTAAAGGGAACATCATTGAACCAGGATACATTCCCCGTCCCACCGATCAGAGCGTTGTTTTTAATTTGTTTTTTCAGGATTATTTGCCTAGAATTCCAAATATAAAAATGCACTTAAACTTAGTTTTTGGAGCAAGTCTTCCTTTTGGACCACCTAATTCTCCTAGATACAAACAGACACTCAGAATTCCTGCTTACCGGAGAGTGGATATTGGATCTTCGTATCTATTAAAAAGTAAAACAGCTAAGCTTTCATCCAAAAATATTTTTCGCAATTTAGAAACAATTTGGATCAGTCTTGAAGTTTTTAATTTATTGCAAATCAGCAATACGATTTCTTATATCTGGATTAGTGATGTTAGCAATCGTCAATATGCAGTTCCTAATTATTTAACACCCCGTCAATTAAATCTTAAGTTGGTTGTAGCGTTTTAAAGAATTGAATGATAATTAGATGTTTGTTTCACATTTAAAAACTTCAGAAAAAATTAACTTCCTCAAAGACAAATCATTTAATTGAGTTTACTATTACTTTTGATTACGAGGATACTAAATCAACTATTACTTAAATAAAAAAACCACTCATGCTTTTAGATGAGTGGTTTTTGATTTTCAGGTCATAAAAATTAAGCGGCTATTTTTTTTTAGATGAAACTTTCAATGCAGCTTTTTCTTCGTTCGAAAGCAATTCAATTAATGAATAAAGTCGTTTGTTTCCTTTTATTCCAATAACAAATGCACCATACGCTTTGTTCTCAGTAATCAATTGATAAGCTTTTGCTTTAGCTTCAGTATATGTTTTAAATGAACCTACTGAATAGGTGTATAATACACCGTTGAAATCCTCTGTAATTGGTTCAGAAATATTATATTTTTTGATAAAACGCATATTTGCTTTAAAAAATGAAGCAAATACCTGAACTCTGAACTCATAATCAAATTCCGGCTTTTCAGCAATTTTATTTTTAATTATTAGCGTTGTTTCAATTGCTTTCGATTCATCTGTTAAAACCGTTTCTATATGCTTTGTCTCATTTTTTATCTCAGGTTCCGTAGTTTTGGGTTCAGCTTTAATTATTTTGACTGGTTCAATTGTTTCTGAATCATCTTTTACAGCTGTTTCTATATCTTTTGTCTCTGTTTTTATTTCTGATTCGGTATTTTTTGATTCATTTTTAATTATTTCAATTGGCTCATCTTCTGTAATTTCATCAGTAGGTTCAATTAATGGAATCTTCTTTTCCTTTTCTGATTGTGAAAATTTAAATGTAAGTCCAAATGAAGTATAGGTTAAAAAATCATATTTAAATCCGCCTGAATTTACGTCAAAATTATTAGCTCCACTCACATCAATAAAGTCTGTATTTGCAATAGACCAAATATTTTCAAAATTGAGTGCTAATCTTGAACTTAAATTGTATTTAACTCCAAAGCCAAATGGAATAATGGTTTCTGTTACCATTTTATGGCTTTCTTTTAAGCTGCCATTTATGGTATATCCACGACTGTCGATATATTTATTGCTAACTAATTCTTTTTTTAAAGATCTGAAATCAATAAAACCTATACCTCCTATGCCATACATGGTTAATTTTCTATCTGGTTTATCTCCAAAAATGATTCTGCTGAAATCAATAGTAGCATTAACAATATATTCATTAAATTCAGCATTAAAATAGCTATTTAAAGTTCTTCTTGTACCGGATAAGTTTCCTTTAATAAGTTGACCGCGAATATGGAAAATAGAATTTAGCTGTTTGGAAAGCACAAATCCATAAGCTAGATTTCTTTCACTTTCATAATTATTGACAGGATAAAATTTGTATTCTCTAAGATCACCCCAAAAAAGGCTGGCACCACCATTCACGTTGAATGACCAGTTGTCAAACAAATGAAATTCTCTGGTTTTCTGGCTTATAGCTAAATGAGGTAAATAAAGAAAAATCAGTATAAAAATTAAAATGTATTTTTTCATGTAAATTATTTTAATAGTTAATTATCTGTAAATATTAATTAAAAATAAAATCAATTTGCAAATATAACATATAAAAATTCTCATCAGCAAAAAATATTACTTATTTTCAATTGATTCATAAGCATTGATGATTTTTGAAACTAAATTATGACGAATAATATCTCTATCATCCAGAAAAATAAAAGCTAATCCTTTAACATTCTGTAATATTTTAGAAGCTTGTATTAACCCTGAAGCCTGATTACGGGGTAAGTCGATTTGAGTAATATCGCCTGTTACAACAAATTTTGCAGATTTACCCATTCTTGTTAAAAACATTTTGAGTTGACCTTCAGTAGCATTTTGAGCTTCATCCAAAATTACAAATGCATGATCAAGCGTTCTTCCTCTCATGAATGCTAATGGCGCAATTTCAATAACACCATCTTCCCAGTAAGTCAATAATTTTTGAGTGGGAATCATATCGCGCAGTGCGTCGTACAATGGTTGTAGATAGGGATCCAGTTTATCTCTCAGATCACCCGGCAAAAAACCAAGATTTTCACCTGCTTCAACAGCTGGTCTTGTTAATATTATTTTTCTGATTTCTTTGTTTTTCAAAGCCCTGACTGCCAATGCTACAGCAGTGTAAGTTTTTCCTGTTCCGGCTGGTCCTATCGCAAAAACTAAATCATTTTCATTGCAAGCTTCTACCATTTTTATTTGATTGGTAGTTTGTGCTTTTATAATCAATCCATTTCGGCCATGAACCAAGATATCATTATTTTTGTCTTTGTCTTTGAAATAATCACTGTTTTCCATTATTTCCAAAATGTCGTTTTCGTTGATTCTTCCAAATTTTTCGAAATGAATAAGAATTAGTTTGAATTTTTCTTCGAATATTGTAATTTCCTCCTCTTCACCGATAATTATTATTTCGGCACCTCTGGAAATAATTTTTATTTTTGAGAAAAAATGCTTTAAAAATTCAATATTTTTATTGTTAATCCCAAGAATATCAACAGGATTTATAGATTCTAATGTTATTTTTTTTTCGCTCATTCTGTTTAAATATATAAATGAAATTTATAATTCAAAATTATTAAAAAAACACGTCAATTGATGATAAATTATTAATTTTGGAGAAAATTAAAAAAAATAAAATGCCTATAATTACACTTACAAGCGATTGGGGTTTGAAAGATCATTATCTTGCTGTGGTTAAAGCTTCTATCTATACTCAACTACCGGATGTAAATATTGTTGATATTTCACATTTAATTCCACAATATGACATTGCTCAGGCTGCTTATATTGTAAAAAATGCTTATTCTTTTTTCCCAAAAGGGAGTATTCATATCATTGGCATTAATACCGTTGCAGCTATAGAAACACCTCATGTAGGAATTTTGGCTGATGGTCATTATTTTATAGGAGCAGATAATGGAATGTTTTCTTTGATTTTTAATACAACACCCGAAAAAATTATTGAATTGGAAATCAATCAGGATACTGATTATTTTACATTTTCAACCAAAGATATTTTTGTTAAAGCTGCCTGTTATATTGCTAATGGTGGGAAATTGGAAGATTTAGGAACTATAAGAACCCAACTTCATGTTAAAACACCATTACTATCTATCAAGGATGAAAATTCTATTATTGGTAATATTGTGTATGTGGATATTTATGAAAATCTGATTACCAATATCTCGGAAGTCGAATTTAGAAGCATTCAAAAAGGAAGATTATTTAATATAGAAGTTAGAAAAAATAATATAAATAAATTAAGTAAATCTTATCATGATGTCCCTGAGGGAGAACTTCTCGCTTTATTTGCATCAAATGGAATGTTGCAAATTGCATTGAACACCAACAAGGCTAAGAGTTTGCTGGGACTCAGTTATGATGATATAATAACTGTTACTTTTTCTTAATTGTATTTTATTGGATTCAAAAACGGTATCTTAATTATTGTTAAGATACTACATTATTCGTGGAAAAATCTTAATTTCGCCGCCTAAATTAAAATCAGCCTTATCATGTATACATTATTTAAAAAGGAAGTCAGCAGTTTTTTAAATTCATTGATTGGGTTTATTGTAATTATTGTTTTTTTGTTAATCAATGGATTGTTTTTATGGGTAATCCCTTCTGATTCAAATATACTTGATTATGGATATGCCGGATTAGATGGTTTGTTCATGATAGCTCCATTTGTTTTTTTATTCTTAATCCCTGCTATCACCATGCGATTGTTTGCTGATGAAAAAAAAAGCGGAACCATTGAAATATTACTTACCAAACCATTGACCGATTTACAAATTATTCTTGCTAAATTTTTTGCGAGCGTAGTGTTGGTTGTACTTTCATTATTACCTACTTTTATCTATTTTTATTCCGTATATCATTTGGGATTACCTATTGGCAACATTGATATGGGTGGAACCTGGGGGTCATACATCGGTTTGTTATTATTAGGAGCAGCTTTTGCATCGATTGGGTTGTTTAGTTCGTCAATAACTGATAATCAAATTGTTTCATTTATTGTTTCTGTTTTTTTATGTGGAACTATTTATATTGGCTTTGAGCTTATTTATTCTCTCGAATTATTTGGGAAGTTCGATTTGCTTATTAAAATGATGGGGATTAGTCATCATTACTCGTCAATAAGTAGAGGCGTAATTGATACAAGAGATATAATATATTATCTTAGTATAATTACTCTCTTTATATTATTAACAAAACTCTCGCTTCAAAGTCGTAAATGGTAAAACAGAATGCGCAATCATATTATGGAAAAAAAGAAAAGAAATTTAAAACGCAGCAATATTACTCAGATAGTTTATTGTTTGATAATTATTGTTCTACTTAATATTATCGGAAGTTTTGTATATACTCGCTTTGATTTAACGGCTGAAAAAAGATATTCACTTTCACCTGCCACCAAAACACTGTTGAAACAATTAGATGATATTGTTTATTTTAAAATATATCTTGAAGGTGATTTTCCTGTTGGCTTCAAGAGATTGAGTAATTCAACCAAGGAAATGTTAGATGAATTCAGGGCATACAATAGCAATATTCAGTATGAATTTATTGATCCAAATGCAATAGTTGACAAGCAACAAAGAAATGATATGTATAAATTGTTGGTTGAAAAAGGAATTCAACCTACAAATTTACAGGTTAAACAAAAAGGAGGGGCTAGTCAACAAGTAATTTTTCCAGGAGCTGAAGTGACCTACAAAACACAAACAATGCCTTTGCAATTGCTTGTAGATCAAATGGGGTTAGCTCCTGAAAATGTGTTAAATAATTCGATTCAAGCTTTAGAATATAATATTTCAAATGTTATAAGAAAACTTAGTATCAAATCAAAACCAAAAATTGCGATCATAGAAGGACAAGGAGAATTGAATAATTATGAAATGTATGATATCAGTAATGCACTATCGGAATATTATCAGGTAGAACGCGTTAGAATTGATGAACAGATTAATAAGCTTACTACAAGAGTGCTTTCCGATTCATCAGCAACTAAAATTACAAATATCTACAAAGCTATTATCATTGCAAAACCCGATTCTGCTTTTAGTGAAAAGGATAAATTTATTATCGACCAATACATTATGTATGGTGGTAAAGTGCTTTGGCTGATTGATCCGGTATTTGCAAGTATGGATAGTTTGAACAATACAGCTCAAACTGTTGGTATAGCTAACGAAATTAATTTAACCGATCAATTGTTTCGTTATGGAGTCCGTTTGAACACCAATTTGATTATGGATATATCTGCACTTCCTATTCCAATTGTTACCGGTAAAGTTGGGAATCAACCACAAACCAGTTTTTTACCCTGGTATTATTTTCCAATTATTACACCTACCGCTAATCATCCCATAGTTAAAAACCTGAATGCAATCAAAACAGAATTTGTTAGCAGTATCGATACAATAGACAACGGAATTAAAAAAACGATTTTACTTACTTCATCCAAATATTCCAGGCTCATTAATACTCCTGTAATTATTGATTTAGGCATATTGAAAAAGGAACCGGAAGAACGACTATTCAATACACCTTTTCAAACTGTTGCTGTACTTCTGGAAGGTGAATTTGAATCAAATTTTATAAATCGCGTTCCTTCTGAAATTGCTCAAAGTGATAAAATTGGATTCCTCGAAAAAAGTAAACCTACCAGTATGATAGTGATCTCGGATGGGGATATAATAAAGAGTCAGTTTCATTATTCAAAAGGATATCCATTGCCTTTGGGCTACGACCAATATACCGGGCAAATGTTTGGCAATAAAGAATTTATACTTAATTGCATGAATTACTTATGTGATGATTCCGGTTTGATAACGGTTCGATCACGTGAACTGAAATTAAGAATGCTGGATAAAACTATAATTGAAAAATCAAAAATAAAATGGCAGGTTATTAATATTGTTTTCCCTGTTTTAATCGTTATCATTTTTGGATTTTTAATGACATTTATTCGTAAACGTCGATATACTAGATAATTTATAAATTTCGAAAAGTTCATTAAACTAAGCTTTGCCTCTTATCGAGAGACATTATTCGGGATTTAATAAGTTCATTAAGTTCATAATTATTCAAAATAAACTTTTCAAAAAACTGATTATTTGTTATTCAAATAACTCAATAACTTAATAACCATTAACTAACAGCAAAAAATGCATAAAAATAAATATATATTAATTGTAACAATCGTACTTGCAATAGTAGCATTGGTATTTATATTGAAAAGTTCCAAATCTACGATAAAAGCTGATTTTGCTGTAAAAGATGTTTCATCAATCACTAAAATATTTATGAGTGATAAAAGCAATAATACCGTAACACTTGTGCGAATTGGAGATGAAAATTGGAAAGTGAACGATAAATATCCAGCCCGTAAAGATGGAATAGCTATTTTATTGGAAACAATTTCTAATTTGAAAGTAAAAGAGCCGGTTTCAATAGCCGGAAGAAATACTATCATAAAATGGCTGGCTGCTAAAAGTGTAAAAGTAGAAATCTATCAAATGGTTTACCGAATTGATTTATTCAATAAAATAAAATTGTTTCCTCACGAAAAATGTACAAAAGTTTACTATGTTGGTGATGAAACACAGGATAATCAAGGTACTTTTATGTTAGAACAAGGTTCTGAAGAACCATTTATCGTATATGTACCAGGTTTTCGGGGTTTTCTTTCACCTCGTTATACCGCATTTGATGGTGATTGGCGTAAACGTGTTATTTTTGAACTTAAAATCGGTGATATTAAATCTGTAAAGATTGAGTATCCTGCCGCTCCTGAATCTTCCTTTGAAATTTCTCGTAATAATAAAGATTTTGAGATTAAACTATTGGCATCTGATAAATTAATGAATAACTTTGACACCATGAAAGTAGTAGAATATATGAGTTCTTTTTCCAATCTGGGTTTTGAGTCTTTTTTGAATGATTTGAAAAAAAGTGATAAAGATTCAATAACTTCTCATAAACCTATGGCGATTCTAACAGTTACCGATATAACCGGAAAACAGATAACGTTAAAGGCATTTTTAAAATTAGCCGAATATGGAGCTGTTGATGATATTACACATGAACCAATCATTATCGACAGAGATCGTTTTTATGGTTTAGTAAATGACGATAAAGATTTTGTGTATATACAATATTATGTATTTAATACAATCTTACAGCCTGTTTCTTATTTTAAACTGAATGTTGATAAAAAATCACAAGAATAATAAATAAAATTTCAATATAAATTATTTTTAATTTACATTTGCATAAATATTAATAGAAAACTGTAAAGACATGAGATTTATTGTTCAAAGCCCATTGTTATTGAAGAATTTACAAACCATAAGTGGTGTGTTAAGTTCGAACACTACTTTACCAATACTTGAAAATTTTTTATTTGAGTTAAAGGAAGGGAAACTAGTAGTAACTGCCTCTGATTTAGAAACTACAATGACTGTAAATATTCCATTGGATAATGAAACACTCGGAGATGCTGAAGAAGGTACAATTGCAATCCCTGCAAAAAAATTACTGGAATCTTTAAAAACATTTCCTGATATTCCTTTGGTTTTTAGTATTGATACAAAAACGTATGGAATCGAAATTTCAGCTGGAGAAGGTAAATATAAATTAAGCGGTCAAAATGGGGAAGAATTTCCTCAAATTCCAATTTTGGAAGATGCTACAGTTGTTGAAATTAATTCTGATGTAATTGCTACTGCCATCGCAAAAACGCTGTTTGCATCAGGAAATGATGAATTAAGACCAGTAATGTTAGGTGTTTTCTGTGAGTTAACACCCGACGATATTACATTTGTTGCTACTGATGCACACAAATTGGCACGATACAGAAGAACGGATGTTAAAGCTGAAAATTCAGCATCATTTATCCTTCCTAAAAAGCCATTGAATCAGTTAAAAAATACACTTTCCAATAAAGATATACCTGTTAAAATTGAATATAATCAACGAAATGCTTTCTTTTCATTCGAAAACATTGAATTGGTATGTCGTTTAATTGATGGAAAATATCCTAATTACGAAGCTGTAATACCCAAAGAAAACCCCAATAAATTAATTATCGACAGAATTTCATTTTTAAACGCTATTCGTCGTGTGGCTATTTTTGCCAACCAATCAACACATCAGGTTCGTTTAAAAATAAGTGGTCAGGAATTGTATATTTCTGCCGAAGATATTGATTATTCCAACGAAGCAAGAGAAAGATTAGCATGTAGTTATGATGGTGAAGCAATGGAAATTGGTTTCAACTCTAAGTTTCTTCAGGAAATGTTAAGCAATATCGACAGCGAAATGATTACCATTGAAATGTCACAACCCAACAGAGCCGGTATTTTAGTTCCCGTTGACAATGAAAATAAAAGTGAAGAAATTTTAATGCTGGTAATGCCTGTAATGCTCAATCAATAAAAAAATAATTTCAAGATTCATATTGTTTTGCTTAACTTTGAAGTTCGTTATTCACGATACTGATAGGTTAAGCAAAATTTTTATATACTAAACTGATAGAATATGGATAGTTTTAAAAGAAATATAGAAGTTATCAAACAAAGCAATGCCAGTTTATATGGTAAAGATTTCCTGTTTACATGGGATAAATCTTCAGCAGAATTGGAAATGTTGCTTCATGTGGCAGAAGCATTGAAAAATCTTAACAATGATAATATTTCTACCAGATGTTTCGAATCGGGGTTAGCCGTTTCTCAATTCAGGGATAATTCAACCCGGACCCGGTTTTCTTTTGCTTCGGCAGCCAATATGCTGGGATTAGTCGTTCAGGACCTGGAAGAAGGTAAGTCTCAGATTGCACATGGCGAAACTGTAAGAGAAACTTCCAATATGATTTCTTTTTTATCTGAAATTATTGGTATTCGTGATGATATGTTTTTGGGAGCAGGCCATACTTATATGAAAGAAGTTGCAGATTCACTAGAAGTAGGATTTAACGAAGGGGTACTTCCTCAACGTACTGCTGTTATTAATTTACAATGTGATATAGATCATCCTACACAAAGTATGGCTGATTTAATGCATCTGAAAAATTATTTTGGTTCACTAGAAAACCTTAAAGGTAAAAAAATTGCTATGACATGGGCTTATTCTCCAAGTTATGGAAAACCATTATCTGTACCTCAGGGTATTATCGGTTTAATGAGTCGCTTCGGAATGGAAGTAGAACTGGCTTACCCCGAAGGATATGGACTTATACCTGAAGTATTGGATATCGCCGTTAAAAATGCCAAATTAAGCGGTGGAAGTTTTAATGTGGTAAATTCTATGGAAGATGCTTTTAGAAATGCTGACATTGTATATCCTAAAAGTTGGGCTCCATATTCCGTAATGCAGTCTCGTACTCAATTATTATATGCCAATGATACAATTGGTTTGAAAGAATTGGAAAAATCATGCTTGGCAAACAATGCGAAATTTAAAAACTGGGAATGTGATGCAGAAAAAATGAAACTTACAAAAAATGGTAAAGCATTGTATATGCACTGTTTACCAGCTGATATTTCGGGTGTTTCGTGTGTTAAAGGTGAAGTAGCTAAAGATATTTTTGATAAATACCGGGTTGAAACCTATAAAGAAGCAGGTTTTAAACCCTATGTTATAGCAGCGATGATGCTTACCAGCCGTTTTCAAAATCCGGCTGCATTACTTAATTTTATGGAAACCAGAAATGCAAAAAGGATGCAAGCCATTTGATTTACTGTTTATAATAAAATAAACTGTTTGTTTTGAGTTGACAATGCTTATTCTAATATAATTTTAAATTCGACATTTCCGGAAACATTAATAAATAAGAAGATATTAAGATAATGATATGAGTTATATGGTCAAAACTAACTACAGCAACATATTTAGCTTCATTTAATTCCCAATATTTCTTTTTTAATCTGCTGGTCACAAAATCTACAGCAAGATGTAAAACACCGTTAATTAAGCTAAAGATAAGTCCTTGCATAAATGTTAATCCAAGCAAAATTGGGCTTACAGCAATAAAAAAAGCAGTATAAATTCCAACATGAGCTAAAAGGTAGTAAAATTTTGTAACTTTTAATTTACTAAGTGAACTTCCTTGTAAAAGAAAATCTCCTGCAGCATGCATTATTATAAGAAAAACAAGTGTTATCATATTTAATTTATTTAATTTATTCACAGCAAAAATACGTATTTTAAATTTAATTTTCAACTAATGCAAAAATTTATTTATAGTATATTTTTTTTCCTTTTAATATCTTCCTGTAATTCTATTGATTCTAATAATGAAACAAAACAAGTTTTTCGTTATAATGAGTCGGCAGGAATTTCTTCTTTAGACCCGGCTTTTGCAAAAGATCAATCGAATATCTGGGCATGTAATCAACTTTTTAACGGTTTGGTGCAATTGGATGAACAATTGAAAGTACAGCCCTGCATTGCAGCTAAATGGTTAATTTCGGAGGATGGGAGAACCTATACTTTTACGCTTCATCAAAATGTTTATTTTCATAAATGCGAGATTTTTGCAGATAGTAACCGTCGGGTTATTGCAAAAGATTTTGTTTACAGTTTCAATAGAATCACTGATGAAAAAAATGCATCTCCCGGAGCATGGATTTTTAATTACATTAAAAAAGATAAAGGCGAATTTGCATTTAAAGCTTTGAATGATTCTGTTTTGGAAATTACATTGAATCAATCATTTCCTCCTTTTTTGGGATTGTTGAGTATGCAATATTGTTCGGTAGTCCCACATGAAGCCATTGAAGTTTATGGTAAAGACTTTCGTAAAAACCCTGTTGGAACTGGTCCTTTTCAACTAAAACTCTGGAAAGAAGGAGTGAAATTGGTGCTTTTGAAAAATGAAAATTATTTTGAATTTGATGGACCAAAACGATTACCCTATTTAGATGCCATAGCTATTACTTTTATTATTGATAAGCAGTCTGTTTTTCTGGAATTTATAAAAGGGAGTATAGATTTTATGAGTGGAATTGATGCCAGCTATAAAGATGAATTGTTAACAGTGAATGGTCAGTTAAATCCAAAGTTTAAAAATAAATTTCAGTTGATTTCTCAACCTTATCTGAATACTGAATACCTTGCTTTTCTAATGGATACTACTCAGCAAGTATTAAAAAATAATCCTGTAAAATATAAAGCAGTTCGTCAGGCAATTAATTATGGTTTCGACAGAGTGAAAATGATGCGGTATTTAAGAAATAATATAGGTTCACCGGCATTGAATGGATTTATTCCCAAAGGGTTACAAGGTTTTGATACAACAAAAGTAAAAGGATATGATTACCAACCTGACAAATCCAGAAAATTATTAGCAGAAGCCGGATTCCCTAATGGTGATGGTTTAGGTGAAATTACATTGTCAACTACTGCATCTTACCTTGATGTATGTAAATATATCCAGAATCAATTAGCTGAAATTGGCCTAAAAATAAAAATTGATGTTAATCCACCAGCTACATTAAGGGAAATGATTGCTAAATCGAAAGTGTATTTTTTCAGAGGCTCATGGATTGCTGATTATCCTGATGCTGAGAATTATTTATCCTTATTTTATTCACCTAATTTCTCTCCGGCAGGACCAAATTATACGCATTTCAAAAATAAGACGTTTGATTTGCTATACAATAAAGCTCAAAATGAAGTAAATGATTCAATCCGATACAATTACTATCATCAAATGGATCAGATTATTATGAATGAAGCACCTGTTGTGGTTTTGTATTATGATCAGGTATTAAGGTTTATACAGAATGATATTCATGGTTTAGGCTCTAATCCAATGAATTTGTTAACTTTAAAAAGAGTAAAAAAAGACAGACTGAATTAACAGCAATCAGCTGAAATGATATAAAATAAAATTATTGCATAGTAGGACTTTTAAAAGTTTTAGAATTAAATTTAGCTTTTAATTTAAAATAATTAATTTTTTTCAAATTTGAAAGGTACTGAATTTAATTTCTTTATTATTTATTAACTTTGCTAAAAAATAAAAGATGGGTATAAAACACAATCTTGAAAATATTCTTAAACATATTCCCGGAAATGTAGCTTTAGTTGCTGTATCCAAAACAAAACCTATTGATGCCATTTTAGAAGCATATCATGCAGGTCAACGAATTTTTGGAGAAAACAAAGCCCTTGAAATAGCTGAAAAATACGATGTTTTACCAAAAGACATTCAATGGCATTTTATTGGTCATTTGCAAACCAATAAAGTAAAATATATAACTCCTTTTATTCATTTAATACATAGTGTAGACAGCGCTAAATTATTGACTGTCATTAATAAAGAAGGCCAAAAAAATAATAGAGTTATTGATTGCTTATTGCAGTTTTATATTGCTACCGAAGAAAGTAAATTTGGGTTTGATTTAAAAGAGGCTTTAGCAATGTTAAATGCTAAAGAATTTAAAGAAATGCAAAATATCAGAATTGTTGGTGTAATGGGAATGGCTACTTATACTTCAAATTATCAACTTATTCATCAGGAATTTGCACAACTTAAAACCTTTTATGAAAAACTAAAAATAGCAATCTTTAGTGATCAAACATTTTTTAAAGAAATTTCAATGGGAATGTCAGGTGATTATCAAATAGCTATAGAAGAAGGTAGTACAATGGTGAGAATAGGCAGCTTACTATTCGTTCAATAATAACTTAATACCGAATAACAATTTCTAACTCATACTTTCCCGAATAACAATTTCTAACTCATACTTCGTAAGAAATTGTAGCTCGGGACTGAGCAAAAGCTCAGTAACTGTATAAAATAATAACTATTAATCAATAACTAAATTAATGAGTGCTTTTGATGTTATATATCAATTATTGAGAGTTTTAGGTGCTATAGGCCTGTTTCTCTATGGTATGAAACTCATGAGTGAATCATTGCAAAAAGTTGCAGGTGTTCGATTGAGAAACATCATTAAATCAATGATAGCTAATAAATTCAGAGCTGTTTTCAGTGGGTTTTTTGTTACAGTGATTATTCAGGCATCTTCTGCAACAACTGTATTGATGGTGAGTTTTGTAAATGCAGGATTACTTACCCTTACCGAATCAATTGGTGTAATGATGGGGGCAAATATTGGAACTACTATTAAGCTTTGGTTTATTGTTGGTTTGGGAATGAAGTTTAATTTTAGTCTGATTTTATTGCCTTTAATTGGATTGAGTTTACCCATGCTGTTTTCTAAAGATGGATATTTAAAATCTGTTGGCGAATTTATAATGGGTTTTTCATTGTTATTTTTAGGTATTGATTTTTTAACAACAATAATTCCTGAAATCCAAAATAATACTGATTTATTTGCTTTTATTCAGGCTTTTTCTCATGATAACTTTTTTTCGATACTTTTGTTTGTATTATTTGGGATGTTGCTTACAGTGGGCATTCAATCATCGAGTGCCACGATAACATTTACGATCATAATGTCTCTAAATGGGTTGTTATCTTTTGAATTAGCGGCTGCCATGATATTAGGTGAAAATATAGGAACAACCGTAACTGCAAATATTGCTGCATTTATAGCCAATAAATCTGCAAAAAGAGCAGCTTTGGCTCATAGTTTCTTTAATATTTCAGGTGTTATCTGGATGTTATTGCTATTTTACCCATTTTTGCAACTAATTGATTGGATAATACTAAAGTTTTGGAATGCTTCTCCATTTACTAATCAGAATTATATTCCAATTGCATTGTGCTTTTTCCATACATTATTTAATTTAATTAATACTTTGCTTTGGATTGGATTAATTCCGTTAATGGTGAAAATACTCCATTTCTTAATTCCAGAAAAAAAGAAAAAGGAAAAGTTTATTTTAAAAAACATCAATTCCGGTTTGTTATCCACTTCTGAATTGTCTGTAGAACTTGTGCTGAGAGAATTGTATACCATTGGAATAATGAATGCTGACTTGTTTCGGTTTGTTCCGGATTTGCTGTTAGAAAAAGAAGAAAAAAAATATGAAAAAATGCTACTTAAAATTTCTAAGTTAGATGTTAAACTGGATAAGAAAATGCTAAGATTAATGGATTTTCTAACTTCATTCTCTCAAAGAAATTTAAGTGAAAATGGAGCTTTAGAGCTTTCCAATTTGTATAAGATCATTGAATATTTTGAAAAAAATAAGAATATATGTTTTAATATGTTTAAAATAATTGTTAATAAAAACAAATCTAAAATCTGGTTTAATCAGCCCATACGTGAGCAGTTGCTGGAAGTATTTGAATTGGTTAATGAGACTTTTGATTACTTGAAACAAAATTCGGGAATGAATAAAAATAGTATGGATACATTAAAAAACATTGAAGTAAAAATGGAATTCCATCGACAGCAACAAAATATTGAGCAATCAGATGAAAATACAGCAAATCCCGTATCAACAGAAGCAAAAATTATTTATAAGCAATTATTTGTAAATTGTGAACACTTAATAGATTCAACAACTAAAATCATCAATTTAAAAACTAACTAATTGTTATTCATTTGTTTATGTTAAAATTGAAACTTTTAAATAAAATATCAATATATTGTCTTATCATTTGTTTTTTAATGATTTCCAGTTCATTAAATGCACAAAAACATGATAGGGTTACTAAGCCTGATACAATTTATTTAAACAAAGGAGATGTGCTTAAAATTGGTAAAAAAATAATTACCGCTCAGAATGATACAATAGTGATTGTTTCAAAAAAAACCAAATATTCTGTGAAAACTTATTCTGAAACACGAACGAATCTGTTTTATGATTCGTTAAAAACGAAATGGTCCAGAAAAAAATTTACAAAAGGGTTGTATGATTTATTGATTACACGAGAAGATGTGCCTCCTTTGAGTGAAAATGAAATAGCGAATGAAAGTGAAGATGAATATAAACAATTCAACGGAAGAAAAATAAGAAATATCAATATCGTTAGGTTGGAAGCTTTTGGGACTTCTGTTAAGGATACTTCAATGAAATCTGATGCATGGGTGAGTAAAGCAGCCAATGATATTCACATCCTTACAATTGAAAAGGTGATCAAAGGTAATTTATTTATTAAAAAAGGGGAGAAGCTCAATTCTTATTTACTAGCTGAAAATGAACGTATTTTGCGTACTTTGCCCTATATTTACGATGCAAAAATTTATGTAAATAAAGTAAAAAATGATTCTGTAGATCTTCTTGTTGTTACTCAAGATCTGTTTTCAATTGGCATTTTACCAGATATTGGAACCAGGGTAGGTAGTATGGAGTTGTACGATTTAAATTTTGCAGGTTTAGGAAATGATTTAAGTAATACATTCTTCTACAATTTAGATTCATCACAACATTATGGGTATAGAGGTGAATATAAATTCAACAATTTCAGACAATCGTTTATAAATGCAGGTATTTTTTATCAAACAATGGACGATATCGAAAAATTTGGATTTTATGCTGAGCGTAGTTTTCTTATGACGAAAACTAAATATGCAGGTGGACTAGCAATGTCAAAAAACAATGAGAAAATAAAAGTGAATATTGTAGATCAAAACTTATATAATCACCCTTTGAGCTATACAAATATTGACGTATGGATTGGCAGGTCTTTTCTATTAAGTAAAGAACAAAAGAAAATAAATGCACAAAGGCTGATACTTTCAACCCGATATTATAGAACTCATTTTATTATCAGACCTGAAGTAAATGATACACTGAATAATATTTACCATCAATCTGATTTATTTCTAACAAAAGTAGCTATTTCGAAGCGAAATTATTACAAAGGGAGTTTGATTTATGCTTTTGGAAATACAGAAGATATACCTTATGGTTATTTGCTTGAATTAGTCGTAGGCCCTGAAAACAGGGAATTTGGTAATCGTTTTTATTATGGATTTCAGTATTCTGCTGCAAGTGTAATCAATAAATTTGGGTATTTGTATGCTCAACTTGGATTTGGTGGATATAAAAATGGTAATAAATTAGAACAGAGTACATTGCGATTCACCTTGAATTCATTTAGTAATTTATACTTTATTAATACTTACAAATTTCGTAATTTCTTTAATCTCAATTATGTCCTTGGTATCAATCGTTTTGCAGGAGAGTATATTTTTTTAGATCAAACAGAAAGAAAAATGCAGAGTCCATTTATGCAAGGTAAGCAAAAATTAGCAGTTAAACTGGAAACAGTTGCTTTTACACCCATAAATTTTTACGGTTTTAAAGTTGCATTATATGGATTTTGGGATGTAGGTGTAATCGGATCAAGTGAACACTTTATTTTAACTGAAAAATACTTTTTAGGCATTGGATCAGGTTTGAGGATGAGAAATGACAACCTTGTTTTTCAAACTTTTCAATTGAATGTAGCCTATTATCCCATGCTTCCCAATGGTAAATCCGGTTTTGTATTTGGCATTTCAGGTCAGGATATTTTAAGATTGGTCGATTTTATCAGCGGATCTCCTGCAGTAGTAGCTTTTCGGTAATGTTTGGTTGATTGAATTTATGATGAATTCTTATATGTTCTTTAATGTTTTTTAAATCTGATATCCCCAACTAAAATTACCTTTGGTAAAAGTCATATCAGTCGGCTTATTCTTGAATAGCCCGAAAACAGCTGCACCGCTACCACTCATAGCTGCATAAACAGCTCCTTTTTTATAAAGCATATCTTTGATAGAAGCGATGGCTGGATATTTCATAAATATACTTTCTTCAAAATCATTAAAAAGTGTCTCATTCCACTTTTCAATAGGCTTGTATAATATTTGTTGAATGTCAATTTTTTCGTTGCGCGGATGTACCCATTTAAAAGCCTCAGGAGTGCTTACAAATACATCTGGTTTAACAATATATATATAATAACCGCTTAAAGAGAGTTCTATTTTTTCGAATAAATCACCTTTACCTTTGGCTATCACAGTTTTGTTTTCAATAAAAAAAGCACAGTCGCTGCCTAATTTTGATGCATATTGTTGCATTTGTAAATTGGATAAATGCAGATTGAATTTAGTGTTCAATGTTTTGATTGTAAATGCAGCATCGGATGAGCCTCCACCTAATCCAGCACCATGTGGGATTACTTTATGCAAGTGAATTTTTACAGATGGTAACTTAAAATCATTTTTAAGTATTTTGTAAGCTTTTATACATAAATTAGATTGTATATCTCCATCAATTGGAATACCACTCATTGTCATCGAACAATCAGCTGTATCCGATTCAATGATCTCTAAAACATCTGTTAATTTAACCGGAAAAAAAACAGTTTTGATATTGTGAAATCCGTCAGTTCGCTTATTTTCAAGATATAAGCCTAAATTTATTTTACAATTAGGAAATGCAATCATAGTTTCGGATAATTTTTGTAAAAATAAAGAATATTATGCAATTTTGAGTTAAACTGATAGTGTTATTTAGCAATTCATTGATTGAATCAATTCAAGATTTTAACCAAAACCAAAAGCGAAATAGTATTTATTTCGTATTTTCTTTAATCCAATCTTTGATAATCAACAAAGCAACAGGAGAAAACGTTTCCTCAATTTTTATATAATCGTTGGGTGATCCTGTTGCTGAAGTTTGAAATAAATGATTAAGATGAGGCAATTTTTTGATCATATAATTGTTATTACCTGCTGCTTTAAGATATTTTTCGATTGCTGCCAGATTTTCATCGGGTGGAACTTGTAAGTCGTTGGCACCATTTAGAGCTAATACTGCACAATGGGTTTTCGTAAGATATTTTTTAGGGTCAAAACTTAAAAATATTCTGAACCATGGAGATAATATTTGCTGAATCATACTTTCTTTCTGTGCTTCTAAAGGAATCCTTTCTTCTTTTGTCAGCGTTTCAAGGTATTTGTCAAAAGCTTTCCTGATTTTATTTGCTGCAACCGAATTGTCTTTTTCATGTTTTACTATTTTATAGATTTTTGTATTGATTTTGTTAGCTTTTGCAATATTCTTTTCTGTTTCACCTTGTGTTTTTGCAATAAGCGCAGATTGTTTTAGCAGAATTTCTTCACCACTGAGACCGGGTCCGGCAAGTAGTACTATAAAATGAATTGATTGATTGTGTGATGCAATAATAGGAGCTATCATTCCTCCTTCGCTATGACCAATTAATCCGATTTTTGTAGTATCAATATTGGGCAAGGTTTTCAGGTAATGAACTGCAGCTTCTGCATCTCTGCTAAAGTCGTATGTTGAAGCATTTGCAAAAACTCCTTTTGATTTTCCGACTCCACGGTCATCATAACGCAATACAGCAATTCCATTCCTGGTTAAGTAATCAGCTAACACTAAAAAAGGTTTGTGTCCCAACAATTCTTCATCCCGGTTTTGAGGACCAGAGCCTGAAATTAATACAACTGCAGCGTATTTGCCCAATGTATTTGGTATTGAAAGCGTTGCTGCTAATTCAATTTGATCTGTCTCATTTTTAAAACTAATTTCATTGGATTGATAGGGGTAAGGTGGTTTGGGCTCTTGTGGCCGATTGATTTGTGGTATTTTCTCAACTTTTTTTAAAATGATCGGACCATTAAAAATACTTTGACGAAAGATTCCTGTAATCATCGAATCTTTAATGCTAAGTATTCCTGCAACAGAGACACCTAAAGATTTCACCCGAATAAAAACCGAATCACCTCTCACTAATAAATTACTTACCTTTATATCTTTAGCTCCCTGATCTGGGCTGTCCATAAAAGCATGAATACTGTCTTTCTCAAAATAATTTACACGAAAAACCAATGTTAAATTTCTTTTTTGAAATTCAATAGTTCCTATCCAATTCCCAAGGAGGAAAGCTTCCGGTGTTTGAGCTTTGGTTTTTAAATTCCAACTAATGCATATAAATACTACTATAAGGATGGTCTTATATAAGTTATTTGTTTTCATCTGTTAATTTTTTATTAAATATCTGAAGTGGTTAATGTTAGGTATGTTGTGTTCATTACTCCTATTTTAATTTCGCCGATGGACTCGCCAAATAAACATCCTCGTGTGTGAATAGTTCTCATGTCTCGTTTCATTAGAATTGTTTTAGTAAATAGGTTTATTTTTTTAAATGGGAATTATTGATCTTAAATTCAAATTTATTGAATCCAATCTACATTTGCAAAATTCCGATGAATACCATATTTATAATGAACATTTGAATAGCCCAAAATAACAATGAGTCCTTCGCGACTTTTGAACCGGATATTGTATTTATCCCTGAATTGTTTTCCTTTTTTTCCATATTGTATCATCGGATGAAAACTTCCAATCATACAAGATCCTAAACCCAATGATTCAGCAGCAATCATAGCATAAGTAGCTGCAATAATAGGATCGGCGGGATCAGTAAAAGGTGAACCATAAAAATACAATGCAACTGGTGCATTGTAAGTAAATAGGTCTTCCTCTTTTTCAACAGTATCTGAAAATTTATTGATCAATGGTTTTACAAACTTTCGAAACAATTGGTCGTTATTTTTTCCCCAGAATGGACGCATAATCGTCAGAAACCAACCGGAAACCATCCATTTATAGTTACTCAGAAAACGGCAATAATCTTTGCTAAACATTTTTACTTTCTCAAAACTATCAAGTACCATAACATTTACATCTGAAGGAGGTATTCCCATAGGAGAATGAGTAGCGGCAGCAATAATTTTTTTAATTATTTCCTTTTCTACTTCCACTTTTTTAAATTCACGAATACTTCTCCGGCGTTTTAACAAATAAATTAAAGCTGTATAATCAGTGGTTTCATGTATTTCATGCAATGAAAAAAGGTGACTTCTTGAAGTAAAACGACCTTTTATACTAATGGCATCCTGTTGACAGATACACATACAATGTCCGCATCCTATACAGCCAAAAAAAGGATTTTCCGAAAGACTGACTTTCCCATTTTTGATTTCAAGACTGAAATCTTTACAAACTTCCACACAGTTTCCACATCCGTTACATTTTTCAGTATCTATGTAAATGTTGGCTTTTTCTTTGGTTCTTGATGTTGGAATTGACATATTTATCAGATTTTGAGATTAAAAACCATATTAAAAAAAAGCAAAGTTAATGATTCTAATAGTAATCCGGAAATTGAGATAAAATTTTTGTAATTTTGCCATTCATAAAGGACAAATTATTATTAAATTATACTTTGCCTATTAACCTTTAACCTTTAACCTTTAACTATGAACACTGACAACTTTATATATGGTATCCGACCTGTAATTGAAGCCATTAAATCGGGAAAAGAAATTGACAAAATATTTATACAGAATGGTTTACGAGGTGAGATTTTTCTTGAATTAATGGATGAAATCAAGATAAATAACATTCCTTTTCAATACGTTCCACTTGAAAAATTAAACAAGCTTACCATGAAAAACCATCAGGGTGTCGCTTGTTTTATGTCAGTTGTTTCTTATACTCAAATTGAGAATTTAATTCCTATGATCTGGGAACAAGGCAAAACTCCGCTAATTCTTATACTTGATAGGATTACAGATGTTCGAAATTTTGGAGCCATTGCCCGTACTGCAGAATGTGCAGGCGTGGATGCCATTATAGTTCCATCAAAAGGCGGAGCTCAAATCAATTCAGATGCTTTAAAAACATCAGCCGGAGCATTACACATCATTCCTGTTTGTCGTAGCGAAAATCTTAAAGTAACCATTGATTTTTTAAGAAAAAGTGGTTTGCAAATTATTGCAGCATCCGAAAAAGGAGGTGATTATCATTATAAAGTTGATTACACTGCACCAACAGCAATTATAATGGGTTCAGAAGAAGATGGCGTTTCTCCCGAATATTTAAGACTAACAGATAATATTGTAAAAATTCCTATTTTAGGAGATATTGCCTCTTTAAATGTATCGGTTGCCTGTGGTGTAATTCTTTACGAAGCGATCAAACAACGTTTAACCGCATAAGTTAATTGGTTACTGATTGCAAATTCAAAAATCCTGTAATGTGTTAATAATCATTACTAAAATAGGCGTAAATTTAAAATTAAACTAACATATAAAAAAATTAAACTCTAAGTAAAAATTCCGTACTTCAATGCGTACGGGATTTTTTTTTGTTAAAGTTAAATTTTTTTAAATATTAAAGCTTTTATTTTTAAAATAATTATAATTTCGCAGTATAATTGCTAAATCAAACATGATGAAATAGCCATAAATAAAATATCAATTCAAATTGAGATTATTTTGCAGCTTATTTTCAAGATTGTTTTTTTTGCATGGTCGAAACTGATATTAATAAAATCAAGAATATAATAAATCGTCTTTCAGTAAATTAATTGAAAATAAATATGAAAAACATTTTAATTTTAGGGGCTGGATTATCCACTTCAAGTTTAATAAAATACTTACTGGACCATTCCGTTGAACATAACTGGAAAATTAAAGTAGGGGATGTATCTCTGGATGTTGCAAAGGAGAAAATTAATAATCACCCAAATGGCATTGCCATTGAATTTGACATTTTTAATGAAATTCAAAAAGAAGAAGAAATTAAAAATGCTGATATTGTTATTTCTATGCTTCCAGCACGTTTTCATCCTATAGTAGCTGAGAGTTGTGTAAAATTAAAAAAACACATGCTTACAGCTTCCTATGTTTCTCCCGAAATGAAAGCGTTGAATGAAGATGCTAAAAAGGCAGGTATTGCCATGTTGAACGAATTAGGTGTCGATCCCGGGATTGATCACATGTCGGCAATGAAAGTGGTGGATAAAATTAAAGCAGAAGGTGGAAAAATGTTGTCGTTCAAATCATCAACCGGAGGTCTGATTGCACCTGAATTTGATAATAATCCATGGAATTACAAATTTACATGGAATCCACGTAATGTGGTGGTTGCTGGTCAAGGTGTATCTCAATATATTGTAAATGGTGATTATAAATATCTTCCTTATCATCAATTGTTTGAAAGGCTCGAAACGACAACAGTTCCAGGATTAGGCGAATTTGAAGTCTATCCAAACCGTGACTCTTTGAAATATCGTGAAACATACAATCTTCCTGATATTCCTACCATGTTTAGAGGCACCATGCGTCGTCCGGGCTATTGTAAAGCGTGGAATGTATTTGTTCAATTGGGAATGACGGATGATACCTATATCATCGAAAATTCTGAAAACTTAACGTATCGTCAGTTTTTAAATTTATTCCTCGACTTTGATAAAAAATTAAGTGTTGAAGAAAAAATTGCTACAAAATTTAATCTTAGTATAGATTCCGATAGCATGTATCGTTTGAAATGGTTAGGATTGTTCGGGAATACTAAAGTTGGACTAAAAGATGCCACGCCAGCTCAGATCTTACAAAAAATTCTGGTTGATAAGTGGGTGTTGGGTAAGGATGATAAAGATTTAATCGTTATGCAACATCAGTTTGAATACGAAAAATCAGGTAAAAAATACAGAATCACATCTTCATTAATAGTTATTGGTATTGACAATGTGCATACTGCTATGGCAATTACCGTGGGTACTCCTCTGGCTATTGCTGCCAAATTATTGCTTACCGGTAAAATTAACCTTACAGGTGTTCATACTCCTGTAATTAAAGAATTGTATGAACCAATTCTCTTAGAACTTGAAAATTATAATGTTAAATTTACAGAAGAGGAAATAGAATTATAAGATGAATCAACAGATTGATTTTAAAAAAAAGTTTAAGTAAATATCTTTAAAAAAGTAAATGAAGTATTTGTAGTAAATTATTTTACATTAAGTTACTTTTTGACTTGGAATAATAAATAAGAATGATGGGAAAATACGGAAAATGGATAGGAGGGACGTTGGGTTGGGCTGTTGGTGGACCCATTGGAGCACTTTTAGGATTTGCATTTGGTTCAATGCTGGATGGGGTGACAATTACAGGGCTTCAACAACAACAACCCACTCAATCAGGTGATTTCGTTGCCAGTTTGTTAGTTTTAACTGCTGCTGTAATGAAAGCTGATAAAAGAATACTAAAATCTGAATTAGATTTTGTTAAACAGTTCTTTTACAAACAGTTTGGCAGTGTTGAAACCGAGGAGAAAATGTTACTTCTTCGTGAGATTCTTAAACAGGAAATTCCTCTTGGAGAAGTTTGTTCACAGATCAAGCAAAATATGGAATATTCGGTTCGTTTACAACTGATTCATTTCCTTTTTGGAATCGCTGCAGCAGATGGACACGTTCATATAGAAGAAATTACGGTAGTAGAATACATTGCCCGTTATCTGAATATTCAAACGAATGACATATCTTCCATTAAAGCAATGTTTATTAAAGACTCAGAAAGTGCTTATAAGATATTGGAAATAACACCGGATGCAACAGATGAAGAATTAAAAAAGGCTTATCGCAAGATGGCAGTGAAATACCATCCTGATAAAGTGAGTCAATTAGGTGCAGAAATTGAAAATGCAGCCAAACAAAAATTCCAGCAATTAAATGCTGCTTATGACCAAATTAAAAAACAAAGAGGCATAAAATAATAATATAGGGCACAAAGGTAGTTTAATGTGATATTCATCAGTAATAGTATTTAAATAGTAAGGTTATTAAACATATAAATATATATCATTATGAAAACTAAAGTTATATTAAACCCAAATTTTTGGGGTATTTTGCTGATTCTAATGGGAGGTTTGTTTTTAGCTGAGGAATTTTTAGAAATAGATATTCCGTTATTTACTATACTCATTTCACTTTTGCTTATATATTTAGGAATCAGGTTGATAAATGGCAATGTTCATTCACGGAAGATGGAAAATCTAAACGTTTTTGGTAGTCATATTTTGGCTTACAGCGATGGGTTGAATGATTATTCCAATATTTTCGGAGAATCAAAATTAGATTTAAGTACTGTTGAAATCACCGAAGATAAAACTATTGAAATCAATTGTATTTTTGGAGATTTTAAAATTAAGTTATCAGAAAAGCTAAATTACAAAATTGTGTCCAATACTGTTTTTGGAAAAACTTCTATGAGTGATAGAAGCACTGATGGATTTGGTTCTCAGGTTTATACTGCACCCGGTTTTAATGCAGGTTTACCATGTTTGACAATTAAAAGCAGCGTTGTTTTCGGGCAAATAGAGTTCTTTAAAATTTAAATAGTAAGTATCATTAAAAACGAGCTTATATTGTAAATAGCAGATTTCTTACTTTTTCCCGGATTTATAATGCAACACTTCAACATTTTGCTTTGTAATTAAACCCCCATATTTTGAGTTTTCAAAGTAAGGTTCAATTATTTTAATAAACCCATTGATTTTCTCTGCTTCATCAATCATTTCGATAATGATAGGCATATCATCTGAAATGGCTAATATTTTGGCTGTATGAACATAACTGTTGGCTCCATAAGACATAACTCCTCTAATAACTGTTGCTCCTGCTAATCCGTATTTTCTGGCTGCATATACTATTACTTCGTACAATGGTGTTCCATTTATTTTATCCAGAGATCCTGTAAATATTCTTAATAACAATGCGTTTCCTTGTATTTTCATCATCATTTTATAAAGATTTAATAAGATAAAAACCTGCATATGCAGCTAATAATCCGAAAACTATGCTTGAAATAATGTATAGTGAAGCCATCAAGATTTCTCCATCTCTGAGTTGTTGTAATATCTCGTAGGAGAATGTTGAAAAAGTAGTAAACCCTCCACAAAATCCTGTGGCTAAAAACATTCTGACTTCAGGACTTAAAATGTTTCCTTTTTCGCCCAATGCAAAAATGATTCCTATTAAAAAACTTCCGGAAACATTTATAGAAAAGGTTCCGTAAGGGAAGGAAGTAGGAAAATACTTATAAATCATAACCTGAGATAAATACCTTACAATACTCCCCAAAAAACCGCCGGATCCAACTATAAACAACATTTTTAACATAAAGCAAAAATACAAAAACTTTTAGATTAATAAGATTCTCGTGCTTTAATTTTTTTTAGTTATCCTTTAACTCACTTTTTGTAACAACTTTCAAATTTATTCCGGTAAATACTCTTTAAATGTTTTGTCGTTATAAAAAATTACAATTCTTTCCATCGTTTTTGAAGTTAAATTAATTTCCATCGTTTTTTCTTCTGTTTCAATTTTCCTTTCAAATTTTTGTTCAGTTTTTTCTTCTTTTATTTCTTTTGTATCAAATTGAATATCAGGAGTTATAGTTTCTTTTTGATCGCTTTTTACCTCACTTAGGTTGTCATATTTATATTCTTTGTCCGATTCATCAGTTTCTACTGGCTGTATGACGTCTTGTTCGGGTACATCAAAATTAAATAAGTCCGGCTGGAGAATATTTTTCTTTATTTCCTTCGTTTGTAAATCAGTATTTGAATCACTCCCTTTGTACATACTTCCTTTTCCAAAAATAATCCAATCTGAATTAATTTCAGGATATCGTTTTAATATTTTAGTTACAAATTCTAAACTAGGATTATTTCTCCCTGATAGTATATGCGAAATACTTGAACGTTGAACACCTATTTCATCTGCAAATTGAGATGAACTTAAATTTTGTGTTTTCAATATTAATAAAATACGGCTTATCATAGTTTACAATATTAATTGAAATGATTTTTTAGATTACAAAGATAAACAAAAATACGATTACAAGTGTAATTATTTCAATGTTACAAATGTAATTAAATTAAAATAGTACAATTGTGAAGTAAATAATCATATAAATATATATAAAATATTGATTTAATGAGTTTTAAGTAAAATGTAATAGCTGTTTACATATCAACTATAATTGTGAATTTATTGAAACCTATAGTTTATATAGAATTTGTAAATTACTGGTTATTATATAGATATAAATATATTTTATACAAATATATACAATTTTAATAAAATTACAAAAATATTTACAAATTACAAATGTAATTTACAAACATAAACAATATTTATGTATCTTTACTGGTATACATTTGTAACATTATGATGATAATTCACAAATGTATATTGATAATTTATCTTAAAAATAAAAATTTGTATCATTATTGATGTATCAATATTTTAATAAAAAATAAATCCTATCCCCTATATGAATGAAAAACCTTTTTTAAATAAAAACATCCGGTTTTACTATTTTAATTATTTCTTAAAAATAGTATTATCTTTAAATTAAAGGTAAATAAGCAAAAATATATTTAAAATCAATTAATTAGGTTTAAATATGGATAGCATTTCAATTTTATACGTCTTGTACAGTTGAATATAATCAACTAAATATATATCAAATTGAAAGAATGCGTAGAATTTTGATTTAAGAAATGAAGTTATCTATAAATTATTCTTTATATTTGCTTAAAATCTAATTAATCAATTAAAAAGTATTCAAATGAAAAACGATATTCACAATACTGCATCTTCAGGTGTTGTATATGGTTTAGGTTTTATAGGAGCAGTAATTTATTTTATTTCTCATGCAACAGGATTTTGGATGGGTGCAATTGGGTTTCTAAAAGCAATTGTTTGGCCGGCTTTTCTTGTATATGAAGCATTTAAACATTTTGGAATATAAATCACTGAGATTTATTAATATGTATGCAGATCTATTATTAAAATGGTAATATTCTGGAATTAAGCAATAAACAAGTTCTGTTCTAAAACAGTGATATGGGTTGCAGGAATTATTGCCAAAACTATTCAAGGCATGCCAGACAAATGTTATACAACCGCTTAACGAATGAACGATTATAGAATCAACAAAGTTTTTGGGGAGTGAGAATATTTATGCAATTGTGGATATTGCCTTAATGGAAACATCTAAATACTCTAATGGACATCCATAACTTGTAAACGTAGCTATTAATCAGGAAAAGCAACTTACAGATTTCCATTTATAAAAAAACAATTTCATTTATAACTTCTTCTTTTACAGCATGATTGAGTGCTTTTACTAATTTTGTTTTCGCAAAGCTGAGTTCGTTACGTAATGCAGCAGAATCAACTTTTACATATAATATACGGTTTTTAACATACATATCTTCTGTATGTCTTGATATCATAGCACCACATACCTGTTCCCATGCTTGTATGATACGCGTCTCATTAATTTTACCATTCATTTTATAAGCATTCAATAGTTGCTCTATGGCCTCTTTTAAGGTAAATTCGTTGCTCTTTTTAAACATTTTCTTCCATTTCTGTAACGATACCTTTTTCTATATTAAATATTTTATGCGGAATGTTCATATTTTCAAATACATGTACAATACGTTCGGTTTGAGTATCTGTAATAAAAACTTGTTTAAAGTTATGATCAGCAACTAATTTTATTAGTTGTTCCACTCTGGTAGTATCGAGTTTATCAAAAATATCATCGAACAACAAAACAGGTTTAAATCCTTTAATTTTCTTGGTATATTCAAATTGAGCCAACTTTAAAGCAATAAAGAATGATTTCTGTTGTCCTTGTGAACCAAATTTTTTGACAGGGAACCCATCCATCATAAAATCCAGATCATCCTTATGTATGCCCACAGAAGTGTATTGTAAGGCCCGATCGCGCTGGATATTATCCTTGAACAATCCTTCCATATCATTATCATTTAATTGCGATTGATAAATGATGTCAACTTTTTCTCTTTCTCCTGATATAAAAGCAAAATAATGTTGAAATATAGGCATAAATTCTTCAAGAAAAACTTTGCGTTTTTGATAGATATTTTCGCCATGTTTTTGCAAATGAAAGTTCCATAATTCTAATGAAGCCGGATCAAAACGATTATTTTCTGCAAATTGTTTGAGTAAGGAATTGCGTTGTTGCAAAGCCTTGTTATAATTCATCAAATCGTCAAGATATATACGGTCAAATTGAGAAATTACACTGTCAATATATTTCCGGCGAACTTCGCTACCTTCATTTATTAAATCGCGATCGTAAGGAGATATCATCACCAATGGAAACAGTCCTATGTGATCGGCTAAACGTTCATATTCTTTTTTGTTGATTTTAAATACTTTGCGTTGACTCCGTTTTTGAATACAACTAATCATATCCAATTGCTCATCTTTACGTGAATACTGTCCGTGTATTGCGAAAAAATCTTCATTGTGATTGATATTTTGCATATCTATCAGATTAAAATAACTTTTACAAAATGAAAGATAGTAGATAGCATCCAACAAATTCGTTTTTCCTTCGCCATTATCACCTACAAAACAATTTATTCTCTCCGAAAACTGAAGGTTGGCTTCAGTATAGTTTTTAAAATTACTTATTGTCAAACTTTTAAGATACATATTTTAATATTCTTTGATGATTCCTGCAATTTCTTCCATTAACCACATGGGTGTAGAAGTAGCACCACAAATGCCAACATTCATTACACCATTAAACCATTCATTTTTAATTTCAGCAGGTTCAGCAACCATATAAGTACGAGGATTTACCGATTTACATAAGTCATAAAGAAACATACCATTTGAACTCTTTTTTCCGCTTACAAAGATAATCACTTCAAAGTTATCAGAAAACTCTTTTAATTGGGTTGAGCGGTTGGAAACTTGTCTACAAACAGTATCATTAGACACAAAATCAATTTCTTTACCGTTGTTAATTTCTTTTATTCTTGTATTTATTTTTTCGATAATTCTTGCCAGGCCATCAATACTTTTGGTAGTTTGTGAATACAATCGAAGAGGTCGGGAAAAATCAATTTTTTCAATATCTTCATCATTGTCAACAACTATTGCAGTATTTTCTGTTTGTCCGACCAAACCATTTACTTCAGCATGTCCAAGTTTACCATAAATTACGATTTGACCATTTTTTTGTAACATTTCTTCATAACCCTTTTTAATTTTGCTTTGTAATTTCAATACAATAGGGCAGGAGGCATCTATCAGAGAAATGTTGTTCTTGATAGCAATACTGTATGTTTCGGGTGGTTCACCATGTGCCCTGATTAATACATTGCAATTTTTCAATTGCCTGTATTCTTCATGCGTAATAATTTGTAAACCTTTATCAACAAGACGTTTTACTTCCATGCCATTGTGGACAATGTCACCCAGGCAGTATAACTGACCATGTTCATTTAATTTTCGTTCTGCTACTTCAATTGCATGGATAACTCCAAAACAAAAACCAGAATATTTATCAATTGTTACATTCATTTTTCATTTATTAATCTTATTGAAAAACAGGTAAATAATATTTTTCAATACTCTAACCACTTTATCAATAATATATAACACTTTCCTCAAAGGTCTGAAAGTTAAAAGACTTCAATCACCTTATATTGTTTACCTCTGAAATCAATAATATTACCTTTCTTTTTCCCTCTAATTACTTCATAAAAAGGAACTTTAACAGAAACAGCATAAAATATCTCACCATCCATCTCAATTTTACCTAAACTAATTGAGATAAATAATTTTTGTGCATCAGTAATTACAAAGGCACCGAAGCTTACCTCTTTATTTTCAATAGAAACATCAATCTTTTTAAGAATGGATAATTCTTCCAAAGCTTTATCGAGTTGTTGTCCATACATATCCCTTTTGTGCAACAATTGCATGCGAAAAGAATCGTACCGATCTTTTGGCATTCCGTAATCGTTTGCACTTTGTTGTGATTCTTTCATCAATTCTTTCAGATTTTCAATCACCATATTTTGACGATCAAGACAAGCATCAAAAAGTTTTTTCTTTATTTCAGTTTTATTCATATTTTTGGTAAAAATAAATGAGTAATTTTACAAAAACTTCTACAAATATAACAAGTAATATGATTCAAAACAAAAATATATTTATGGCAGAAGCTATTCGGTTGGCAGCTGAAAATTTAGAAACAGGTAATGGAGGTCCGTTTGGAGCTGTGGTTGTGAAAGATGGAAGAATTGTGGGGCGTGGCAGTAATAGTGTAACTTCTTCCAATGACCCCACTGCTCATGCCGAAATAAATGCTATACGCAATGCCTGTGAAAATCTGAATACATTCCAATTAGATGACTGTGAGATTTATACGAGTTGTGAACCTTGCCCGATGTGTTTAGGTGCAATTTATTGGGCACGTACAAAAAAAATATATTATGCCTGCACCAAAACAGATGCAGCAAATACCGGTTTCGATGATTCTTTTATTTATAAAGAAATCAGTATCCCATTGCTTGAAAGAAGAATTCCTGCTTTACAAATGATGCAAGATGATGCTTTAGAGGTATTTAAGAATTGGATAAAAATGGAAAATAAAATTGTATATTAAAACAGTTTGTAAAGGTATTCGAATGTTTTGAATCAACAAATTGCCAATTCACCAAATTCCTAAATTACTTTTGGGCCTAAGCATAAACGCTGTAACAAATAACTATTTTATAAGCACCAATCCTTCCAAAGCAGAAACATCATTGGGACGGTTCATCAAAGCTTTGTTGAACAAAACCTTGGCTTCGCGGGTTTTTTGTAAAAAATAATTGCACCATGCATACATAATCAATGCATCATAATCGAAAGGGTAGAGGTTGGTTATAGTTTCAAAATATTTAATGGCTCCCATATAGTTTTTCTTTCCGTATAGTATTAAACCCATTCTGTAATTAGCAGTGTAATGCTTAGGATCAATTTTTAAAATATCGATATATTGTGTTTTTACCTGTTCCCAATTTCCCAATGCAGCAGCAGGATTTATATAACCCAGCTTAGCTTCGATGGATAATGGCATTAGTTTCATCGCTTTTTGATAATAAGCTGTTGATTCGGTAAATAAGCCAGACATATAAGTTAACCAGCCCAAACGTAAATTGATTTCGTAAGATTTCTCGAAATAAACTGTTTTCAAAACATCAATAGCTTTAGGATATTCAGCCTTAGTTTCATGTTGATAGCTCATATTAAAAGCATCCTGAATTTCCTTGTAGTTTTGTGCAAAACTGAAATTTGTAATAAATAAGGCGATAACACCTATCAACATTGATTTTTTTAAAGTTTCCATTTAATTCCTCCTATTAGGGTATTATTTTGATAATTTGTTGTTTTTGTGATAAATGAGGTTGTATTTTCATAGCTAATATAATCGCTTTCACGGCTTAAAAATTGATATCTCAAAGATAATTCAATTTTTGAAGATAAAGCAAAGATAAATGAAATCCCTGTCTTGAAATTTATTTTATCAGCAATATTATATACTATAAATGCATTTTTCTCATTATAGTTTGCAAGGTTACCAAATGTAACAGATGCTTCTGTCCATAGATTTGGAAATAATTTTAATCCGATCATCTGATCAAATATTAGGCGGTTTTCCTTACTTCCAGCTTGTCTGCCGGGCATTTTCTGATAAAAATAAACCATACCGGTATTGGTATATAAATTAAGATTTCCAAAAGGGTAGTAGGTTATACCTATTCCTCCCTGCATTTGTTTTGCAGCATTCAGGTTGGAATAGCTGCCGGAAAAATTAAAGGAAAATCGTTTGTATTCTTTTGAAATGGATAATGAGATTACATAATTCGTTAAACTGAATGTATCGATCTTAAATGGATTCAAAAAACTGCTTGTATCAAATTTCATAACGTTTGAACTTACATTTATTAAATGAAAAGCAGGTGTTAGTTTCAATCCTTTTTTTAATTGAATATCACTGTTGATGTAGTATTCATTTTGTTTTAAAGTGTAATTAAATATTGTGTCTTTATCATTCTGCCTGATTATTTGTCGCTTATCTATTGCAAGATGGCTATATCCATGGTAAACACTTAAAAATGGCAATATTTCGTGTTTCAGTCCGATATGTCCATACAATACATTGTTATTCATATCGTTTTCACCATAAATATTACTATCGGAATCTATGTCAATGCCGGTATTTTTAGATATATTATTACTGAATGAAGCACCACCTTCAGCATAAACAGTACTAAGAAATTTGGTTTTATATCCAATCTTATCTTTTAAGCTATCTGACATGTTTAGCGTAATAAAACTGGCATCCGAAAACCTCCCGGAGAAAATATAACTATAATAAAGATATTCCAATTCGCCAGCATCATCCGAATTAAAAAAAAGTGCTTTTTCTAAATGAAAGGCAGCCATTCGATAATTCCTCAATTCATAATAGGCAACGCCAATCCTGTAACGTAGAAAAAAGTAGTCGATTTTGTTTCTGATAGCTTTTTCACCGACATTAATGAGTATTTTGTATTGCTTATTCTGAAACAATTCAAGTGTCTTTTGTTCAATATTTTCATTTGTTTCCTGAGCAATGCTGCTGTAACTGAATAGCACAAAAATTACTATAATTGATATTTTAAAAACTTTTATAAACATATTTTTTATATTTAAACGATATCTTTCATCAAGCGTTGAGCAATGAAACTTTTATCGCCTTGTGTAACTTTAATTTTGTCAATACCATTATCCTTAATTGTTATATTAAACTTTAATTGCCGAGTGATAATTTTCCCTATGCTGATGGTTGATTGTGATTTCAATTCTATATCGCTATTATTAAAATCATCTTTTTTAGAGATATAAGTCATTTGAAATTTTGATTGCATAAAAATATAAAAGGGTGCTATAAAATCCTGAACAATTAGAATTAGCTTATTAGCCGTAATGTGCAATGGATAGTTGTCTTCGATGATTAAATTTTTATAAAATCCGTTCATTACCTTAAAATTAGCCAGATAGAAGTAATATAACAATGTTTTTTTGTTGCCTTCGTAATGTGTAAAATAGTGAAAACTTCCATCGTTGTAAAAATATGCTTTTGCACCGGTAGTTTCGCAATGTAGCAATGATTGGTTATTGATATCCACTTGTACTTCCCAAATATATTCCTTTTGCTGAGTTTTTTTCTTAGTTTGCACACTAAAAATCAAGCGTTGCCCCGGAATAAAATGATAGGCTTTGAACAAAGATTCATTTTTCTCTATATTTGAGATGGTATCATTTTCTTTTGGTTTTTGATAAGATTGCAAAGTGTATTTTCCTTTGTTATATTTAATATAATGTCCTAAAGGATAATCCAGTGTTTTAGAGCCCACAAATGGAGTTGCCTGCAATTGAAAATGAACATGTGGTTGGGGCGATCTGCCTGAATTACCACTATTGGCAATAATATCTCCTTTTTTAACATAATCGCCAACTTTAACTTTAAAGCTTTCTTTTTTTAGATGACAAATTTTACTGAATAACAAATCGGTATGACGGATGATAATTGTGTTTCCCCAGTTGTCATCAAGGTTTACTTCGCCTATTTTATTATCATCAATATTGTCAAGAATAAGCTCCACCCAACCGGCTGCAGGAGCAATGATAGGTTTATTGTAACAATAATAATCAGAGCAGTTTAATCCATTTTCAGTATACATTTTATTTTTTTCATCTGTAATTTCAAAATCCCAGGCATGTTTCCATTCGCCTTTGTGGGTTATAGTTCCATCATGAGCCTGAGTAACCTTCCATTCGCCCCAAAAAGGGAGTGCAATTGGAATAATGAATGCATTGCGAAATCGCCCCATGTTGTTTTTTTGAGTATATAGATTTTTCTCCGGAGAAAACTGTTGAACGGTGACAATCTCAGGATGAAAATAAAAGCGTTCTCTAAATTTAAGTATGTACAAAAAAAGCAGCACTACCATGTTAAATGGTAATGAAAATATTGAGAGCTGGAACATCGAAAGTAATACATTCGTACTCGAAAGAATAATTGAAATTAATGGAACCATCAATAATACCCATAAAAATGAAAATTTTGATGAAACTATAAAGAAACCTCCAATGGCAATGGCAGTAAGGATATAATTAAAGCCGATATAGCTGTAACTTAATTCTGTTATATTGCCTCCTATAATTTGATAAAAGATGTATGCTGCTCCAAATCCAAATATAGATAATAAAAATGCAATCCTCGAATAAATCAATAAACCTAAAGCTACCAGTAAACCTGCACCTAAATGGTATTGAAAGAAAATTGCACCCAACGAACGAAAATATAGAATGATAGAAACAGGTAAATTCAAAGTTTCAAACCATTCGTATATACTAACCATTGAAAAACCTCCCAAAATATACATTTCATTCAGCGAGTAAATTCCTCTTTCGCTTATAATAAGTGAAGTAAATTGTCTGGTAGCTAAAGTTACCATCCAGATAACTAACAAAAACGAAATACTTAAATAGGGCAATCCATATTTACCAACAACACCCTCTAATGACACTGTAATCAGCAAAGTAAGCAAAGTTGCAAAAAACAGAATCATAAAAAACTGCATATTGGGATCATAATATACGCCCAATCCTAAAGCTACCAGCAAACTATTGAAACCATAATAACCCGATCTGATATTGTTGCGGTTGAAGCCGATTAAATAAGCTGCAGTATTGGATATGGTTACAGCAATTAAACCGCTTAAACCTGCATAAAAATCAAAAAAAGTAACAATTAATAAAAGGCATGCGAAAATCACACTTTTTGAAAAGAAAATCTGAGAATAACTATTCAGTAAACTACTGATATAATGAGGGAACAATGTTTTTAGTTTCTGCATATTTTAAAGTAAATGAGTGTTTTGCCTTGCAAAAATAGTTTTTTTTTGAACTAAATGGATAAAATATGTTAAGACTTAAATCATAAGTATCAATGAAAACTTATTTTTAAATTTTAAATGCATCGAGTTATATAATATTCTTTATAAATGGATGCAATTTGATTTGCAATATTACTAATTTAAAAATCCACGATGTTATAGTATTTCAAAAAAAAGTTATAAAATTATTAATATTTTAAAGTTTAGAACAATCAATTAGACACATTTTTCTTTAATACCTTTCGGTAGATATAAAAAAAGTCCCGGAACTTTGGTTTCGGGACTTAAATGATAATGAAACGAGTAAAGTATTTATCGAAACCTTATTCTTTATCTTTTAATTTTTTCTCTAATTCTTCAATGCGGGCTACTAATTTGGTTAAATTGCGGAAATGTACAGAAGTTTTCCTGTAATCACTTACATTAAATGCAGGAGAACCCAGTAATGCAGCTCCTTCTTTTTTAATGGAAGAATTTATACCCGATTGTGCACCTATTTTTACATTGTCTGCTATTGTGATATGCCCGACAATACCCACCTGGCCGGCAATCATACAATTTTTCCCAATTTTTGTGGAACCTGCTATTCCAGTTTGAGAAACGATTACTGTATTTTCACCAATTACTACATTATGTCCAATCTGGATTTGATTGTCCAGTTTTACACCTTTTTTAATAATGGTTGAGCCCAATGTAGCCCTGTCGATACTTGTATTTGCTCCAATCTCAACATTGTCTTCGATAACAACGTTTCCAATCTGTGCTACTTTGTTGTAGATATTATCGATTTGCTGTGCAAACCCAAAACCATCTGCACCCAACACAACACCTGCATGTATGATGCAATTGTTTCCGATGATAGTATCGGAATATATTTTAGCACCTGCAAATAACGTAGTATTGTCACCGATAATAGTGTTGTCTCCTAAATAAACCTGAGGGTATATTTTCGTATTTTTGCCCAGTTTAACATTTTCACCTAAAAAAGCAAACTCTCCGATATAATTATTTTCGCCGGTGGTTGCTGTAGGAGAGATGAAGGCAAGCGTTGAAATTCCTGTTTTGTTCAACTTTACCTGATTGTAAAAATCAAGAAGCTTGGCAAATGCACTGTATGCATCGTCTACTCTTATTAAAGTAACAGTAATAGGTTGTTCAGCTAAAAAATCTTTATTGACAATCACTGCTGAAGCCTCAGTAGAATAAATATAAGAAGTATACAACTTATTTGCTAAAAAAGAAAGACTTCCTTCACTGCCTTCTTCAATCTTTGATAGTTTATTTACTGTTATTTCAGGATTTCCTTCTACAACACCGTTTAAAGTATCGGCTATTTGCTGAACCGTAAATTTCATTAATGAGCGTATTAGTATAAAATATTAATTTATCTGATTTGCAAAATTAAGACTTTTCTAAACATTTTAGCATTTTTTATACTCAAAAGAAAATTCTTTAAGCAATAATTGTGAAAATATTTATATTTATCATTAAATCAAATAAATAAACATTTGGTCATGTTTATAAAAAGGGAATTACACTGTTAAATATCTTTCTTTGGGATAACAAAGCAAGTGTTTTGTAACTACTTTGTCAAGAAAAGCTGCATTCAACTGATCCGAAGCCTCTGAAATATCCTTTATTACATTGTTTTTCATTAAGATATTAATGGTTTCGTGTTTTAAATCATAAGCATTGTTCACTACATCTGTTGTAAAAACAAAAAAATCTGCATCTTCTGAACTAATGGTAAAATACTTACATATTTTTTCTTTCATTATAAGTATGCGTTCTTTATCAAATGCATTATTTTGTAATTCAATCTGATAAAGTTTTCTGTTTACCAAATAGCTGGATAGTTCAGACAGAATTTTATCTTCATGATTCTGCCAGACTTTGATAGACGTAAAAATATCAAAATCATCCAATTGAGCAAATGTTTCAATGAGTGTTTCATCATCAAAAAAGTCACTTTTCTGATAATTATTTTTTAAAAAAATTTGCAATGCAGGTGTTGAAAATACTTCAACGCCTGATTGAGCCAGTTGTTTAGCCCGTTTTAATATTTTTATCATCAGTTGTTCAGCAGAGAGAACTGTTTTGTGAAGATATACTTGCCAATACATCAACCGTCGGGCAACCAGAAATTTTTCTATGGAATAGATACCTTTAATTTCAACTACCAATTCACCATCCCATACATTGAGCATTTTAATGATACGTTCGGTACCAATAATACCTTCAGAAACACCTGTAAAGAAACTATCACGGGTTAAATAATCCAACCTGTCCACATCCAATTGACCGGAAACCAATTGATGCAGAAACTTTTTAGGATAGATACCTTTGAAAATATCCAGTGCCATTGTAAGCTCTCCATTAAAAATCTGATTTAAACGATTCATAAATATCTCGGAAAGAGATTCGTGACTCATGCATTCAACAATAGAATGTTCCAATGCATGCGAAAAAGGACCGTGTCCGATATCGTGCAATAAAATAGCGATAGCAGCAGCATTGGTTTCTTCATCTGTAATAATTTGTCCTTTTTGTTTCAACACATCTAAAGCTTGCAACATTAGATGCATACTGCCCAATGCGTGACCAAAACGGGTGTGTAAAGCTCCGGGATATACCAGATGCGTAAGACCAAGTTGTTTAATTCGTCTTAATCTTTGAAAATAGGGGTGTTCAATAATGTCGAATATCAAATCGTTGGGCAATCCAATAAATCCATAAACTGGATCGTTTATTATTTTACGTTTATTTATTATTATTACGTTGTTCATTTAGATTTTTTTTGTCATAAAGATACCAAGCGATAAAAAATAATTGATTTTTGCTTCTTATAAGCATTATTTTCAACATTTTATAAGCTTTTATTTATGATTAATGATTAAATTTTTCGCGTACTTAAAGTCTCATAACTTTAAGTACTCCAAGTACTCCAAGTACTCCAAGTACCTACTTAATTATTTTATCTAAAAATTCTTTAGCAGCAGTTTTATGCATCAATATATTCATCATTTTCAGTTTGATATAATCTTCGTGATAAAAGCGATACCCTTTGGTTTTTCCGTCAAAACCACCACTTCCTGAATCTTTAACCAGAAACCAATATTTACCGTCTTTTTGTTGATAACCAACAATATGCAAACAATGATCGTCAGTTGTTGATTTATTTTCCAAACGATATTGGCGACTATCTTCATCAATATATTCTGCTGGAATATCAAAGGTTGGAACAATAGCAACCTGAGTTTGGCTGTTGTATCCTGGTTCCGAAACATCACCGCACACTGCAATGGAATAACCTTTTGTAAGTGCATTTTTTACAAGTTTCATGTAATCGTTTAACGATAAATTGTAATAATCATCACTTTTCCACCAATTATCAGGTTCGTCTAATAATCCTTTCTGATTGTAGGCTAATTCTTTGGTAGACATAAAACTGAAATAATTCATTGTATTCAACTTCAAAATATCGGTATAAAAAACAACAGGACTCATTGTTTTTCCATCAAACGTAAATGCGGTAGGAGGTTCTCCCATATAAAAATTTAGAATACTTTTAATCGTAGTTAATACGGTTTCTTCGTTCCATTGATTATTTCTCTTCACCGACTCCAGATAATCCAACATCTCTTCCAGCATTTTGGAATGATTATGAACAGTTTTTCCAGGCAATCTACCAGTGTATACATAGGAAGGAACGGCACCGTATTTATTCATCATTCGCAAAACAGCATTGGATTCAGAACCTTCACTAAAATACATGTTGCCTCGTTTTTCCACAAAATATCTAGCCCGTTCCACATATTCCCAATATACAGTAAACATTTCAGACAATTTTATTTTACGTGTAGTTGTTCTTTCAACTTCTGATTCCAGAAATGAAGTACCTGCAAAACACCAGCAAGTACCTGTCAAACCTTGGTTTAAGGGATTATTATGCCATATTTTTGTGTAAGCGGAAGTGTCGGTAGGGAAAGTTTTATCTGTAAAATCTATTGAAAATGATTTTGCAGCTTCCGCAATTTGACTATTATTTTTATCGTCTATTTCAATATTTTTTAAGAGAACATTTTGATAATAGCCTGGTTTCTTTTCAATAAAAATAGCTTTGTCTTTCTTTGCTGTGTTTTGAGAAAATGCTGTAATTGAAATAGTTATTAACAAAAATGATAAAAATAAATTTTTATTTTTTAATTTCATGGTTATTTTATAAATGATTTATAGCTACTTATAGATGGTGATGAAAACTTTATTTTTAGTATTTGCTTTTTTAACTAAATGTAATCACTGCGAATTATATATTGAATAAAAAATATAATTATTTGTACTTCATAAACCTTTCAATCCAAAATTGTATCTCTCGGGACAATGCTAAGCTTAACATTATGAATACATCCATTACAAAAGTAATTTTATTATTGGAACTAATATGCTTTCCTGCTTTTTAATTCAATTAATTTTTGCAATTCAAACATTTCATCTCTTATTTTGGCAGCCTGAATAAAATCGAGTTGTTTTACCGCTTTATTCATTTCTACTTTCAAAGATTGTAAGCTTTTTTGTAGCTGATCTTTACTCATATAATTAAGAACCGGTTCAGCAGCTATAACAATTGATTCATTTTCAATATAGGGTCTTGCTTCATTTTTATTTCCTGCTTTAACTTGTCCAAAAACTGAATCTTTTGATCTTATTATAGTTGTAGGTGTAATATTATTTTCTAAATTGTATTGAATTTGTTTTTCGCGTTTGCGGTTAGTGGAGTCAATGGTCATTTGCATCGAATGCGTAATTTTATCAGCATACATAATTACTTTGCTGTTCACGTTACGTGCAGCCCGACCCGATGTTTGGGTTAAAGACCTTTCGGAACGTAAAAAACCTTCTTTATCTGCATCTAAAATAGCCACCAGTGATACTTCAGGTAAATCCAATCCTTCTCTTAAAAGATTTACTCCAATAAGTACATCAAAACTACCTGCTCTTAAGTCATTTAGTATTTCAATTCTTTCCAGAGTAACAACGTCAGAATGGATATATCTGCATCGAATGCCAATATTCGTAAGGTACTTTGACAATTCTTCTGCCATTCTTTTGGTTAAGGTTGTCACCAATGTTCTTTCATTTCGTTTTGTAACTATCTCTATTTCACCTAATAAATCATCAACCTGATTCAAACTTGGGCGTACATCAATGATTGGATCCAGCAAACCTGTTGGACGAATTAATTGTTCAACAACTACCCCATCTGATAGCTGTAATTCGTAATCGGCAGGAGTGGCACTTACAAATATGGTTTGTTTTACCATAGCCTCAAATTCATCAAACTTTAAAGGACGGTTATCCATAGCTGAAGGTAGGCGGAAGCCATATTCAACAAGATTTTGCTTACGCGAACGGTCGCCTCCGTACATTGCTCTTACCTGAGGAATGGTAGCATGACTTTCATCAATAACCATTAAGAAATCATCGGGAAAATAATCAATCAGACAAAAAGGTCTTGAACCCTGTTCTCTGCCATCAAAATATCTTGAATAATTCTCAATACCGGAACAATAGCCCAATTCGCGTAACATTTCCAGATCATATGTAACCCTGTCTTCCAGTCGTTTGGCTTCCAGTGGCTTTCCAACTTCTTTTAAGAAAGTAATTTGCTTGACCAAGTCATCCTGAATGGCATAAATGGCTTTCTTCACTTTATCGGGAGAAGTAACAAATATATTTGCAGGAAATATCTTAATTTCCTCAAATGCATCTATTGTAAATCCATTTATAACATCAAAAGATTCAATGCTCTCAATATCATCGCCCCAGAAAATAATACGATAGCCAATATCAAGATAGGCAGGGTATATTTCAACAGTATCCCCTTTAACTCTGAAATTCCCTCTGTTAAAATCAGCTTCGGTACGGGAATACAAACTTCCGACAAAAGCAAGCAATAATTTATTTCGGCTTATTACATCTCCTTTTTTGATTTCAATGATATTGCTATAAAAATCATCTGGGTTTCCTATACCATAAATACATGAAACAGAAGCAACTACTATAATATCTTTTCTTGCAGAAAGTAAAGCTGAAGAGGTACTTAATCTGAATTTTTCAATTTCAGCGTTGATCGAAAGGTCTTTTTCAATGTAAGTATTGGTTGATGGAATAAAAGCTTCAGGTTGATAATAATCGTAATAAGAAACAAAATATTCAACTGCATTGTCAGGGAAAAATTGCTTAAATTCACTGAACAACTGAGCTGCCAAAGTCTTGTTATGGCTTAATATAAGCGTTGGTTTTTGAACCTGTTGAATGATGTTGGCTACAGTAAAAGTTTTTCCTGAACCTGTTACTCCCAATAAGGTTTGAGCTTTATCGCCTCTTACAATACCTTCTACCAATTGCTTGATGGCCTCAGGTTGATCACCGGTTGGTTTAAAATCAGATGTTAATTGAAATTCCAAGTTTTTTTTTTTTTGCCACAAAAATACTAAACAACAAAGGAAAGATAAGATGACTTGTTACTTTATAAATCTTCTTATTTTTTCTTTGTGTCTATTAATTTTAAAGCTAAGTTATATATTGATGCAAATTTAATAAATTTTTTAAAAGATTGCATTAATAAAACATTGTTGGGTCAATCATTGTGATTGAAATCATTTTGTTTTCGCTGATAATTTCTGCATTTACACAATCAACTTTATTACAAATACCAATACAATTTGCAAATTCGACTTTAGGTGTACTAAATAAAGCAACAATATTTTCTCCGCAACTACAGGAGGAGTATATAGGCAAAGGTACATCGCAATGTGGACAATATAAATTTAAAACATCATCAGTTTTGACATCCAAATCCATAAAAATACGACTTTTGTCGCCAAAAACAGGACTTAAACCAACAAATCCATGTTCATCTTTATGTGAAGCTTTTAATAAGATACCATCAAAGCCATTAAAATTTACTCTTTTGTTGACTAAATTATGTCCATTACTACAAAAACATTCTTTTACAACTATAATTTTATCACTTTCTTTTCTATCCTTTTTTGGATTTGGAAAAAGCATCATCCCTTTGTTATTAAATATATTCATTTTTTAAATATTAAGGGTATAAATATACGAACAAACAGATAAAAATCCTAATAAAATTTTATATATTTTGGATATAAAATGCAATCAAACATTCAATATTGTTAGTTTTTAAAGTCCGGGATAAATTATAAATTTGTTATATTTATCAGAAAGATTTAAATTTGCAAACTATTTGAAGAAAATTTAACTAAATAACAAATATGAGTTTTAGAATTGTAGTTTTAGCTAAACAGGTTCCTGATACCAGAAATGTTGGAAAAGATGCCATGAAGGCTGACGGAACTGTAAACCGTGCTGCATTACCTGCTATTTATAACCCTGAAGATTTGAATGCATTGGAAATGGCACTTCATATCAAAAGCAAAATAAAAGGTGCAGAAGTAATTATTTTAACCATGGGACCACCCAGAGCAGCAGAAATAATCCGTGAATCCATTTACCGCGGTGCTGACTGCGGATATTTGATTACTGATAGAAAATTTGCAGGTTCTGATACATTAGCAACCTCTTATGCTATTTCATTAGCAGTTAAAAAATTAGCTCCATTTCATCTGGTTTTGTCTGGTCGTCAGGCTATTGATGGTGATACCGCTCAGGTCGGTCCACAAACTGCCGAAAAGTTAGGTATTCCTCAAATTACCTATGCCGAAGAAGTTATTTCTGTTGACGAAACACAAATTACTATCAAAAGAAGACTTGAAAGAGGTATTGAAGTTGTAAAATCAACATTACCTGCACTTATAACTGTTCATAGTTCAGCACCTGAATGTAGACCACGCAATGCTAAATTGCTGATGAAACATAAACATGCCCGTACTGTGACAGAATTACAGGAAGAAACCAGAGATTACACAGAACTTTATACCAAAAGACCTTATCTTCAATTGGAAGAATGGACAGTTGCTGATTTAGATGCTGATTTTGAATTACTTGGATTGTCGGGTTCACCCACCAAAGTTAAAAAGATTGAAAATGTTATATTGCAACAAAAAGAAACCATTCTTTTAACAGATTCTGATAAAGACATTGAAAGTTTAATGCAGGAACTTATCAGTTCACACATCATTGGTTAATCTCTTTTTTTATTGATAAAATTTAATTAAATATATGAATAATATTTTTGTTTATTGTGAAGTTAATGAAGATGGTTTAATTGCAGACGTGAGTCTTGAATTGTTATCCAAAGGACGAAAACTGGCCAACGAACTTTCTATAAAACTCGAAGCTGTTGTTATTGGAGATAAAATTCAAAATGTCGAAAATCAATTATTTCCATATGGTGTTGATGTCATTCATTTGGCCCAGGAAACACGTTTATTCCCATACACGACATTGCCACATGCATCCATTGTTATAAATCTTTTTAAAGAAGAAAAACCGGAAATTGCTATATTTGGAGCTACTTCAGTAGGCAGAGACCTTGCCCCGAGAGTTGCTTCAGCTTTGCGTTGTGGATTAACAGCCGATTGTACCAGTTTAGAAATTGGGAATCATACCGAAAATCGCACCCAAAAAGAATATAAAAATTTATTGTATCAAATTCGTCCTGCTTTTGGAGGAAATATTATTGCTACCATCATTAATCCTGATACCCGTCCACAAATGGCTACTGTCAGAGAAGGCGTGATGAAACAGGAAATATATGATGCGAACTATAAAGGTAAATTAAAAAAAATCAACCTTGTTAAATTCTTAAAAGAAGATGATTTTTTGGTAGAAATATTGGAAAGACATATTGAAGGTCAGAAAATAAATATCAAAGGTGCACAGATTATTGTTGCAGGGGGTTATGGTGTTGCTACCAAAGAAAATTTTGATTTGCTTTATCAGTTAGCCGAAGCTATCGGAGGTGAAGTAGGCGCTTCAAGAGCTGCAGTTGATGCCGGTCTTGTTGATCATGCCCGCCAAATTGGACAAACCGGCATCACCGTTCGACCTAAATTATATATTGCCTGTGGAATTTCAGGAGCTGTCCAGCATAGGGCAGGTATGGATCAAAGTGCAAAAATTATTTCTATTAATAATGATCCGAAAGCGCCTATTAATAAAATAGCAGACTATACAATTATAGCGAATGTGGGTGATGTTTTACCAAAAATGATTAAGTATTATAAAGAAAATTCAAAATAACATAAATGGCAAATTTTTATACAGATAACGAAGACTTAAAATTTCATCTTACGCATCCTTTAATGGAGAAAATGGTAGGCTTGAAAGAAAGAAATTTTGCTGATAAAGATACCTACGATTTCGCTCCCGTCGATTTTGAAGATACGATGGATAATTATGACAAAGTACTTGAAATTATAGGTGAAATTGCAGGAAATATTATTGCAGAAAATGCTGAATCCGTTGACCATGATGGACCTGTATTAGAAAACAATCAGGTAAAATATGCAAAAGGAACGCAGCAAAATTACGATACCATGGTGCAGGCAGGGATTGTTGGCATTTCATTACCACGCAAATATGGTGGTTTGAATTTCTCAATTGTACCTTACGTAATGTCGGCTGAATTAGTAGCCCGTGCAGATGCTGGATTTGCAAATATATGGGGATTACAGGATTGTGCTGAAACCATTCACGAATTTGGTTCAGAAGAAATAAAAGACGAATTTTTACCCCGTTTCAACCGTGATGGAGCAACTGCTGCAATGGATTTAACAGAACCTGATGCCGGTTCTGATTTGCAAGCAGTTCAACTGAAAGCTACTTTCGATGATAAAAAAGGAACCTGGAAATTAAATGGAGTAAAACGTTTTATTACCAATGGTGATGCTGATGTTTCATTGGTTTTAGCCCGTTCTGAAGCAGGAACTTCAGATGCCCGTGGGTTATCATTGTTTGTATACGATCGAAAAGACAACGCAATGATTGTTCGCCGTATCGAAAACAAACTGGGTATTAAAGGTTCTCCAACCTGCGAATTAGTTTTTACAGATGCACCAGCCAAACTGGTGGGTGATCGCAAAATGGGTCTGATAAAATATGTGATGTCATTGATGAACTCTGCACGTTTAGGTGTTGGCGCACAATCTGTTGGTATTGCTGAAGCAGCTTATCGTGAAGCTTTGAAATATGCCCATGAAAGAGAACAGTTTGGAAAAGCAATTATCGAATATCCTGCCGTTTATGAGATGCTTACAAATATGAAAACTAAAACGGATGCCATTCGTACTTTGTTATACGAAACCTGCAGATATGTTGATATTTATAAATCCTACAGTTTTATTGCAGAAGACAGAAGCTTAACTCCAGAAGAAAGAAACGATTTTAAACTCAATCAGAAAATTGCAGATGTTTTTACTCCTTTGTTGAAATTGTTTTCAAGCGAATATTGTAACCAAATTGCTTACGATTCCCTTCAGGTACATGGCGGTACAGGCTTTATGAAAGATTTTCCAATTGAACGCATTTACAGAGATGCTCGTATTACTACAATTTATGAAGGAACTTCTCAATTACAGGTTGTTGCAGCTATTCGTGGTGTCAGCAACGGTATGTATTTAAAAATATTACGCGAAAATGAGCAAATTGCTGTGAAACCTGAATTGGAATATTTAAAATATTCTTTAATCAAAATGACCGATCAGTTTGGAAAAACAATTGAGAAAGTTACAGCTGCTGAATGTTCTGAGTTATACGATTTCCATGCTCGTCGTTTAGTTGAGATGGCTGGAAATATAATTATCGGATACTTATTGCTCTTTGATGCCAATCGCAATGAAAGGTTCAAGAAATCAGCAGAAATATTTATTCGCTTAGGTAAAACTGAAAATACTCAAAAAGTAAGTTTTATTAATAATTTTGATGTTAAAGAATTAGGCTATTATAAGTATTAATATATTAAAAATTAATTGGTTAAGAAAAAAGGTTAAAATTTGTAAATAAATTTTAACCTTTTTTTTAAATAAAATTAGTATTTTTAAATTTTTATATTATTTTTGTAGAAACATTTTTGTTCGTTTTTAATAATTTAAATTTGAATATAGACTTATTTAAAGAATTAAGTCCAGACAGATTTAACGAATAATAGTGAAGTTTCAAAATAAATAAAATATGTTAAAAATCAGAATGTTTATCACTAAATGTATTTATGGAAAATATAGTTTCCAGTATGTTGATTTATATAGAAAATTTGGCTATCGAAGTCCATTTTTAAGATGTTTTAAAAATGATTTTTTTACTCAAATTCTTATTTTTTTAAACAAAGATCCTGAAATTAAAAAATTTGAAACTTCTGAAACCATTCAATATGAAAATAGTGCTCATTCATTAACTTCCAGTGAATTAATTCATAAAAAAGGATTACCATTTTGTTTTAGTACATTGGTTTTTGGAAACTATGACATTGTTTTCATTGGATATCGTGAAACCCTTCAAAATACAAAAATAAAATCTGTTTACATATTTGCAAATGAAGTATTTATTATGGGTGAGCATTCATTTAAAGAATTAAATAAAAAAACTTCAGGTAATATTTTAAACGAGTTTACTAAAAAATATATTTCTACTTCAATTGAAGGTATTGATAAATTCTTCATCAAAGATCACCATCAAAATTATATTCATTGTTCTGACAATGGTTTTGAAACATCTATAAAATATTTTCTAACAGGTAATTCAGTCTTAAAAAAAATTTATTCTGATTTTGCAATATCAATTGCAAAATCAAGATTTAAGTATAATGAAGCTACAAAATTAGAATTTGCTGATATGTTTTGATTTATATAAATTTAAAAATATAACAGTTGGAATATAAAAAAGAGGTGATTTACCTCTTTTTTTTTGTGGTATAAAATAGCAAATAGCTATTTTCTTATAAGAATAAGCTATATATTTGCATTGTAATTATACAACCTATTTTAAAAGGTGAAAAATTATATTTTATATCAATCAGATATTTTATCAGGATTACTATGGACTCATCACAAACACTTCTTGCAATACAAACTTTAAGTAACGAAATTAAAGGCGATATATATACGGATGAAACCATGCGGCTACTTTATGCAACGGATGCATCAGCTTATCGTGAGATACCTATTGCAGTGGTTCGTCCTAAAGATAAAGAAGATATCCGGTTACTTATATTATTTGCCAATAAACATAATATAGCTTTAATTCCTCGAACTGCCGGTACATCACTTGCCGGGCAAGTAGTTGGTAATGGCATTGTTGTGGATGTTTCAAAATATATGTGTCGTATTCTAGAAATCAATGAAACAGAGCGTTGGGTTAAAGTAGAACCCGGCGTTGTGTTGGATGAACTCAATAAAATTCTTGCTCCGAAAGGTCTATTTTTTGGTCCGGAAACTTCTACATCCAACAGATGTATGATAGGTGGCATGGTCGGTAATAATTCATGTGGTGCCCATTCGCTGGTATATGGCAGTACACGTGAACATACACTCGCAGTAAAAGCACTCTTGAGTGATGGTTCGGAGGTAACCTTTCAATCACTCAATAAAACTGAATTTGCATCTAAACTATCTGGTCAAACATTAGAAAATAAAATTTATCAGCAAATCAATGCAGTTTTAAGCAATGAAGAAATCAGGGCAGAAATACTTGCACAATATCCTGATAAATCATTGGAACGTCGAAATACAGGTTATGCAATTGACTTGTTAATGGATATGCAGCCTTTTTCTGAAAATGAAAAGGCATTTAACTTTTCCAAACTTTTAGCAGGATCAGAAGGCACATTGGCATTCTCAACAGAAATTACACTAAATCTTGTTGCTTTGCCACCCAGGCATGTTGCAGTGGTTTGTATTCATTGTAATAGCTTAAAAGCAGCATTATATGGTAATATTATTGCACTCAAGCATCATCCAGTAGCCATTGAATTGATGGACGATATAATTATGGATTGTACCAAAGATAATATCGAACAACGTAAAAACCGTTTCTTTATACAAGGTAATCCTAAAGCAATGCTTATAGTTGAATTTGCAATGGAATCAGAAGAAGCAGTTTCAATGGCAACCGAAAATCTTGAAAAAGAAATGAGAGCAGCCGGATATGGTTATCATTTTCCTGTTATTTTTGGAGAAGATATCAAAAAGGTTTGGAATTTGAGGAAAGCAGGATTGGGTGTTTTGTCTAACTTACCCGGAGATGCAAAACCAGTTCCCGTAATTGAGGATACTGCTGTAAATCCATTATTGTTACCTGAATATGTGGATGAATTTCAAGCTATACTCGATAAATACAATTTAAAATGTGTGTATTATGCGCATATAGCCACCGGTGAATTGCATTTGCGTCCGGTACTCAACCTGAAAGACTCAAAAGATGTAGAATTGTTTCATACCATAGCATTAGAAACTGCTCAACTTGTCAAAAAATATAAAGGCTCACTCAGTGGCGAACATGGTGATGGCAGGCTGAGAGGTGAATTTATTCCAATGATGATTGGTGAAAAGAATTATAAAATTATACAGGAAATTAAAGAAACCTGGGATTCTCATCATATTTTTAATCCGGGTAAAATCGTGAATACCCCACCTATGAATACTTTTCTCAGATATGAACCAGGAAAAGAATTCAGAAAGATAGACACTGTTTTTGATTTTTCAAAAGAACAAGGGATATTGCGTGCAGCAGAAAAGTGCAATGGTTCAGGCGATTGTCGTAAATCGGAAATTATTGGTGGCACCATGTGCCCGAGTTATATGGCAACCCGTAATGAAAATGCTACCACAAGGGCTAGAGCTAATATTTTGCGTGAATTTCTTACAAATTCAGTTAAAAAAAACCCGTTTGATCATAACGAAATATACGAAGTTTTCGATTTGTGTTTGTCATGTAAAGCTTGTAAATCTGAATGCCCTTCAAGTGTTGATGTAGCAAAACTAAAAGCCGAATTTTTGCAGCATTACTATGATGCCAATGGTATTCCTTTGCGAACACGTGCTATTGCTTATATTTCACGTATCAATGCATTGGGTTCATTGCTGATACCTGTAACTAATTTTTTGATGTCCAATGCATTTACATCAGGTATTGCTAAATCAATTCTTGGTTTTTCACAAAAAAGATCTATTCCTTTATTGTCGAAAATTACATTCAAAAAATGGGTTGTAAAAAACAAATTAACAAGTATATATCCAAACGGTAAAGTGTATTTGTTTGCCGATGAGTTTACCAATTTCAATGAATCAGATATTGGCATAAAAGCAATCCGATTGCTTGAAAAATTAGGCTATGAAGCCATTGTACCAAAACATCTTGAAAGCGGACGAACATATCTTTCGAAAGGATTGCTAAGAACTGCCAAAAAAATTGCGATACAAAATGTAGTTTATCTCAAAGATATTATTACAGATACAACTCCTTTAATTGGTATTGAGCCATCCGCCATTCTTGCATTCAGAGATGAATACCCTGATTTGGTTGGAAAAGAATTAAAACCTGCTACACTAAAATTAGCAGAAAATACGTTGATGTTTGATGAGTTCTTTATGAAAGAAGTTGAAAAAGGAAAAATAAGTAAGGAAAGCTTTAGCAAAGTTACGAAACAAATAAAATTACACGGACATTGCCAACAAAAATCCATAGCTTCTACTTTACCCAGTAAAAAGATGCTTGCATTTCCCGAAAACTATTCTGTAGAGGAAATTCCATCGGGATGTTGTGGCATGGCCGGTTCTTTTGGGTATGAAAAAGAACATTATGAAGTTTCGATGAAAGTAGGGGAGTTGGTCTTGTTTCCTGCAATCAGAGCAACATCCGAAGAGATAACGATTGCTGCATTGGGCACTAGTTGCCGTTGTCAGATTAAAGACGGAACAGGTAGGATAGCTTTACATCCGGTGGAGATTATGTTTGAAGCTTTAAATAGTGAAGAGTGAATAGTGAAGAGTGAATAGTGAAGAGTGAATAGTGAATAGTGCGACGAAAATTGTAATTCGGGACTGAGCAAAAGCTCAGTAACCTAATAACCTAATAACTCAATAACTCAATAACTCAATAACTCAATAACTCAATAACCAAACCAATAACCATTAATCCTTAAAAAAGACAGCTAACTTGAAACAAACTGTATCTACATATTTTTTAATTATTATACTTGTTCTCTTGTGGGGCTGCAAGAAAGATAGCGAACCGCAGCCTCCTGTTACAACGCAACCAACACCTTATACCATAAAGATACCTAAATATTTCCCAACTTTACTAAACATTCCGGATGATAATCCCATGACGGTTGAAGGCGTAAGCTTAGGCCGATATTTATTTTATGATGGAAGACTTTCGGGTAGATTACATACTGATTCTCTGATGAGTTGTGCAACTTGCCATGTGCAGGCCAATGGTTTTGAAGTGGGAATGAACAATCCTAAATTTCCAAACGGGAAAACATTCGGATTGACCGGTATTCCTACACCTCATTTTATGATGCCCATGATAAATCTTGTTTTTAACAACAATGGCTATTTGTGGAACGGATTTATCAATCAAAATAATTCTCAGTTAGGGAATGCAGCTTATGGAGTTCCTGCATTACCGCAATATCATTTCAAAAACGTTGAATCATTGGTTTGGATGGCAATTGCAGCTCCGCATGAATTGAACGGAAGCATCGAAAAAACAGTCCAAACCATTGCCAGTGTAACGATGTATCCGCCTAAATTTAAGTCAGCTTTTGGTACCGAAGAAGTTACTTACGATAGAATTAGTAAAGCCATTGCACAGTTTGTAAGGACTTTAATTTCGGGTAACAGTAAATTTGACAAATATTTGCGTGGAGAAACCAATCTAACAGCCGAAGAACTCCAGGGTTATGTACTGTTTACCACCGAAAATGGTGCTGATTGTTTTCATTGTCATGGAGGAAGTGGAAATCCTATGTTTACCACCAATTTGTTTTACAACAATGGCAAAGACAGTATTTTCAACGACACCAGGGATAGATTTTCTGTAACTAACGTAATTTCAGACAAAGGTGCATACAAAGCCCCGACTTTAAGAAATGTATTGTTAACAGCACCCTATATGCACGATGGAAGGTTTCAAACCATTGACCAGGTGCTGGATTTTTATAGCGAAGGTGTTATTTTATCACCTTATGTTAATTCATTGATGCATCAAGCCATGAATGGTGGTGTGCAACTCACAGTTATCGAAAAACAACAATTAAAAGCTTTTCTGAATACTTTAACGGATAATGAATTTATTACCAATCCTGCTTTCTCAAAACCGATAGATCTTAAATAGTTGGCTGATTTTTATTTACTTAAATTTATTTGCTTTTAGTAAATATAAATTTAAATCAATCTCAGTTCGTTTTTAACCAACAACATTTAAAAAGACAGTATTTGTTTACAGAAACATTTAAGAGCTATTTTGAAATTTCAATTGTTATAATATTAAAATAATGTGTAATTCATCGCCTTTAAAAGCGGGAAAAATTACTAATTTTGAACCAAATTCTAAAGTAATTGTAGATGTTGACTAAATGCCCTAAAATATTTGTTGTTTTATTCTTATTTCTGTTCAGTAAATCAATTGTTTATGCACAGCAAACCTATCCTTTTTTTGATCACTGGGGTTTAGGTGCGAATATAGGTATGAACTATTTTTATGGTGATGTAAATGATAACAAAGGAAGAATATGGAGCAATACTCCTTTAAGTGGATTTTATTATACCGATAAAAACTTGATGATAAATGTAAGTTTAACAAAAGATATTTCCCGTTTTTGGGGAATCAGAGGACATCTTGCCTATGGTAAACTATCGGGAAGCAACGAAAAAACAAGTATGTATTTCAAAGGATCTGTTTATTCAATGGACATGGATGTTACATTTCATTTTCTCGATTATATATTGAAAAGGCCGGAATCCAGTAAATTCAAATTTTATGCTTTTGCAGGAATGGGACTTTTTAGTTTTGATGCTATCAGACGGGATATTACAACCGATGTATTTCAAAATGCAATGGGATTTGATCAAAATGGAAATCATACTAATTTTACAACTGAATCTTTACTGAAATTAGGATTAGGAATTGGATATCAGTTAAATAAAAAATGGTTGTTTAATTTTGAAACTGCGTTAAATTATACAAATTCGGATGATCTGGATGCTTTCAGATCTACTTCGTCCAAACGGGAAGGTTTTGGATATATGTCGTTGGGTGTTGTTTATAAATTTGATTTGAATGTGCATTTTGAAAGCCGTAGTAGCAATAGTTTATGGGAAAAATCAAAAGGTGATAACAATCGTTCCTACAATTCAGGACTTAACAATAAAAAGAAAAGAAAATTACATAACAAGTGGAAAAAGTAGGAGCGGAAGTAGAATTAAAATTTTAACTATTAAACAGTAACCTAATCCCGAATAACAATTTCTAACTCATACTTTTCCGAATAACAATTTCTAACTTATACTTTCCCGAATAACAATTTCTAACTCATACTTTCCCGAATAACAATTTCTAACTCATACTTTCCCGAATAACAATTTCTAACTCATACTTCGTAAGAAATTGTAGCTCGGGACTTAGCGTCGAGAAATTGTAGCTCGGGACTGAGCGTCGAGAAATTGTAGCTCGGTACTGAGCGTCGAGAAATTGTAGCTCGGGACTGAGCAAAAGCTCACTAACCTAATAACCTAATAACCTAATAACCTAATAACCAACAACCAAATGCGTATAATTCTGATTGGTTTTATGTCGAGTGGGAAATCCACAATAGGGAAGCAGCTTGCCCGAAAATTAAACATGGAATTCATTGATATTGATGACGCTTTTGAAAGTAAATATAAAATGACCATTACCAATTTCTTTGAACTTTTTGGAGAAGATAAATTCAGAGAATTAGAAAAAGGTATTTTGCTGGAAAGTTTAAAACAAGAGCATGTGGTAATAGCTACAGGTGGAGGAACTCCCTGTTTTTTCAATAATATGCAGCTTATCAATGAGCATGGCATTTCTGTATATTTTAAATTACATCCCAATTCTATCGTTGATCGGTTGTTGCACACCAAAAAAAAACGACCTTTGCTCATGAATCTTTCTCGGGATGAATTAAATACTTATGTGAATACTCAATTAAATAAAAGAGAATCATTTTACCAGCAAGCAAGGTTTACCTACACTATTGAAAATAAAAAGCCCAATGAACTGTATCTATTGTTGAAACAAAGTTTTGAAGAAAATGAGCTGATGTTTCCCAACACTCAAATGTAAGCTTTGCTTTTTAACTTCACAAACTTTTCTTACCTTTGCAGTCTAAAAAACAAAACCTATGGCATTAAAATGTGGTATTATCGGATTGACAAATATCGGAAAAACAACATTATTCAATTGTATTTCAAATACGAAAGCAGAAACTACAAGTTTTGCCTATAGTACCAACAAATCTAATATGGGAGTTGCAACTGTTCCTGATTTACGTTTACTTGAATTGAACAAAATAATCAAAGCAGAAAAAGTAATTCCTGTAACAATTGAAATTGTTGATATACCTGGATTGGCTAAAGGTTCTAACCAGGGAGAAGGTGTTGGGAATGCGTTTCTTGCAGATATCCGTCAAACTGATGCCATTATTCATGTTTTACGTTGTTTTGACAACGAAAATTTGCCACATGTGGAAGGATCAGTCAATCCAGTGCGTGATAAGGAAATTATTGATCTTGAATTACAAGTTAAAGATCTGGAACTTATTGAACGTAAAATACTCCGTACTGAAAAACTTGTAAAAGCAGGAGATAAAGATGCTAAACATGGGATAGAAGTCCTGACTCGATACAAAGATCAACTTGAAAATTTTCAAAATGTTCGCACGATGGAAATATCTGAAGAAGATAAGAAATGGGTAAACGATATGTATTTGTTGACCGATAAACCAATGATGTATGTATGCAATGTTGATGAAGATTCTGCAATCAAAGGAAATGCTTATGTGGATACATTTAAAGAGGCTGTTAAAGATGAAAATGCAGAGGTATTAGTAATTGCCGGTGCATTGGAAGCTGATATTGCCGCATTGGATACCGAAGAAGACCGTTTAGCGTTTTTGCAGGATTATGGTTTAGCCGAACCCGGCGTGAATAAACTGATTCGTTCTGCATATCGATTGCTTAACCTTATCTCATTTTTTACAGTTGGAGGAAAAGAAAACCGTGCTTGGACCATTCGCAGGGGAATGACAGCTCCTCAGGCTGCCGGTGCTATCCATAGCGACCTTGAAAGAGGATTTATCCGCGCCGAAGTAATCAAATACGAGGATATGCTCAAATATGCTTCAGAAGCAAAGATTAAGGAAGCCGGTAAACTTGCCGTTGAAGGTAAAAGTTATATCATTTGCGACGGCGATATTTTGAATATCCGCTTCAACGTATAACGAGACTGTTTATATATTAAAATAGTATTCAACCTCTATCTGTAACGATGTCAGGGCTAAGCCCCTTTGATGTTCACGATTCCTTTTTTACGAAGATTATAGGGTTATGTCCTTTGGATGTAATCTGTTCACTGTTCACTGATATTTGCCTGGTTTACAACCCGTCGGGAACTCCGTACCCGACGGGTTGAGCCAGCTTTTTTGAAATAATTGAGTAAAATCAATCAGAATAAAACACTTAAGAATCGTTTTTTACAACGATTTCTACTTGATTATGCTTATTTTCAAATAGATATGTTTGATTCCCTTTGCCAGATAATATTTACAATTATTCGATTCATAAACTAATTTATAGAATTATTGTTAATCCATAAAATTGTAAAACTGATAAACATGAAAATAGCAAAACATATAGGTGAACTAATAGGAAATACACCTTTGGTACAATTAAACCGAATCACAAAGGACTTGCCGGCAAAAGTTATTGCAAAGCTGGAATTCTTTAATCCAACCAGTTCGGTAAAAGACAGAATTGGGATGGCGATGATTGAAGCTGCAGAAAAACAAGGTCTCTTAAATCAAGATACAGTTATTATAGAACCCACCAGTGGAAATACAGGGATTGCACTTGCGTTTACCTGTGCAGTGAAAGGTTACCGGCTTATTCTAACAATGCCCGAAAGCATGAGTATAGAAAGAAGAGCCATTTTGAAAAGCTTTGGTGCTGAAATATTCCTGACAGAAGCACCCAAAGGGATGAAAGGTGCCATTGCAAAAGCAGAGGAATTATTAATCACCATTCCAAATTCATTTATGCCTCAGCAATTTAAGAATCCTGCCAATCCTGAAATTCATAGAAAGACAACAGCCGAAGAAATCTGGAAAGATACAGATGGTAAGGTAGATATACTTGTAGTTGGTGTAGGAACGGGTGGTTCTATTACCGGTATTTCAGAAATCATTAAAAAATACAAACCAGCATTTAAAAGTATAGCTGTAGAACCTCTATCATCACCTGTATTATCGGGTGGTTCACCTTCGCCACATAAAATTCAGGGATTAGGAGCCGGTTTTATTCCGGATATATTAAACATGCAGATGGTTGACGAAATCATTCAGGTGTCTAATGAAGATGCCATTGATACTACCAGAAAACTAATCAGGCAGGAAGGAATCTTTTGTGGAATTTCTTCTGGCGCAGCTGCATGGGCAGCCATTCAGGTTGCTCAACGAGCTGAAAACATGAATAAAATGATAGTTGTAATTTTACCTGATACCGCTGAGCGTTATTTAAGCACTGCCTTATTTGACAATAATTAATTTTTTAAAATAATGCTTTTTAAAAATAGATTCGATGATTAAAAAAAATGCTTTTTATAATGATATTGCAGAGCGTTTGTGTGATTTCAGCGATAATGAGTTAATGTTTCATGCTAATCATGATACGCCTTTGCCTTCAATTTCAAAACTCACTAAAATAGTGGATGATATCAGGGAAATTATATTTCCGGTTTTTATGGAAAACAATGAACCATCACAAAGTACTTTCATTGATTATGTGAGCCATAAGTTGGAAATGATTCAACGCATGTTGCAGGAACAGTTAAAAATGGAATTTTGTTTTAATTGTAGTAAAATTGAAAGAAATTGTATTGAATGTGAACTGAATTCAGTAATGCTATCAGAAAATTTTATAAAAAAAATTCCTGAAATTAGGTATTTATTATCAACAGATGTGATAGCAGCCTATAACAACGATCCGGCAGCAAAGAGTTATAGCGAAACTATATTGTGTTATCCAAGCATAGTAGTACTTACATATTACCGTATAGCGCATGAACTTCATAAACTGGGTGTAGAATTAATACCCCGTATGATTTCCGAAATATCCCATTCAAAAACCGGTATTGATATCCATCCGGCTGCAAAGATTGGGGATCATTTTTTTATTGATCATGGAACCGGTGTTGTTATTGGAGAAACAACAATTATAGGGAAAAATGTAAGGCTTTACCAGGGTGTAACCCTGGGAGCCAAAAGTTTTCCATTGGATGATCAGGGAAATCCTATTAAAAATATTCAACGACACCCAGTAATTGAAGACAATGTGATAATTTATGCAAATGCTACGATTCTTGGAAGAATCACAATAGGAGAGAGCAGTGTCATCGGAGGAAATGTCTGGATTACTGAAAATATTCCTCCAAATTCGAAAATCAATAAATAAAAGAAAATAAGAATGGTTTAAAAATAGCCCAAGTCACAAACTTTCTTATAATCCAGCATAAATCTCCAGATTTAAGATAAAATAAAAATGGATTTAAAATCTTATTAAAGCCCAATTATAAATCATTTAGCCTAAATGCCATAGGATAACTGATTTTCATTCTTATTGGTTTTCCATCGCGAATAGCAGGTTTCCATTTCGGCATCAGTTTTATTAACCTGACAACTTCTTCGTTAAAACCACCTTCCAATCCTTTGATAATTTCAATATTGCTAAGGCTACCATCTTCTTCTACATAAAAGCTAACATATACAGCCCCTTCAATTCCTTTATCATATGCAGCATTTGGATATTCCATGTTCTTCTCAATAAATTTTAATCTTTCTTTCTGTCCACCTGGAAATTCGGCTCTGGAATAATCTGCTGCTTTCGCATTACTTTCATTGATCTTTGGTAAGCAGAATTTGTTTAAATTTTTAAAATACCAGCCATCTGACATTGAAAATATCCAGACAGCATAAAAGTCAGGCTGCTTCGTTTTTTTTGCCTGGAAAAACCCTACATATAAATCATTGAAAATATAATCATTAACATAATTACCTGCGGAATAAATATTGTCCTTTTTTTCTGATAGAAGAACAAAATTATCTTTTAATCTATTAAAAATAAATGAATCACTTATGATATAATTGATAATATCCTCCTTGCAGTTTTCAGTCTAAATCGTAAAAATCGCATCGACATTCTCTGTGGAATTTTCTTTCTTATGCATCCATTTATTTACTGTTTTTACATCCTTCTCCCATTTTTTCTCCTGAAAAAATTTCTCAGTTTTTTTCTTAGTCTCTTTTTGTAAACTTAATAATTCCTCGAAACTCAGGTTTTGAGAATAAATATTACAACTGAATGCGAAGAGGAGAATGGGTAATATGAAAATTTTTACTTTCGTTGAGATGTTTGATTGTTTCACTTATTGTTTATTTAGGTGGATTAACTATTTTAGTAAAAGAATAAGGTTAAGTTGTTTTATTTTTTTAATCTTTACTTATTGTAAACTTGACTGGCCAATTGAACTGAACTCTTACAGCTTTCCCATTATGAGTACCTGGTTTCCATAGAGGCATATTTTTGATTAAATAAATTACTTCTTCATCACAGCCTCCACCGATACCTTTAACTATTTTAATATCTGTAATACTACCATCTTTCTCTACAATAAAAGTTGAATAAACGGTCCCCAGTATCCCTTTTTCTCTTGCATATTTAGGGTATCGTATATTGTACTTTAAATATTCAATTCTTGCACTATCTCCTCCTGAAAACTCCGGAGCTGTCTCTACAACAGTATATATCGATTCATTATTTTCATTTATTGCTTCCCGATTATTGATTTTCTTTTCCAACGGAAGACAATATAAATTTAAATCCCTCCAATACCACTCATCTGTTTTAGAAAATATCCACAAAGCATATAAAGGTTGCTCATTTACTTCATGTGTTTCATAGAATCTAACATACAACTTTTCAAGTGTAAAGTCTTTAATAGATACATTTTTAAAATAAATAATACTGTCTTTTTCTGAAATTTTTAAAGCACTTGTTTTAAGTTCATTGTATTTAAGAGAATCGCTCATTGAATAATAAAGTATAATCTTTTTGCAATTATTGTCACGAAGCCCAAGCATAGCTTCCGCACTGTCAGCATTCGTAGAAATTCCGTAATACCATACAAATAAATTACTTGTATCCTGAATCCAGCTTTTTTCTTTAAAGAATTTTGTAATTTTCTTTTTCGAATCCTTTTGAAGACCCAGCAATTCCTCAAAACTCAGGTTCTGGAAAAAGCATTGCTAGGGTTGGCAACTACAAAAAAAGAAAGTGTTAGGATGATGATCCTAAAAGAGGTATTTAATTTTATTTTTAACATTCTTCTAGTTTTCCCTTAATACATATTCATCGTACTCGATTTCAAAACGCAATTTGTGTTTTGATTCTTCTGCAGCCAGCGAGAGGAAAACATTTTTAATATCTGCATTGGGAGCTCTTTCTGCCAGTTTTGTATAAAGTTTAAAAGCCGCTTTTTCTTTTTTCATGGCAAATACCAATGCTTCAGCATAAGTCATCTTTGGAGATGGCTCCACGCTTACCATGTAATCGCTGATTTTGAGATCAGTAACAGCTTCAGGTTTAAGGTCAAACAAACTGTTTTCTTTAATAGCTGTTAGCTTTGCTTTATGACTGATTTCTTCCTTTGCAAAATCAAGAAAAATTTCCTTAATTTCAGAAGAAGAAAAGTTTTCAGCTAAACTGGTGTATAATTCAACAGCTGCTTGTTCTTCGCCTATGGCAAAGTCTAATATTTTATCAATATTTTTAAATTTTTTCATAGTTTTTTGTTTTTTGCCACAAAGACACTAAGACTTTTTCTTTGTTTCTAAGTGGCTAATTTTTTCATTAAATTCATCATCAAAATTTTTGACAACATAATCGCATCCATTTGTAAATAAAGCCTGGTAATTATTGTCAGTTGTTTCTATAAAACGATAACTGGATCTTTCTTCATCACTTTCAAAATCAGGCAACAAAGATATTGCTTCCATCATAACATCATTTACATCAGAGGTAGTTTTTACACCCATTTTTTTGAGCAGTGTAAATAATTGCATATAAGATGTATCCGAAAATGGTGAAAGTAATGACTGGTTTACTCTTTGAATGTACCTTTGAGTATTGGTAAAATGTCCGCCAATTTCAAAGGGTAACGAAGCCGGAAGCACCAAATCGGCCATTTGCGCAGTTTCAGTCATGAAGTAGTCCTGAACCACACCAAAACCTCCTTTTGAAGCTACCTGGAGCAGATTTTCTTTGTCGATGCCACAACCTAATGGATCTTCGCCAAAGATAAATATGTTTTTAATTTTTCCTTCACGCAACAATCGTTCTTGTTCATTGGTATATTGTGTTGATAAATCGCTGACTTCCCAAATATCTTGCATTTTTTTGATAAAATCCTTGTTATCAATTTCCTGATAACCTACTCCAAATTTAGGATAAGCTCCCATATCAAACAAACCTTGTGAATTATTTTTAGATTTCAAGGCAATTAAACCATTGGAAGTTTTACCCAATTTGCCTGTTATCATGGTTAAATTGTACAATTCTGTGGATGCCGGTGCTGAAATTTCTTTTTCAGAAAACAAAATGATGGCATTCATTTGTAAATTATAATCATTGGCACAGTTGGCTATTTCATTGGCTGAAAGACCTGATAGTCTTACCAGGTCGTCAAAGTTTTCTTTCAACAGTTCCTTTTTATATTTATCAAAATCAACACAATTATCTTTGATAAACATTGCATTGTAAAGTTTATTACTGACAAGGTAATAATTGATGGCTTTGATAAAATAATAATACGAAGCTGCTTTGATAACCTTATCCACTTTGTGAGCCATTGAGTGATGGGGTAGGGTAGTGAGCACTTCCACTTCAATATTTTTAGTAAAGCGGGTATTGCTTACCATGTAACCAACCACAGGGTGGTCGTTATTGATTTCGGAACCGAATAAATAAATTTTGCTGGCATCTTTTATCTGGCTGAAAGGTGCATTGTCGAAAGAAGTGTTAATTAAATGTGCACCTCTTTTAATATAATGTAAACTGCTAATATTATTGGTTTTAACAGCAGCTCTTGCCAGTTTCTGAATCAGATAGATTTCTTCGTTGGTTAAACGGGCACCGGCAAAAAAGACATTCTCATCAGGTGCTACACTTCTTATTTTATGAATGATGTAATCATATGCCTGTTTGAAACTGATTTCTTCAAATACTCCATCTGTTTTCAACAAAGGTTTCGTCAGTCGTTTTTTATTGTTCAGATATTGATAGCCAAATTTTGCATATTTACAAATATTCCCGTCAGGATTTACAATGCCTTTATTTCCTGTAACTTTCATTACATAACCTTTGATATGATGAATGGTTAAACTACATCCCACAGAACAATAATTGCAAATTGTTTCAAAAGTATCTGTTTGAACAGGTCCCGGTTTGAAATTTACATTTTCGGTAATTGCACCGGTGGGACAGGTAGAGATACACATTCCACAACTTTCACACGAAGTATCTTGTAATTTTTCACCCAAACTAGGAGCTACATAAGTCTTAAACCCACGTTCCACAAGGCCCAGTGCATTGGCACCTACAACTTCCCTGCAAATACGAACGCATCTGGAACATAAAATACATTTGTTGTTATCTATCTCTACAAAAGGATGTGCAAAATTAACCTGATGTTCTGAAAAATCACCTTCAAATTTCATCTGATCGGCATTGTATTCGGTAGCATATTTTTTTAAATCACAGGTATAATATTCGGTACAACCACATTCCAGACAACGATTGACTTCATGCATAGCCACTGATTCGTTTTTATATCCTAATTCCACTTCATTAAAATTAAAGCGGTTTTTAGGTTTTAATGTAGGCATTTCTTCACGCAACTGCTTTGGATAAGATGCGTGGTAAGCTTCCTTCATTTGTGGTTTAAAATTATCTTTCTTACTTATGAATTCTTTTTTGGCAGGTTCAATAGGAAGTCCCATCAAAAACTGATGACACGAATGAGCAGCTGTTTTTGCCTGAGCGATGGCCTGGATGATGGTGGCAGGTCCGGTAACTCCGTCACCGGCTGCAAATATTGATTTCACACTGGTTTGCAATGTGTTTTTGTCACAATCCAGATCACCCCATTTCGTTAGTTTTAATGCACCTTCTTTTACATTGTTATTAATATCATCTAAAAAGGTAACTTCTGTTTTTTGACCAATGGCAGCCAATACATAATCCACTTTCAGTACTTTTTCAGAACCTTCAATTGGAACGGGTCTTCTTCTTCCCGAAGCATCTGCATCACCCAATTCCATTTTAATACAAGTCATGGTTTTGAGTTTACCTTCTTTGTCTTTTTGGATGCTGATAGGATTGGTTAAAAAGAGATATTCAACGCCTTCGAGTTTTGATTCGTGAATTTCTATAGGATTGGCTGGCATTTCATTTTCAGTACGTCGATAAATTACATATACCTTTTTTGCACCACAGCGGATAGCCGTTCTGCAACAATCCATGGCTGTATTTCCACCGCCGACCACTGCAACTGTTTTGCCTGCAAAATTGTGTTTTTGACCGGAAACCTCCATCTTTTTCAAAAAATCAATACCTGAAAATACATTTTTTGCATCATCACCTTCACATCCTACAGTTGTTCCTTTTTGTGAACCGATCGTAAGTATTACTGCATCATATTTTTCTTTCAGTTTTTCATAACTGATATTTCCACCCAATGTCTTATTAAAAAAAATACGGACTCCTAATTCAGTAATATTGTCTACTTCACTTTGTAGTAAATCATTGGGTAAACGGTATTCGGGAATGCCATACCTGAGCCAGCCACCGGCTTTGGGAGCGGCTTCATAAATATCGGTCTGATGTCCTGCTATCTGAAGGAAATAAGCTGCTGACAACCCTCCTGGACCAGCACCGATGACAGCCACTTTTTTATTGGTTGATGGTTTGATTTCAGGAACAAACTTTGAAACAGATTCCAAATCTTTATCCGCTGCAAAACGCTTAAGGTAATCAATGCCAACACCTGTACCTTCATCTAGTAAATTCCGGCGACAAGCCACTTCACAAGGGCGTACACAAACTCTGCCGCAAATTGCAGGCAAAGGATTCACTTCTTTAATCAATGCAATGGCATCGTTGTATAACCCTTTTTCAATCAACGAAATATATCCCTGAACGTCTACTCCGGCAGGACAAGTTTGTTTGCAAGGGCCTGTACAATCAGCATAATGATTACTCAACAACAATTCCAATGCAGTTTTACGGGCTTTTTTTACTTTTTCGTTATCAGTGGTAATTACCATACCTTCTCTGACTTTTGTAGAGCAGGATGGTTGTAAGCCCTTCATACCTTCCACTTCAACCACACAAACATAGCAGGATGTATAAGGGTCTAATCGAGGATCGTTACACATTGTAGGAATATGTATATTGTTTTTAACAGCTGCATCCAATATGCTTTCATCTGAATATGCGTTGATAATTTTGCCGTTTAATACGATATTTATGCTGTTGCTCATAGGTTATGAGTTATTGATTATTAAGTTGATATGTATTTTTATTCAGTTTTTGTAATTATTAAAATACTATTTACTAATCACAAATCACTATTTTTTTTACTTACTGTTTAAGATTAAGATAAAGAAATGGCTTCAAATTTACATCTGTTAAAGCAATCTCCGCATTTGATACAGATATCCTGATGGATAAAATGTGGTTGTTTGCGTTCACCGGTAATGGCTTTAACAGGACATTTTACTGCACAAACCGTACAACCTGTACATTTGTCCATAATGATTTCATAGGTAAGCAAAGCTTTGCAAGCTTTTGAAGGACATTTTTTTGCAAAAATGTGGGCTTCGTATTCATCGCGGAAATATTTCAAGGTGGTAAGTACTGGATTAGGGGCAGTTTGTCCCAATCCGCAGAGTGAGTTGTCTTTTATCTGAACGGCAAGTTCTTCCAGTTTGGCAATGTCGCTTTCATCACCTTTTCCTTCGGTAATGCGGGTAAGGATTTCAAGCATTCTCTTGGTACCGATACGACAAAAAGTACATTTACCACAGGATTCTTCTTGTGTAAAGTTTAGGAAAAATCTGGCGATATCTACCATACAGGTATCCTCATCCATTACGACCATGCCGCCGGAACCCATAATAGCACCGGTTGCATTTACCGAATCATAATCAACCACTGTATCGGCAAGAAACTCAGGGATACATCCTCCTGAAGGACCACCCAATTGTACCGCTTTAAATTTTTTACCATTCGGAATGCCTCCACCCAGTTTAAATACAATATCGCGGATGGTAACTCCCATTGGCACTTCCACCAATCCTGAATTGTTGATTTTTCCTGCCAAGGCGAATACTTTGGTTCCTTTGCTTTTTTCGGTTCCGTATTTTGAATAGGCTTCAGCTCCGTTGATAATGATCCATGGGATATTGGCAAAAGTTTCAACATTGTTAATATTGGTAGGTTTGCGCCATAATCCTGATTCGGCAGGGAAGGGGGGGCGTTTGCGTGGCATACCTCTTTCTCCTTCTATAGATGCAATCAATGCAGTTTCTTCGCCACATACAAATGCTCCGGCTCCTTCTTTAATGTGCATATCAAAATCAAAACCATTGATACCAAAAACATTTTTACCCAGGTATCCTTTTGTTCTTGCTTGTTCTATAGCAATTCCCAAACGTTTAATAGCCAATGGATATTCAGCACGGCAATAGATGATTCCTTCGGTGGCACCTATTGCATAAGCTCCAATGAGCATTCCCTCCAATATTGCATGCGGATCTCCTTCCAGCAATGAACGATCCATAAATGCTCCTGGATCTCCTTCGTCGGCATTACATATTATATATTTTTCATCCGATTTGTTGTTACGTGCAAATTTCCATTTCATTCCGGTTGAAAAACCACCACCACCTCTGCCACGAATACCTGAATCAAACACCGATTGAATGACGGTATCATAACTGATTTTTTGGTCTGCAATTTTACGGATGGCAGCATAACCCATTTGAGATTCATAATCTTCAATAGATTCAGGATCAATCAAGCCACAATGTCGCAATGCAATCCTTACCTGATCTTTAAAAAATCCATTGTCGTTGGTATGGAATAAATCAGTTTTTACTACATATTCTTTAATAGGTTCTTGTTTTAAAACATGTTGTTCAATGATTTCAATTGCTCTGCTTTCATCTACATTTCCATAGATGCAGGAACCATTTTTATCAATAACTTCTACCAATGGTTCACGGAAACACATACCGATGCAACTGGTTTTCTTTAGTTCGAAATCCAGATTATCGGCTAGCATCAATGCTTCTATCTTTTGATAGGTTTTGAAAGCTCCGGCAGCTACACCGCAACTGCCCAACCCAACTATTACTTTTGTTTTTTCCATAAAACGATTAATTTTTTTGATCAAAGCGCTAAGACAACGGGAATTTAATCAGGTATGTTTTTATATATTATCATACTTATGTCTTTCTTATCCTCAATTAAATAAATCAGATTTAAAATTTCCTTTGCAAATCTAAGTTTATTAATAACCTGAAGTAATCAAGACGCAACAAGTATTCTATGTATTCAGGGCTTTTTCTTTTATTTTTATATTTTTAATGATATTCACGGCTTCCTTACCTGTTAGTTTTGCAAAAGTTTCATCACCTATCATCATAACAGGTGCGAGAGAACAACAACCCAGGCAAGCCACTGATTCGAGTGTGAAAATACCATCTTCGGTAGTAGCTCCATCCATAATACCCAAAGCTTCCTGTAAAGCTACCGTTATTGTATTTGAATTCTGAACATGACAGGCTGTACCATGACATACTTTAATAATATGTTTTCCAACCGGAGATAAACGGAACTGAGCATAAAAGGTAGCTACACCATACATATCACTTAATTTCAGACCAGTTTCTACAGAGATTTTAATAAAAGCTTCTGTAGGGATATAACCAAAAGTTTGTTGTGTACCTTGTAATATTGGAATCAGATTTCCTTTTTTACCCTTGAACCTGGCAATTAAAGGGTCTATTAAACAAAGGTCAACCTTTTCACTAGCTTGATTTTCCAGGGATTTCCCAATTCTTTCTATGCGCATATCCTGTATTTTTTATACAGCTAAAGTATAAAACTTTTTTGAAACAACAATACTTTATGATAATTTTTTAATAATTAAAGTGGAAAACAATTGCTTCAAATTTATAATTAAAAACTTACATTACTTCCAAAAATGTTTTTAGTGTAGTTGCTGATTATAAGTTACAAAAATGGAAAATAAAGTGCATGGACGATTGAATAAATATTGGATTATAAAAATATATATTATTTTTGCATATATCAATCAAAATTCCACAACTATGAAAAGCTACATATTGATACGTAAAATTCTGGATTATATAAGTCTTGAAAGTGATTTTGATGACTTTGACAAAATACATCATACCATTGAAAAAGATATCATTTTCAAAGGTACAAATCTCTGGATTCTGGTTTTTGCAATCATCGTAGCTTCAGTTGGACTGAATATGAATTCGACAGCTGTTATAATTGGTGCAATGCTTATATCTCCATTGATGGGTCCCATCAATGGAATGGGGTATAGTATTGCAACCTATAACTTTATCCTTTTTAAAAGATCTGTTAAAAATTTTTCTTTTGCCGTTGTAGCCAGTTTGCTGGCATCAACAGCTTATTTTATATTAAGTCCCATTTCTACAGCTCATTCCGAGCTATTAGCCCGAACCAGTCCAACTATTTATGATGTGATCATAGCTTTGTTTGGAGGTTTGGCAGGTATTGTTGCTATCAGTAGTAAACAAAAGGGAAATATTATTCCTGGTGTTGCCATTGCCACTGCTTTGATGCCACCATTATGTACTGCAGGTTATGGTTTGGCAACTGCGCAGTTTTACTATTTTTTTGGTGCTTTATATTTATTTACCATTAATACGGTTTTTATTGCAATTTCTTCCATTTTAATCTCACAGATACTTAAATTCCCAATAAGAACAATTATTGACAATAATCAAAAACGGAAAATTAACCGGTTGATATCTATTGTGATAACCCTTGTATTAATTCCCAGCATTTATTTTGGGTATCTTCTTGTACAAAATGAAAAGTTTGTTGACAATGCTAATAAGTATATCACCAACATCAGTGTAGTTGAAGGAAATTATTTATTAAAAAATGAAATAAAAGCAAGTTCTAAAACAATTATTTTGATATATGGAGGATCCTCTTTAAATGATTCTCAAAAAAAGAATATACAGAACAGGGCAAAGGATTTTTCATTAAGTAATGCTAAAATTGAATTTCATCAGGGATTTTCTTTCGATGAAATTACAAAGAAAAATACTGAGGTTGACAAACTGCAGGCTGAATTGAATCGTTTGAACCTTATGTTACTCGAAAAAACAAAAGTACTGGATTCTGTTTCTATTAAAAAAAATCTTGGCCTTCAGATTTTAAACGAAATCCAAAGCCTATACCCTCAAATTACTAATTGTTCGTATGCCGATTCCTATGTTTTTCATGATGCCAAATCAAAACCCGAAGTAGTAGTTATCGTTGTTTTTACTACAAAGGGTAAAGGGCTGCCTCACAGCGATAGAGCTAAAATTGAAAGTTGGCTGAAAACAAGACTGAAATCAAATAAGGTTAAAGTGTATTATGAGCAATAATGCTGAGAATTTTTAAAGTAGTGGTGCGACTAAATGTGGAAGTTGCGCCTCCACTTTATGCATAACAAAGTATTTAAAGATGACTGTTCAATGATAAAGCTTTTACCTTTTTTTTCTGGAGTGTTGGCGCGACTTTCAAACGCATTCCTACTATATAAAAGTCATCGGATGAGTTCTTAATTGCTTTTAAATTGTATCTTTGATATCTTATATTAACTAAAAAGCCCCGTCTCAGCAAATGCTAGACGGAGCTTTTGAATCATTAATTATAAATTAATTATTGTTTTGTATGAGCAATAAGTCTGATTTATTCTTTTATTATCTTAATGTAATCCGCTTCCTTATCTAATATAATTTTAATAAAATAAACATCATTTTCTAAATTGGAAATGTCCAACTTAGTGTCATGGTTCGTTTTAAGCTTCAGTTCTAAAACCAAATAGTATTAATGGAAAGGATGATATCAATATTTACAAATCAAAACCCCGAAAGTAAACTACTGGAATTTTTTAATAAAAATTAGTTAGTTGCGAAACTTCTTCTTACATAAGTCTTCCAACTTCCAACTATTTCATATCTCTTTCAGCTTTGATAGCAGACTGATATGTAGGAAAATGTGCATTTGGAAGGCGCACATACTAGTTTATTTAAGTGAAGAATCAATTCTATTGAAGCAGCAATTCAAAAACGGTAAGGTTTGGTATTCGAAAAAAGTCTTAATTGTAATAAAATAAATTAAATGCTGATTTTCCTTCTTATATTTGCCGCCAATTCTTTAATTCTTTTGATTAAATATTAATGGAGATGAATGTATTAATTATACTTGGACATCCAGGCAGCTGTAGTTTTAATCATGCCATAGCAGAGACGTGCATAACACAAATAATAAATAACGGCCATACGGTTGTATTTCATGATTTATATAAAGAACACTTTAATCCGGTCTTTACATCGTTCAATAATGAAAATGATAAAGATGTAGAGATGTATAGTAATGATTTGGTAAATAGTGACGGAATCATTATAATTCATCCGAATTGGTGGGGTCAGCCTCCTGCCATTGTCAAAGGATGGATTGACAGAGTCTTTTTACCGGAAATAGCCTATACATTTGAGGAAGATGAAAACGAGAAAACTGTTATCAGGGGAATTCTTAAGGCTCAGCATGCTATTGTAATAAATACATCAAATACAACTGACGAATTAGAAGAAAAAATTTATAAAGACCCACTTGAAACAATTTGGGGAAACAGAGTGTTTAAGTTCTGTGGTATTGCTAATTTTAAAAGAATGAATTTTCAGGTAATAAAAGATAGTGATTATAACCAACGGATGGTTTGGTTGTCTGAAACCCGAAAATTAATTGATAACTATTTTCCAAAAGACGAAACCAGATAGAATGTATACAAATTTTATAAAACATATATGCAAATACATTGATTTTGAAGAAAATCCAACTGAAATTCTGAATAAGTACTTCAAATATACAACCTATAAAAAAAAAGATTTTCTACTAAAAGAAGGTCAGATTTGCAGGTCAATTCATTTTGTCGATAAAGGTTGTTTAAGAATGTTTTTTATAAACCAAAAAGGGAGCGAGCAAATTACACAGTTTGCTATTGAGAATTGGTTGATTTCAGATTTTTTTAGTTTTACGGATAACACATCTTCAACATATTTTATACAAGCGGTTGAAAACTCTGATGTTGTCTCAATCGACGCATTTTCATTTGAATTATTACTCAAAGACATACCTCAAATGGAACGTTATTTTAGAATTATGATGCAACGTGCCCTGGCTGCTTCTCAACTAAGAAATAAATATTTGTATGATCTATCAAAAGAAGAATTTTATACCCATTTTTGCACTTCATTTCCGGAATTTGTACAGCGTGTACCACAATATATGATTGCTTCTTATTTAGGTTTAACACCTGAATATGTAAGTGAACTCCGAAAAAAGAATTTATAGCTTGTATTTCTTAAACCAGTTTAATATTAAAATACTTTTTGATTTGTAATTTTGTAACTTTTAAAATATCATTTACACATAAAATAAATGCAATGGAAATAAAAGAACAAGTATTGGAAACAATTAAGAAGGCAGGGATTCCCATAAATGCCGGAAAGATTGCAGAATTGACCAACTTAGACCGTAAAGCAGTGGATAAAGCAATGAATATACTTAAAACGGAAGGTGCAATTGTATCGCCTCAGCGGTGTTTTTGGGAAGCTATATAAAATAAATGTCAAATTTAAAATAACAATTAAAAATGAGTGAAAATAAGAAGTTGTCAGAAAAGTTTTTAGAAGTATTACAGCACGAAGGTGTTGTTTCAATTGTCTCCTGGGGAATAGAACCTCATGTTGTTAATACCTGGAATTCTTATCTTGTGATTACAGATGATGAACGGATTCTCATTCCTGCTTATGGATTCAGAAAAACCGAGAAAAACATCAATGTAAATAACCATGTCAAAATAACTTTAGGAAGCAAAGATGTGTTGGGATATAAAGATTATCCTGGAACAGGTTTTGTCATTGATGGCAAAGCCAAATATATCAGCTCAGGGGATGAATATAATTTTATGAAAGAGAAATTTTCGTTTCTTACCAGAGTATTGGAAATAAAAGTTGATAGTGCTAAGCAAATGCTTTAGAAACCAACTTTGTCTTTTTTCTACTATTCTGCTAATGGAATATTCTAATGAATCCAATGGATTAGTCTACAAAACCCACTTTAAAATTTACAAACGATTATAATTTACAAGTAAAAACCCCGTCTCACCATAAGTGAAACGGGGTTTTTAAATTTATATGAAACTCATGAAGATTTTTCTTCTTCTGACTTCCGACTTTGGTCTTCCGTCTTCCGACTATTTCTTAGCTTTTTCAGCTTTGATAGCAGCCTGAGATGCAGCCAAACGTGCGATTGGAACGCGGAATGGTGAACAACTTACGTAGTTTAATCCATTGCGGAAGCAGAATTCTACAGAAGCAGGATCTCCACCTTGTTCGCCACAAATACCTACTTTTAAATTAGGTTGTGTTTCGCGTCCTTTGGCAACAGCCATTTCAATCAATTGTCCAACACCTTCCTGATCAATAGTCTGGAAAGGATCGTTGGCAAGGATTTTATTATCCAGATAATCCTGCATAAATCCACCGGTATCATCACGGCTGAAACCAAAGGTCATTTGGGTTAAGTCGTTGGTTCCAAATGAGAAGAACTGTGCTGTTTTAGCCATTTTGTTGGCTAACAAGCATGCACGTGGTATTTCAATCATTGTACCATAAAGGTAATCAATTTTTGCAACACCAAATTTAGCACAAACTTCAGCATACACTTTGTCAACAATAATTTTGGTAAAGTCTAACTCCGTGACATCGCAGGTTACAGGAACCATGATTTCAGGTTTTGGTGTTTTACCTTCTTTTATAAGTTCAACAGTAGCTTCGAACAAAGCACGAATTTGCATTTCAGTAACTTCAGGATAAGTGATGCCTAAACGAACACCACGATGTCCCATCATAGGATTGGATTCGTGTAATGCTTCACCACGTTTTGCAATGGCTTCGGCACTGATGCCTAATTCTTTTGCAAGATCAGCTTGGTTTTCGGCACTCTGAGGAACAAATTCATGTAAAGGTGGATCCAGTAAACGGAATGTAACCGGTAAAGTGTCCATTGCTTCCAAAGTTCCTTTGTAATCTCTTTTAACATAAGTAGAAAGTTCATCAAGCGCAATACGGCGTTCGGCTTCACCTTCGCTTAAAATCATTTTACGCAACAGGAATAAAGCTTTTTCGGTTCCTTTTCCATAAAACATGTGTTCGGTACGGAACAATCCGATACCTTCGGCACCAAAACTACGTGCAATAGCTGCATCAGCTGGAGTATCAGCATTGGTACGAACTCCCATGGTACGGAATTTGTCAGCCAATCTCATGAATTCCTGGAAACGTGGGTTTTCTGTAGCATCCATCAAATCAAGGGTACCAACAAATGCATGACCTTTGGTTCCATCCAGTGTTAATACATCACCTTCTTTAATAACAATACCGCTTTCTTTAATCGTTGCTGTTTTAGCATCTACATCCACATGCAAAGCACCTGCACCAACGATGCAACATTTACCCCAACCACGGGCAACCAATGCAGCATGTGAAGTCATACCACCACGGGCAGTTAAAATTCCAACAGCAGCACGCATACCTTCCACATCTTCAGGATTGGTTTCTTCGCGAACCAATAATACGGTTTCGCCTCTGCGTTGCCATTCCACAGCATCTTCAGCAGTAAAAACAACTTTACCAACTGCAGCTCCAGGACCGGCAGGCAATCCTTTTACAAATGGTTCTGCACCTTTCAGCATGGCAGGGTTGATAATAGGGTGTAACAATTCGTCGAGCTGAGCAGGATCGAGACGTAAAACCGCAGATTTTTCGTCGATACGACCTTCTTTCAACATATCCATTGCCATGTTCAATGCTGCTGTACCGGTACGTTTACCAACACGGCATTGTAACATGTATAATTTCCCTTCCTGAATCGTAAATTCGATATCGAGCATGTCTTTAAAGGCATCTTCAAGACGATTACGGATTTCAAATAGTTCTTTGTAAGAATCAGACCATATTTCCTGCATACTGTGCAGATGTTTGTTCTGTTCGTTTTTAGTATCATCGTTCAAAGGACTTGGTGTACGGATACCGGCTACAACATCTTCGCCCTGTGCATTGATTAACCATTCACCATAGAATGAATTTTCTCCAGTAGCAGGATTACGGGTAAATGCAACACCGGTTGCAGATGTATCGCCCATGTTTCCAAAAACCATTGCCTGAACATTTACAGCTGTACCCCATGCATCAGGAATACCTTCGATGCGGCGATAAGAGATGGCTTTTTTACCATTCCAGCTTTTGAAAACAGCTTTGATACCACCAAATAATTGAGCTTCGGCATCATCAGGAAAATCCTGACCTAAAGAAGCTTTCACTGCTTTTTTAAAGGCTTCAGCTAAGAATTGTAAGTCTTCAGCAGTTAAGTCGGTATCTGATTGATAACCTTTTTTATGTTTGTAATCATTGAGCATATCATCCAATTGCTTGCGAATGCCTTTGCCATCAATAGGTTCCATGCCTTCAGCTTTTTCCATTACCACATCAGCATACATCATAATTAAACGACGGTACGAATCCCATACAAAACGAGGATTGTTGGTTTTTTTCAATAATGCAGGGATGGTTTTTGAACTTAATCCGATGTTTAAAACGGTGTCCATCATACCTGGCATAGAACTACGAGCACCTGAACGACAAGATAACAGAAGTGGGTTCTCAATGTCGCCATATTTCATGCCCATTGCTTCTTCAACTTTTTTCATTGCTGTCCATACTTCTTCTGTTAAAGATACTGGTAACTTGCAATTGTTATCATAATAAGCAGTACAACATTCAGTGGAAATTGTAAAACCAGCCGGTACAGGTAATCCTAATAAGCACATTTCAGCTAAATTAGCACCTTTACCACCCAGTAAATTTTTCATGTCGGCTTTACCATCGGCTTGTTTGCTGCCGAAATAGTAGACATACTTTTGTTTTTGTTCTGTAGACATTGAGTTATCCTCCAATTAATTTATAAAATGTTGATTTTGAGTTCTTTTATTAATTATATACGAAAGTGCAAATTTAAGTTTATTTATCTGATTTTCAAACAAGGATTTTATTTTTATTGTATTTTTTTGTAAATACTTATATATACGTTTGTTAATTAGTATTTTAGAAGAGTCAGTTTGGTGTATCTTTAATATCTAAAGCACTTTGCTTATTTAAAGTAATTGTATATTAAAATAGTTTAAAAATACATCGAACCATTTGTATAAAGATTTGTTAATAATTCTATATAATTTTAATAATCAGATATAAACAAATTTGTATTTAAAATGGAAAATAATTCAACCAAAGGTAGCCAATGCCCTGTTACGGGGGCAACTCAAAAACACAGTATAGGCAGTAGCGGAACGAAAAATCGTGACTGGTGGCCAAATCAGTTAAAATTGAGTGTATTACGACAGCATTCTTCTAATTCTAACCCAATGGGGAATGAATTTAATTATGCTGCAGCTTTCAGGAAATTGGATTTAAAAGCTATTAAAAATGACCTTCACAAGCTCATGACCGACTCACAGGATTGGTGGCCTGCCGATTTCGGCCATTATGGACCTTTGTTCATCCGAATGGCATGGCATAGTGCAGGTACTTATCGTACAGGTGATGGTCGTGGTGGTGCTGGTGGAGGACAGCAACGCTTTGCCCCATTAAACAGCTGGCCCGATAATGTAAGCCTCGACAAGGCAAGAAGGTTGCTTTGGCCTGTAAAACAAAAGTATGGCCAAAATATTTCCTGGGCCGATCTTATGATTCTTGCCGGTAATGTTGCATTAGAATCAATGGGATTTAAAACCTTTGGATTTGGAGGAGGACGTGTTGATGTGTGGGAGGCCGAAGATGATGTTTACTGGGGTTCAGAAACCAAATGGTTAGGTGGTGATATCCGCTATGCAGATGGATCCGAAGGTGTGGCAAAAGAAGGTAGTGTGCTTATTTCCGACGATGATGCTAACGGAGATATACATTCCAGGAAGCTGGAAAATCCACTTGCAGCTGTGCAAATGGGATTGATTTATGTTAATCCCGAAGGTCCCGATGGAAATCCTGATCCTCTAGCAGCAGCCATTGATATTCGTGAAACATTCAAACGTATGGCCATGGATGATGAAGAAACTGTAGCACTTATAGCGGGTGGTCATACATTTGGGAAAACGCACGGAGCAGGTGATACAGCACATGTTGGACCTGAACCTGAAGCTGCCGGAATTGAAGAACTAGGCCTAGGCTGGAAAAACAGTTTTGGCTCAGGAAAAGGAGGTGATACTATTACAAGTGGTCTGGAAGTTATATGGTCACAAACACCAACAAAGTGGAGTTATTATTTCTTTGAAAACCTGTTTAAATACGACTGGGAACTTACAAAAAGTCCTGCCGGTGCACATCAATGGGTAGCTAAGAATGCAGGAAATATCGTACCTGATGCTCACGATGCATCTAAAAAGCATTCACCAACGATGCTTACTACAGATCTTTCACTGCGTTTCGATCCTGTTTATGAGAAAATTTCAAGACGCTTTTATGAACATCCACTTGAATTTTCAGATGCTTTTGCCAGAGCATGGTATAAACTGACTCACCGTGATATGGGACCGTTGTCACGTTACCTGGGTCCTGAAGTACCCACTGAAGAACTAATCTGGCAAGATCCTATACCTGCTGTTGATCATAAGTTGATAGATGCGAAAGACATATCAGACTTAAAAGCGAAAGTGTTAAATTCAGGACTGTCAATATCACAGATGGTTGCAACAGCATGGGCTTCGGCTTCAACATTCCGGGGATCCGACAAACGTGGCGGTGCCAATGGTGCCCGCATCCGTCTGTCTCCTCAAAAAGACTGGGCTGTTAACAATCCTGATCAACTTACAAAAGTATTGGCAAAACTGGAAGATATAAAACAAGAATTCAATGCTGCACAAATTGATAGTAAAAAAGTATCGCTTGCCGACCTTATTGTATTGGCAGGTTGTGCTGCTGTGGAAAAAGCTGCAAAAGAAGCAGGGTTTAATTTAACCGTTCCTATCATTCCAGGGCGTATGGATGCTTCGCAAGAGCAAACCGACGTGGATTCATTCGCTTTTCTTGAACCGGTAGCTGATGGTTTCCGCAACTATTTAAAAACGAAATTCATTATATCAACAGAAGAGTTATTGGTGGATAAAGCCCAATTGCTAACTTTAACAGTTCCTGAAATGACTGTTCTTGTGGGTGGTATGCGTGTTTTGAACACCAATTATAACAGCTCAAAACATGGCGTTTTTACAAATCATCCCGAAGTTCTTACCAACGATTTCTTTGTAAATCTGCTCGAAATGAATACAGCCTGGATGCCTGCATCTCTGGACAATGAGACATTTGATGGACGTGATCGTAAAACCGGCGAATTAAAATGGACAGCTACCCGTGCAGATCTTATTTTTGGATCGAATGCAGAACTCAGAGCAATTGCTGAAGTATACGGTAGCGCAGATGTTCAGGAGAAATTCGTGAAGGATTTTATAGCAGCCTGGGTCAAAGTAATGAACCTGGATCGCTATGATTTGGTTTAAGTTTGTAAGTTAAATACACAAATTGTGAGTCTGTATAAAAACACAACCTGATAAATAAAAATTCACAATGGAAACAATGAAAGCAATTTTATGCTACAAATACGGTCCACCGGAAGTTCTTCAGTTGAAAGAAATTGAAAAACCTTTTCCTAAAGATAATGAAGTGCTTATAAAAGTAAAAGCTACAACTGTACATATAGGGGATACAAAGCTCAGACGATTAGAACCCGGTTTAGGACCTGTTAAAGACTTCTTTTTCAAACCCATGATGAGAATTATGTTAGGTTTGAACGGACCCAGAAAAAAAATACTTGGAATGGAACTGTCCGGAGATATTGAAGCAATTGGTAAAGATGTTAAGTTGTTTGAAGTAGGCAATCCCGTTTTTGGTTCCACTGAATTTGATTTTGGCGCATATGCTCAATATCGTTGTATGCCAGAAGATGGAATACTTGCAATAAAACCCGACAATATGTCTTATGAGGAAGCTGCTTCTTTACCAAATGGAGCATTAACCGCCTTGTTTTATTTAAGAAAAGCAGATATTAAAAAGGGTCAAAAAGTTTTAATATATGGTGCTTCAGGCAGTGTTGGTACTTTTGCAATTCAGTTAGCCAGTTACTTAGGGGCAGAAGTTACAGGAGTATGCAGTACAGCGAATCTGGAAATGGTAAAATCTCTGGGAGCCGATAAAGTGATCGATTACATGCACGAAGATTTTACGCAAAGCGGTTATAATTATGACGTAATTTTTGATGCAGTGGGCAAGATTGCAGCTTCAAAACGTAAAAAATCCCTGACTAATTCAGGGGTTTATTTAAATGTTCTTTCTTTGACAGGCAATGTTAAGTTAAAAGTTAAAGACCTGATCTTTCTCAAAGAACTCTGCGAAGCAGGAAAGTTAAAATCAGTCATTGACAAAAGCTATCCTATAGAGCAGATTATAGAGGCGCACAGGTATGTTGATAAAGGTCACAAAAAAGGAAATGTGGTTATTACTGTTTAATGCTCAGATTATAAAATAACTTGCAGAAACAAGTAACCAGCAACTAATTAGTTAATAGCTTTACAAACTGACTGCATGAAAGCACTGATTTTCGACTGGGGCGATACCGTTATGCGCGATTTCCCTGAATATAAATCACCGATGTATACCTGGGAGCATGTAGAATATATCCCTGATGTAGAGCAGGCTTTAAAGGTGTTGTATAACACTTACACCATGGTTATAGCCACCAATGCAGGTCAGTCTGATACTGCTGCTATGATTAAAGCTTTACAAAGGGTAGCAGCAGAGCAGTATTTCCATTATTTCTTTTCTTCCAAAGATTTAGGGGTTGAAAAGCCTGATGTACGCTTTTTTACGAACATTGCAAGTGCTATTCATCTTAATCCATCTGAATGCATGATGATAGGCAATTTATATGAGAAAGACATTATAGGCGCAAAGGATGCTGGGATGAAGACCATTTTGTTTGATGAAAAATCAAGCAATAAACACTTTCCCAAAGCAGACATAACAATTCATTCAATGCAATTATTGGTAAATGTCGTTGGATTATTAATTTAAAAATTTGATTTGGATATTGTTATTTACCAAACATACACGTATTGGGTACATCTGTTAAACTCCAAAATAAATCAGTTTTCCTTCCAATTATTTAATCAAGAGGGTGTTATTTACCAAACGAAAATATATAATCGTAAAAGTATAAAATACAATTCGATAAGAAATAAATAGATTAATAAGTATTATCTCAATCATAATCACTCATTTACTACTTAATAATTATCCCATTCAACGATTCATTTCCAAATTTCATATATTATTTTTAATAAAAATGACATTATTATTAGAAAGTTCCAACTTTTTAGTAATTTTAACGTCTTATTATAAAATAAACCGTTAACTTGATGAATTCAACCGTTAACTTGATTGATATTTGAAAAGATTAAATTTTATTTACTTTTAGTGATAACTTTTTTTTATTTACAATTAGTTGAAAATTCTATATTTATTTAAAATCACTTCCTATTATTAAGGGGAGTTCTATAAATTAAATCATTGTAATTCAAATAAATAAGTGTATATTTGCATATAAATAACTGCAAAAAAATGGCAACATTACAAGATTATAAAAAGCAAGGTAAAAAAGGATTATTTGATGAACAATTTA